>JADGBX010000036.1 GCA_015231265.1 Magnetococcales bacterium | reverse complement strand
TCGATGAGGCGGCCAACGTCCAAGGGGATACGGCACCTGAGATAGTAGCGTCTCCCACGCTTGTGCAGGCGGGACTGTCTGGGCATCTCTTCCATTCCGTTAGTGTAGCAGCTTTGTGTAGCAGTCGGAATAGAAACAGTCTTACATATCAGGTGGTTTTATATATATCAGTGGGTTGGGATATGGATGGCGGAGGAGCAGGGATTCGAACCCTGGGTAGGCGCAAGCCTACAACGGTTTTCGAGACCGTCCCGTTCAACCGCTCCGGCACTCCTCCGAATTTGGGGCGTGAACGGGGGTGACTTTACCCAAAATCACTCACTCACGCAACCACCCCTGAATGCACTAAGCAACCCTATCTCGGTTTTCCAACCCTTTCCTGAAACAGTGCACTCACATGCTGCTATCCATCTGTATGGAATGGCTAAGCAGAAAACACACTAAGCAGCATTCTCTTCACTCAATACCTTCATCAATGCTCTTCTTGTCAGCATAAAAATTCTCATCTATAGACTCTGCCAGAGAACGTCCCTTCCGCCAGCCTGTTTCCTCCAACATCGGCTCTTGATAGAAGGCCTGAACCGGCCCCAAGCACACTAGTGCCAATGGAAAAGCACCCGTGGGGCACTGCAGGATCTTCCGTACTATTTCAGGATCAAACAGCGACACCCAACCCATGCCGAGATTCTCAACCCGTGACGCAAGCCACATGTTCTGAATTGCACAAGCACAGGAGGCAACTGCCATCTCTCTGGGCATAGTACGTCGACCAAACAGAGTTCCGTCATCAGGAACCATAACCACTGCCAACAGTTCAGCACACTCTCTGACCCCCTCCACCTTCAGGGCCTGAAACTCCTCTTTTCGGCTTCCCAAACTGCTTGCCGTACGCAAACGCTCTTCCGTGACATGCTCGGCGATGGTCTCTCGTAAGACATCATCTAAGATGCGGATGAATCGCCATGGCTGCATCAATCCAACGGAAGGGGCATGGTGAGCCGCTGCAAGGACTCTCTCCAGAACAACCGGATCAACGCTCCCTTGGGGATCGAAATGGCGCATATCTCTGCGACTGCGAATCACTGAATAGAGTGAATCTTGATCCGTTCTGGAAAAGTGCATCGAGGTTCCCCTTGCTCATCTCAAACTCTTCTAAGTATTGAATGCATCATGCACCATCGACACAAAGACCAAAAGGAAAACCCAGAGAGGCCTGTGTCAAGGTGTGGCAGGATAGTGTTGTATGATACCGATCAAAATACTGGAATTCACCTTCAGTCCGTAAACCACTTTGATCCCTAGCAAGCAATCACTAGCCGACGGATATTCTGCAATGGCCTTGGATATGACGCATATACTCATTGTAATCATAGCAATCGGCGTGATTCTTGGTGCCGATCCCAAGCGACTCTGGTGCGTGCTGCTACTCCTCTTTCTGTTTGATCTTGCCCTTCGAACACTCGATAACACCTCTGCCCTACTCCCAGAGGCATTCTCTGCTGTAACGTTGGGAGTCGCCCTGCTCTATAGTTACCTGTCTTGGACACCGTGGATGGCACGGCTTCTTGCACTACAGCTTCCAAGCGTGGACCCGATATCACCGGATCAGCTAGAGACACTAAAAGCAGGTGCTATCATCGTGCTGGGCAACGGCTCGGTCCCGAACGCTCCGGAGTTTGGTGGTGACACACTGAACGATGGTGGACTCACCAGAGTACGCTATGGTGCTTGGCTGCACCGTCGTACCGGCTTTCCCATCTTGCTGAGTGGTGGCGGCAGAAGCGATCGACTATCGGAAGCAACTCTCATGCGGGCGATTCTCCAAGAGGAGATGGGTGTGCCCGTTTCCTGGTTGGAAGAGAAGAGCGCAACAACGTGGGAGAACGCCTGTTACTCCCGGGATCTACTTGCCCCCCTGGGAATCGACACCGTACTCGTCGTCACCCATGCCCGACATATCCCTAGAGCCGCGTGGTGCTTCAAAAAGTGTGGTTTCAATGTGATCCCCGCCCCTACCCGCTTCGATATGCCATCCATCAGCAGCATGTTGAACACCCAACAGCAGACAATCAGCCCGCTTCTGCCAAACCAAACCGCTGGTAGAATGGTGCGTCGCATCATGCATGAGCACATCGGAATGCTCTACTACCGCCTCCGCTACAGACGCCGACACTACCCGGATTCACGGCGCTCCTGAGTAGTGTAGAAGTCTGGGAATCAAGGCGTCATGAGAAGCGCCATCTTCTCTTTGATCTTCTCTTCAATAATCGGGTCGAACGGACACGGAAGACCGTACATCACAACACTTCTCAGAGGTTCATACCCTCCCTCATGAATCGCCACTGCCGTGGGAATATAGCCCAACGTTCGTTCACAACAGCCGACGGGGAAGAGCAGACCATCCGCTGTTTGATAGTGCTGGCGCAACCAGAGAGCATAGTCGGCGAACAGCTCCCCTTCAGCCCCGACCCAGTGCAGCGTGCTGCCTAGTGAGAGCCGCTGGATACGCATGGTAAGCGTCTTGCGCTCTTCATAGTGGTCCAGGGTCTCCTTGGCCCACGCGGCCTTGACGGAATCACCCTGTTCCACCCACTTCTCCAGCTCTGAATGCTTCGGATAGGGCGCCATAGGCAAGGATACTGTCAGCAGATCGCCGGAGATCGCCCCTTCATCGAGAGGTGTCCAATCGGTGATCTCCCGGATTGATGCGGCTATGGAGCCAGCCAGCGATTTAACATGGTCAAGGGAGGTGCTCTTCTCGAATTGTATGGGATCACACAACCGTTCCAACCAGCGCACCGGCGATAGGCCCGGATGGGGCAAAGTACGACGCACATCGGCACGGATGTTGCCTGAAAACCCTTGTTGGAACAGAACAAAAGGTTCAGCACCCCCCTGCCCTATTGCCGGTGCGATCCAACCGGGAAAATCAGCACTGATATCGGTACCACGCAGCAGGGTTGGATGGCAGGCCCAGTTGATCAGGTAGGCACTCTGTCCGTCACGATCTCTAAGGTGAACGACACCGAGGGTTGGGTCATTCGACCCTTCGGGATTGGGGCGGTTGAAGATGTCATAGGAGAAGCGGAACCGCTTTAATGCCGACAGCGAAAGCACTCTGCGCCGACGGTTGATGGCTTTTTCCAACGGTGTGTGCGCATAACGAATCGTGACAGGACGCAGAGCAGTCATTGCCGACTCAATCGCTTGGGTCGTGTCGTGCAATAAAGCTTGCTCGTAGGCGTGTGCGTGCCTTGTGCCGTCAAACACTGATTCACGCACTAGAGGACCACTGTGGGTGTGGGTGGCACTGATGAGAATCTGTTCCGGTGGAATGGTAAACCGTGTACGTACATGCTCACGCACACGAGAACAGAGCTCTTCTGAAAGCCATAGAAGGTCAAAGGTGATCAGAAGAAGCGTCTGCTCTCCTGACCGCAAGGCAATCACCTTGACATGCAGATCATCAACGATGCTCTGTGAACAGCGACCTCCTCCGAGCCCTGCCAGATCCAGAGGCTCATGAGGGGTGATGCAGTGGGCACTCCACCCAGCTTGCCATTTCATCGTTGATCTCCCCGATCATCGGAGCACATCATGCTCACGGTTCGCGACGAAATACGACAGAGGGATCACTGTGCGACATTCGATGCAAAAAAGGTAATGGGTGTGCTTATTTCGCCTCGGATGCGCTGTTCTCGTTCCCCTCACCGGAGACACCCTCTTCAGCAGTTCTACCCCGGCGAGCAAAGACACTCCCGCACGCCTCACACACCAACGACGCATCGAGCTTGGTACCGCAGGAGCAAATCCAACCGCTGATGCGGGCAGGGTTACCCACCACCAACGCATGGTCCGGCACATCCTTTGTGACCACGGCTCCAGCACCGACAAAGGCATAACGACCGATCGTCGTGCCGCACACGATAGTGGAGTTAGCACCGAGAGAGGCTCCTTTGCACACCCGCGTGGGACGAAGCTCATCCATGCGCTTGATGTGAGCACGGGGGTTGTGCACATTGGTGAAAACCATGGAGGGTCCGCAGAAGACATCCTCTTCCAGTGTCACCCCTTTGTAGACCGAAACATTGTTCTGAATCTTGCAGCCATCACCGATGGTTGCGTCCGGCCCGACCACCACATTCTGACCGATAGAGACCCGTTCGCCGATGGTGGAACCGGGCATCACATGGCTGAAGTGCCAGATCTTGCAGCCGGTTCCAAGGGTGACACCCTCGTCAACAACGGCACTCTCATGAACAAAGACATCGGATTCCGCACGCTTTGGCGCACCCTCACTCTTCGGAACACTCTCAAGTTGCGGCTCGGTAACAGACTCTGGTTCTGCGTCCTGCTGAACCACGACCCGTTCACCACTGTTCTGGAGTGACTGTTGGCAGCGGTTCAGCACCTCCAGGACGCGCAATCCTTCCCGGCCACTGGTCACCGCTTCCTTATCACTCTGAATCGTCTCAAGGAAGTGCTGACACTCTGTCTTCAGCGGTTCACACTCCGGCACGTTCACCAGTTCCGGCTCGGCGCTTGAGGCAATCGGCACGTAGTCCTTCCACTGCACTTCGTGGGGATAGAGGACCAGCTTCTCTGACCACGGTAGCGTATCGTTGAGCACCGCCATCTTCTTTTCACCGACGACTACCAGACGCTGCTCCTTGAACGGATGCAGCCAGGAGACGAATATTTGCGCCTGCACACCCGACTTGAAGAAGAGATGCGAGGTGGTCACATCAGCGATATGGTCGCTGATGAAGTTGCCACCTGTAGCCAGCACCGACTCCGGCACCTCACCGACTAGCGAGAGAATCATGGAGATATCATGGGGGGCAAACGACCAGAGGATATTCTCTTCGCGACGGATCTTACCCAGGTGGAGACGGTGGGAATAGATGTAGTTGATCTTGCCCAGCTCACCGTCGAGCACCATCTGCTTCAGGCGTTGAAACGCCGCATGGTAGTGCATCAGGTGGCCCACCATTAGTTTAAGCCCCCGCTGCTCTGCCAGCTGAATCAGAACTTTGGCCTCAGATTCGACCAGAACCAGGGGTTTTTCGCAGAAGACATGCTTACCGGCCAACAGCGCCTGTCGGGCCAGCGAGAAGTGGCTGACAGCCGGCGTTGAGATCACCACGGCATCGATATCGGACCGGTCGAACGCAGCGGAAATGGCGCTGCTCGCCTCCACGTCGGGATACAGATCCCGGAATCTAGTCAGAGTCTCTTCGCTGCTGTCACAGATGAGGCGTAGCGCCCCAAGCTGATGGAAATTGCGGATAAGGTTCTTGCCCCAATAACCGGCGCCGATAACGCAGACGGTAGGCTGTAACGGGGTCGATGAAGATCTCTCAGCGTTCTGCACGTGACGTCCCTCTGTTTACCCACTCGACATCTAACGATCCGATGGGCCTCAATAAATCAGTGCGGATCGAGACCCGCCTGCCAAACGCGGCGTTACGACTTCGGATAGGCGAGAACGTTGCCGCGCGAGGTAATGCATACATGGTAATCGGCCAGTTTTGGATCGTCGCGCACATGTTCACAAATCCGCTTGCCGTCGCGAAAATACCAGCCGGGAAGTCGAATCCGCGGCTTGAATCGTTTCAGGGTCTCGGAAGCACCCTCCAATGTCTCGATCTCGGCGCCGTTCAGTGTGATGCTGATGAAGTCCACCCGTGTCAACTCTTCCTGTTCCACCAGCGCGTCGATGGGGATGGTCTTCACCACCTCCTGCTCCTCTCCTTGGAGTACTTCCGCCACCAGAGTGTTGGCCTGGGCATGGTTGGACTCCAGTTTGAGCGTCCCTTCCTTGCTCCAGAGTCCACGGTGAATCGGCAGAACGTTCTCCAGCTTGTTGCGCTCCATGTTGCGGCAAAGCAGGCGGTAACAAGTGGGATCGGCCTCAATGGCATAGATCCGACCCTTAGGCAGGCGTGCAGCCATGTGCAGATCACCGAATCCTACAAAACAACCCCCGTTGATCACCACATCGTCTTCCCGAGCCGTGAACACCCTGCGCAGGGTGTCGGGATCCCCACCCTCATAGTCCGCCAGGGTCTCCTTGTGCTGGCCATGGAATCCGGCCCAGTTGCTCTCATTGATACCCGTCGGCGACAGGTCGGGGCGCATGTGCGGGTAGAGATAGCGCGTCACGTAGTCCTTCACCAACCTCAGGTGACGCGGCTCGATGGAGGCAGGCAGGGCCGAGCCCATCAGATGCGCCTCGGTGATCTCCTTCTCCCCGGAGAAGAAGCCGTAAAACCGGTACGACTCTCCCTCGATCTCCATCCAGGGGAAGCCCTCTTCCTCGCCGAACGTCACTTTCGACTCAATGGCATTCAGGTGGTCGAGCAGCGTCTTGAACCGTCTGACCCATTTGGGACGATAACCGGGCACCAGCGTTTTCAAACGCACGATGGGTGGGACGGAAGGTGTATCCAAAGCTGACATGGTTACTCCACGGTGGTCTGAGTCTTCTGATAGTCCAGAATGTGAGGAATCCGTCCCATGATATCTGACGGTATCATCTCCAAAAACTGAAGAAAGGCGTCGTGATCCTCAGGCAATACGGCAGTCGCTTTTCGCCCTTGGGAAAGGTTGGTGTTCCTGGGCTGAAGTGGGGTGATCTCCCCTGTACGCTCTATCCCGAGCTGGTCAAACAAATCGGACACCTGTGCGATATCATTGAGGTCCTCGGTGCGAAAGCGGCTGTGACGTTCGATGCGGTTCTCTTCAACAAAGCGCTGATAGCGCAGATCGATCTCAACCCACTGCCATAAATAGAGTTGGTACTTGCTCAGACGATCAATATCGATGGGAAAACACGCTTTTTTGAAAAAGGGCATCACCCCGTCAAGGGAGAAGTTCTTCTTTCTGTTCACAAAGCTGCGCGCATTCTTCAGAGGGTTCCGGTAGAGAAGCAGCGCACCCATATCCGGCACGATCCTGTGAGTGGCATCACAGTAGGATCGGATAAAGAACTTACTCAATTCAATATAGTAATCAGCATCATGGCTTTTCAGAAGGCGCTGCACGCGTCTATGGCGGCGTTGTGCCAACCTATCGAGAAGCGCATCCTTATCCTCATCATACCAGGTGAGCGCTTTGCCGCGCCCAAGCAACTCATGGGTCAGGATCCACTTTCTCTGTATCAGGCCGATCCAGTTTCCCAATGGCCAGTGGCTTTTATAGACGAGTTCAGGGGGCTCCACCTCTGCAAAACACCGTTTTCCGAAGGTGTTGATGTACGCAGCCAGTGAGCTCTGACCGCATCGGCCAGTGCATGCCGTGTAGAGATACTGAGGCACGACCTTTCCCAATTCACGTGTAATGTTAATACCGTACAGCCAACAACTGACTGCATGACACTGTCCATTCTCCATCAGTAGGCGAAGAGCGCTTCACTATACACCTCCCGTCTCGACGACGCTACGGACACAACTCATGAAGAGCTCTTCTGGCTCTGCAAGAATGGCACACGAACAAGACGCGCTGGAATGCGTGGTCTGGAAACAGTTTTCGGCATTCGTATCATGACTAATAATAGAAGAGGTTGAACTGTGGTAAAATGAGTGCCCATACTCATGACACTCTTGATGACACGGCTGCCGTTTCTATGATGACACCATGGAGCACGACCGTATGCTCGACCTGAGACGATTCACACTCCAGGAGATGACCCGATGCGGAACGGAGATCGGTAAGCGGTGCCTGCCCGCCAAAGATCTTGATGCGGCTGCCAGCATCATCACCGACACGCTCTTCTCCCTGCTAGGTGGGCTTGACGATGAAGAACCAGCCTGTGCATTGGTGCGCTGTTTTGCTTCTCAGGCATACGCCTCCCTTCCTGATGATCTCCAAAAAGTTGTCAATGAGACGCTGCCTTCCGACACTCCGCCGCAGGATGAGACCACATGTCTCCGACTTCTCTCCACCCAGGGAATAGAACCACAGTGGTGTGATGTTGCCGTTTCGCAGGGTCACAAAGTGATCCCCCTGGCCAATAGGGAGCAGATCAACAAGATTCCCATGATCTCACAGATGATCCGGGAGTTTGGCGTCCATCTCGAGGATATCATCACACCCAAATTAGACAGCGCCCGGGTACTGAGCAATAACGCCTTCAGTGTTTTTCATGTCAAGGAGGCAAAAGGGAGCCCCTTCATCCCGGCCCAGAAACCGTTTGTCGAGCCCTATGGCATTCGCTCCGTACTCGCCTTCGGCTCCATGCTGCCAACTGGGAATTTCTTTCTGACGATCCTCTTCTCGCGGGTTTTTATTTCAGAGCAGACGGCGCATCTGTTTCGCAACATCGCTCTGGATATCAAAGTTGCGATCCTGCCCCATGTCTCACCGATTGCCGCCCGACGAACGCCTCTCCCCGATCAGAAAAGGAGCGACGCCGAGTTCGCCAATCTACACGCTCGGATCAGCACCTATAAACAGCTTCTCGATGTCTATCGCAACACATCGGTGGAGCAGACCGACCGACTCAACAGCGCGCTGAACTACACCACCGGCATTCTCAACGCCATGCTCGACATGATGCTGGTGGTCTCCCCTAACGGCACCATCGTCGAAGCCAACCGATCGGCAGTCATCGGCTACACCACCGTCGATCTCCTTGGCACACCGCTGGACGCCCTCTTCGCCTCCAGCAGCGGCACCCCTAATTGTCTGCGCTGGGAGCACCTGTCACACACCGGTGAAGTGCAGGACTTCGAGACCTCTTTTCTCCACCGTGATGGCAGAATGATCCCCATGCTTCTTTCGGGGTCGTTACTGCCGCGCAGCAGTGACAACAGAGAGGGTTTCATTCTGGTTGCCAGGGATATCCGTGAGTTCATCCGTACCCAAAAGCAACTGATCGACCGCGAATCCCAGCTTCTCGCTGCCCAAATGGCCAACGCCAGCAAAAATGAGTTCCTGGCCAATATGAGCCATGAGATCAGAACTCCGATGAACGCCGTCATCGGCCTCACCGAGCTTGCTCTGCAACACGTACAGTCCCCCAGAACCCGCGACTACCTGGACAAGATCGGCAACTCCTCACGCTCTCTATTGAGAATCATAAACGATATCCTAGACTTCTCAAAAATCGAGGCGGGAAAACTGGAGCTGGAGGAGGCGCCGTTTCTGCTGCGGGAGATCTTCGAAAACCTCTCGGACATGTTTCGCATGGAGGTGTCGAGAAAACACTTGGAACTCATCCTTCTCTTCTCTGAAGAGTGCCGCTACGAACTCCACGGCGATGCTCTGAGGCTGGAGCAGATTCTAATGAACCTGATCTCCAATGCGCTCAAGTTCACTGAAGAGGGGGAGGTCGAGGTACAGGTGACGACAGTGCGCAACTCGGCCAACAAAGTCTCCCTGGAGTTCTCGGTACGGGATACCGGCATCGGCATGTCGAGCGCCGACGCCTCGGCGCTGTTCCAACCATTCACCCAGGCGGACAGCTCTATCACCCGCCGTTTCGGCGGCACCGGTCTCGGACTCACCATCTGCTACAAGCTGGTGTCGATCATGGGGGGGCGAATCTGGGTCGAAAGCCGACCTGGTGAGGGCACGACGTTCCGCTTCTCCACCTCGTTTAAAAAGCGGCCCGGCCCAGTGGCGGATGATCTCACTCCCCCCCCGGAGATGCATCAGCTGCGCATCATGGTCGTGGATGACAACGCCACCGCCAGAAGGGCGATGCGTAAACTATTGAACATAATGCACTTTGAAACTGCTGTTCTTGGCTCGACCGCCACATTGACCGAACAGCTTCAGGACGCTGCCGAGTGTGACCTGCCCTATCGACTGCTGATTCTGGACTGGCTCATGCCCGGTATCGATACCTTCGATGTCGTGCGCACCATTCGCACCGTCTATCGCTCCGAAACCGCACTGAAGATCCTTCTGCTCACCCCCTTCGACAGAGAACAGGAGATCGCCGCCCAAGGGGAAACGGTGGGATTTGACGACACCCTGGCCAAGCCCATCGACTGCTCTCTCCTGTTTGACACCATTATGGACCTGTTCGGAAAACAGGTTACCAAAACGATGCGACGGGGGCAGAAGAAGGCGATCGATCTCGACGAGGTTGCCGCCAAGATCGGTGGCGCTCGACTCCTGCTTGCAGAGGATAACGCCATCAACCAGCAGGTGGCCAAAGAGATTCTGGAGTCGGTAGGGCTGGTAGTGGAGGTGGCCGATGATGGCGTCGAAGCGGTCGAGAAGGTGCGCAACACTGACTATGATCTGGTGCTGATGGATATTCAGATGCCGGAGATGGACGGGCTCACTGCGACCAAACTCATCCGACAGGAGAAGCGCTTCGCTCACCTGCCTATCCTGGCCATGACCGCCCACGCCATGGCTGGCGACAGACTGCGTTGTCTCAATGCCGGCATGAATGATCACGTCGCCAAACCCATCGACAGGAAACAGCTCTTCCTCGCTCTGATCGAGTGGCTGCGTAACAGCAGCGGTCTAGGCTGCACACTGACACCAGAAGTGGAGAAGATCAGCACCCCTGCTGATTCAAGCGGTCCGCACCCTTCCCTGCCCGACCTGCCAAGCATCGACATCCCCGCCGCCATGGAGCGCCTGGGGGGCAATCGCAAACTGTTCCGCTCTCTACTTTACGAATTTCACCGCGACTTCAACAGCGCCCCGGTACAGATCAAGGAAGCGCTGGCAAGCGACGACCCATCGCAACGGGATCACTGCCGACGCACCGTCCACTCCATCCGCGGCATGGCCGGCAACATCTCCGCCCTGCATCTACACGCCTGCGCCGGCACTCTTGAAGAGGCACTGCTACAGGAGAGCGCAACTATCGATCAGGAGCTGGGTTCCTTCAACGACGCCCTCAGCCGAGTGATGTCCTCCATTGCCGAGATGAAACGGCTGGATCAGCAACTGAGCCACAACAGCACCGACCGTCAGAGCAGCACTCCTCTGGATAGAGAGAAGAGTGCGGAACTGATACGGAAACTCGCCGTGATGCTCGATGGCAAGCGCTTCGAAACCCAGGAGATCTTCGATCAGTTGAAACCGTATCTGCTTGCCCACCCGGAAGAGATCTCCGACCATATTGAGACCTTGGAAGAGACGATTGATCAGATCGCCTTCAAACAGGCAAGAGAGACCCTCTCCACACTGGCCGAGGTACTGAATGTCTCCATCGACTGAATCGCTACAAAGCACCATCGCAAGGAGTCGTGAGTGATGTGTAAGGAAGGTTTGAAACAGACTATCATGATTGTCGACGACCTGCCCGGCAACATCAAGACCCTGGCCAATGCCCTCAAGGACGACTACCGAATCGTCATGACCACCAGCGGGGCTGAGGCGATAGAGATCGTCCGAGCCGAGCGGGTGGATCTGGTGCTGCTGGATGTGGTGATGCCGGGAATGGATGGATATGAGGTGCTGAAGATCCTGAAATCCTCACCGGAAACGGAGTCCCTGCCTGTCATTTTCGTCACCTCCAAGAGCGAACCCACCGATGAGACGGAAGCGCTCTCCATGGGGGCGGTGGATTTCATCTCGAAACCGGTGATACCAGCGGTGGTTCAGGTACGCGTCAAAACCCATCTGCAACTGAAAGAGGCTCACCAGTCCCTGGAACGGCAGAACCGCCAACTGCGAGAGGCGGCACGGCTGCGTGAGGATTTCGACCACATCATGCGCCATGATCTGAAAACCCCCCTCTACTCCATCATCGGCTTCACCGACATTCTCATGGAGCGACTGCGCCTGGAGAAAGAGGAGAGAGAGCTGTTCAAGATCATCAATGAGTCCAGCTACAAGCTGGTCAACATGATCAACCTCTCCCTGGATCTGTTGCGCATGGAACAGGGCACCTACTCCTTCATTCCAAAACCGGTCGATCTGCTGCGCATCGTCGAGATGACCTGTTCATCGATCTCGGTACGTGCCAGCAGCAAGAAGCTCGACTTCCGTATTCTTATGAACGGCTCCCCTCCCGAGTCGGATCACACCTTCACCATTCTGGGTGAGGAGACACTCTGTTACTCCATCATCAGTAACCTGTTACAGAACGCAGTCGATGCCTCGCCGAAGCGGGGAGTCGTCACTGTGGATCTGACGCGTGAGCCACGCCATGAAGTGCGCATCCACAATCACGGGGTGATTCCGCCGGAGATCCGCGGGGGCTTCTTTGAGAAATACACGACCTTCGGCAAACACAACGGCATGGGTCTCGGCACCTATTCGGCAAAGAAAATGGTGGAGATCCAGGGAGGCCGGATACGATTCGAAACCGACAGGAAACGCGGGACAACGTTGATGGTACAACTTCTACCCTGTTAATCCTTACAGAACCGATCATAGAATTGAGGGACTAGAGGGGGGGGCTCAATCAGCACGAATCCACGTTTGTGGCTGAAAATGTTGCAGGCAAGGCGTGAGAAACGCGGTTTGTCACGGCTAAATGAGTGACGAACACAGCTGCATGGTGCATTTTCTGGCCCAACCCGAAGGGCTGGCTGCACGCCGGCGTGGTTTCGGGCTGATTGAGAACACACCCTAAACTCCAACACAAGATGGACACTACGATGTCGAACACCCAAGAGCCCGCTAAGATACTGATCGTCGATGATATTCCCGGCAACATCAGAACCGTGGCGGAAACCCTGCGCCACGACTACAAAATCCTGATGGCAACCAACGGCACCGACGCTCTTGAAGCTGCCGAGGCGGAGAAGGTGGATCTGGTGCTGCTGGATATCATCATGCCAGGCATGGACGGCTATGAGGTGTGTCGGCGCTTGAAAGAGAATCCCGTCACCAAGGATACCCCGGTCATCTTCATCACCGCCCAGGACGAGGAGACCGACGAAACCCAGGGACTGGAGCTGGGCGCCACCGACTACATTACCAAACCGATCAGCCCGCCCATTCTCAAAGCACGGGTCAAGAACCATCTGGACAGTAAACGTCAAAAAGATGAACTGGCCAGCCTCTCCACCACCGATGCCCTAACCGGCGTGGCCAACCGCCGGCAGTTCGATGCATTTTTGAATCAGGAGTGGGGACGTTGCGTGCGTGGCTCACTGGGACTGGCGGTAATCCTGCTGGATATCGACTGTTTCAAGCAGTACAACGACCACTTCGGCCACACCACCGGTGACACCTGCCTGCGTCGCGTTGCGCAAACACTACGCCAGTCGCTCATGCGCACCACCGATCTCATCGCCCGCTACGGCGGGGAAGAGTTCGCAGCTGTGCTGCCTCAGGTGGAGAGACACGGGGCGGAGCACGTCGCCGAAAAGATGCGCAGCAACATTGAAGCCCTGGCGATCCACCACCCGGAATCGCTGGTCACCAATCACGTCACCATCAGCCTGGGCTGCGCGTCCATTTTTCCTACCCGCGGTACGAGTTCCAGCCCACTGCTGGAAGCCTCGGACAGGATGCTCTACGACGCTAAAAGAGCGGGCCGCAATCGCGTCAGGTCCATCGTCCTGTAAAAAACCCGTCACACCGGAGTATAAAAACCGCCGTGGATGAGAAACCGACACTGCTGATCGTTGATGACACCCCCGGCAATATCAAGGTGCTCGCCGATATCCTGCGCATGGACTACGACGTCCGCATGGCGCTCAACGGCGAGGAGGCCCTCGACGCCGTCACCATCATGAAACCGGACATGATCCTTCTGGACATCATTATGCCGGGACTTAACGGCTATGAGGTGTGTCAACAGCTCAAGGCGGATACAGCCACCCGCTCGATTCCGATCATCTTCATCACCTCCATCGATGAGCCGTGGGATGAGTTCAAAGGACTGCAACTGGGGGCGGTGGATTTCATCACTAAACCGGTACGCCCCGCCCTTGTGCAGGCGCGGGTCAAATCGCACCTGGAGTTGAAGCGACAGCGTGATACCATCCAGACCCTCGCCAACACTCTGGAACAGCGGGTGCAAGAGGAGATCAGCAAGCATCAACACACCGAATTCCGCTACAAGATGTTGGTAGAGACCATGCGGGACGGCTTCGCAGTAATCGATACGGAAACCCGCTTCGTGCTGGTCAACGAACGTCTCAGCGACATCACCGGCTACCCCCGGCAGGCGCTGATCGGCCAGCCGGTGACGCAGTTTCTCGACGCAAAGGCGCAGACGCTGTTCTTGGAGCAGATCAAACGACGCCGAGGCGGCGCTGACGATCTCTATGAACTCTATTTCACCAAGAGAACCGGCAAGCAGCTCCACCTGCTCATCTCACCGCGCCCGCTCTTTGATCAGCAGGGGGTGTTCGAAGGGAGCTTTGCCACCATCACCGACATCACAGAGCGGCGGCAGGCGGAAAACGCCCTACAGACGGCCCACGACCAGCTTGCTAGAATCAACGAAGCGCTGATCCAGGAGATTCGTGACCACAAACGGTCGGAGGAAGAAAAGCTGGCGCTTCAGGAACACTCCTACCGCTCGGCACAACTGGCCTCCCTTGGTGAGATCTCCGCCAACATCTCCCACGAGATCAACAACCCCAATATGGCCATCGGCTTCAATGCCGAAACACTGATCGCCGCCTGGAAGGATGTCGCTGCCCTCTTCGAGGAGTGCCGGAACGATCTTGTCGGTGTGACGGTGGGCGGTCTGCCGATTCAACAGGCGATCGAGCGCTTCCCCCTGTTGGAGAGGGAGATCCTTAAGAACTCACATCGTATCAGGGATATCATCGAAACCCTGAAACAGATGGCCCGCCCCGACAGCGGTTGCCTGGATGAGCAGGTGGAGATCTGCGCAGTGCTGCGTGGCGTGGTCACCATCCTGGAGCCACGCATCAGCAAACACACCGATGCCTTCTCTCTGGAGATCCCAGGACAGCTGCCGCCGGTCCGGGGCAATCGTCAGCAGTTGGAGCAGGTATTTCTCAATGTGATCCTCAATGCGCTGCAATCCCTGCAGGCACGCAGCGATGCCGTTCAGGTGGGCACGTCCATCGAAAGTGAAAACCACCGATTGACTATCCGCGTCGAAGACGACGGCGTGGGTATCCCCGCCGAAAACCTGGAGGTGATCACCGACCCCTTCTTCTCCACAAAACTGGAGAGCGGTGGCACAGGACTGGGTCTCTCCATCACCACGACCATCCTCGAACATCACCACGGCACCATCGCCTTTGACTCCACCGTCGGCCACGGAACGCGGGTCACCATCACCCTGCCCCTGGACAACAGCGACCGGGAGGCGTGCAGTGTTTGACAACCTCTCCCTCCCGCAACCTATCCTGCTCGTCGATGATGAAGAGAGCGTTCTCCTCAGCACCCGCACCCTGCTGGAAACCTCCGGGATCTCTCGTGTCGAGACCTTTCAAGATGGACGTGAGATCTTTCCCTTCCTGGAGAACCACGGCGCCTCGCTGATTGTTCTCGATCTGATGATGCCCACCATGCCCGGCACCGAGGTATTGGAGAAGGTGATGCATCACCACCCCCACATCCCGGTGGTGGTGATGAGCGCCACCCAGGAGCTGGAGACCGCCGTCCGCTGCATGCGGAAGGGGGCGTTCGACTATCTGGTCAAACCGGTGGACAAGAGCCGCTTTCTCACCTGCGTTCAACGCGCCCTGGAGCTACGGCAGCTTCGGGAAGAGGTGCGCTCCCTGCGCTCTCAGCTCTTCGATGGACCCTCGGACCGACACGAAGCGTTCGCCGCCATGGTGACACGCTCGCCAAAGATGGATGCGGTGTTCCACTACGCCAAGACCGTTGCCACCAGCCCGGAACCGGTCCTGGTGGTGGGTGAGACTGGCGTTGGCAAGGAGCTTCTGGTCTCGGCGATCCACAAGATCAGTGGCCTCTCCGGTCCTCTGGTGGCACTCAATGTCGCCGGACTCGACGAGACGAGCTTCACCGACACCCTGTTCGGCCACAAGAAAGGGGCCTTCACCGGTGCCGACCAGAACCGTCAGGGGCTGATCGCCAAGGCGCATGACGGCACTCTTTTTCTCGATGAATTCGGTGACCTGAGCCACACCCTGCAACTGAAGCTTCTGCGACTGCTTCAGGAGCGCAAATACTATCCCCTGGGCTCCGACCTGCCGCGCACAACCAACGCCCGCTTCATCTGCGCCACCAACCGCAACCTGGAAGAGAGAATCGATAGCGGTGCCTTCCGGGCCGACCTCTATTACCGCCTCTCCGGCCATCAGTTGAAGATCCCTCCCCTGCGCGACCGCACCGAAGATCTCCCCCTTCTCGTGGCGCATTTTCTTCAGGAAGCCGCCCGCACCATGGGTCATGACAAGGCACCCGCGACACCCAAGCAGCTCGTGACACTGCTGACCAACCACCCCTTCCCCGGCAATATTCGCGAGCTGCGCGGCATGGTATTCGACGCCATGGCTCGTCATACCGGCGGCACCCTCTCCATGCAGTCGTTTCAGGAGGCGATTCTCAGCAGCGACAGTGGCCAACGCCCCGCCACAATCGAACCCTCGGAAGAGGCAATCTTCCACCACCTGCCCGACCCCCTGCCCACCTTCCAGGAAGCTGAAACCGCCCTGCTCAAGGAGGCACTGCAACGGTGTGACCACAATCAGAGCATGGCTGCCACCCTACTGGGCACCTCCCGCCAGACTCTCAACCGCAAACTGAAAAAGCTCAAAGAGGGGCGTTGAGCCCTCTCTCAACATAATACCCAAAAAAACACAATAACCAAAAAAACACCTCAGAAGGGGTGTCACATAATGCAACAGTGACACATCTTGAGCGCACCTTCAAAACCTACTGTTTTAATTAATAAAAGCAGCACAAAGCCCACCAAAGACACCCATTATTGACGCAAAACGCGACAGAGCCGCTCAGAGTGTGCAATAGAGGATTATTGTACACAAAGCACTGTTATTGCACACAATCAATACAACAGAACAGGTTGGCCCAATCCTTGAGATGTCTTTTAGTAGATTCATAGGCGTTCTTCAACAGGAGCGGGCGATGCGGCACAGAAAGAAGAGACGAAAGAGACTCCACTGCACCATTCTGGAAGACCTCTCCTGCCAACCGGTCAACCGGATCATTGACCACCACGACTGCCCCCTGGGACGTTGGCTGAAAAGGGCGGAGGTGCAGTCGAAACTGCCGCGACGTTTGTTGAAGGAGATCGCGTGGTGGCATGAACAGGTGCACGCCTCTGCCATGGAGGTGGTTTGGATGCGGCGACGAGGCAAAGGGTGGGGCTCACTGGAGTCGATGAATCGCTTTAAAACGGTGTGGGATCGACTGAACAGAGAGCTGGAACGCACCCGAGGGACCACCCCTGCCATGCTGCCACCCGACCATGTAAGAGAGACACGAGATTGCCATGAATAGACTACAAAAAAACAGATCTAACACTAGAAAGAACAACACTAATCCGATCTGGGAAAATGGTATGAACCGCTCTTCACGGCCGACACAGACGAAGCTCATCTCCTTCTCACTGGATGATGCGGAGTTCGTGCTCAATGCAGATCGCATTAAAGAGGTCTTGAGTTACACCGCCCTTAGAACTCTACCCAAGATGCCCCGCAACATGAAGGGGCTGGTTAACCTGAACAAACGCATGATTCCAGTGCTGGACCTGCGCCACGACGAGATCGTCTGCGAGGGGGTGCGAACGGTAAAAAGCTGTATCTCCTTGGTAGAAATTGCTCTCAGCGAGAAAAGGCGTGTTCTGGGCATTCTTCTCGACTCTCACCAAGAGATCTACGCCTTCGAACCCGGCATTACCGATCGAGGAAAAAAAGTGGGCACCACCATGCAGACGGAGTTTTCTCTGGGCATGTGTATGCATGAAGACCAGTTCATCGTCATGCAGGACACCGACAAGATCCTCACCGCAGACGAGTTGAAGGAGCTGAAAGCGTCAGTTATTAACAATACCAATGGTCGGGGGCATCGGATGGCCAGTCTCTGCGCCTTTTTGCGTACAGGAACCGGTATCGGTTTGAACGATGCCCGCTTCGATGCGCTCTGTGGTTCTGACTTCCTCGCCGCTGGCACCAACTCCCCCTAAAACAAATAGCAGGAGCAAAAAAGAAGGGTGGGGAAAGGTAGAATCCGACGAGAAATGGGAGAGAGAGCCTGTTCGGCATTGACCTCTATCACCCTCCGTGGCACACTGTCGATCCTTCACAGCGAAGGGGTGCGGGCCGTTAGCTCAGTTGGTAGAGCAGCTGACTCTTAATCAGCGGGTCCAAGGTTCGAATCCTTGACGGCCCACCATTGAATTCAAGCACTTAGACGTCACCGACCGGTGGCGTTTTTTGTTTGGGGTGTGATTTGGGGTGTATCTTTGCGATCGCAATGGGGGTTATTACTGGACTCCGATTAACACCTTGGCCCTCTCCAAAGTGCATCATCCCGGAGATGCCCTGCCCCATCGGTATTCCCGAACTTACCGCACCCTTCTCAACCTTCCAACTGAAAGCCTCAAACGGCCAAATGTGCTATAATACCTGATCATTACAGTCGGAGATCTGATCGTTATGGCAAAATTTAAACCCGGACAGAGTGGTAACCCTGCAGGACGTCCTAGGGGCACAAATGACCGTCGTTCTCGGCTCCGAAGTCTCGTTGAACCTCATGCCCCAGCCTTGGGAAAAAGCCGTTCAAATAGCCTTAGAAGGCGATGTCGGGGCTCTCAAACTTCTTCTTTCCCGAGTCATACCCCAAGCACGCCCCAAAGACGACCCGATCGTGTTGGAGGACATCAAACCCGACATGTCGTTGTCGGATCGTGCTGCACGTGTCTCAGCCCTGATTGCTTCAGGTGAGATCTCTCCGGGCGATGGTGCGGTAGTGCTGCGTGCTCTGGGGTCAGAGGCTCGTATCCTGGAAGTCAGCGAGTTGCAAACACGAATCACCCTGTTGGAAGCGAGGCTGTCATGAGTGCATTGATGACCCGACTGAAGAAACTCGAGGCTGCTGCAAGCACTGGTGAAGAAGTCTCAGTGATCCAGCGAGAGCCGGGAGAGACATGGGATCAGACATATGAACGGGTAGGCCCTGACGCGCTCAACGCAAAGCTGGTCGTCCAACTTGAAACCTTTGCCGATCAACACCCCCTACCCCTTTGAAGGGGGGGGTACCCCCAAAACGTCGTGTGGTTCGGGTTGATCATGGATCACGTGTACAAATTTTTTGAAATTTCAATTTCTTTCTGGGTTGGTCCTCGTTAATGCCTTATTACGATTCAAGTCGCAGGAGGGTTAAGTGGCTCTGTGTGTGGCACGTCTTCTAGAGTAGGTCCTATAGAGCACAACCGGTTTGAAGCACGGGAACGCTGGCAACCATCCCACCACCGCCGCCACCACTTCCGCCGCTCACACGCAGCACACCTCCCGATCCCATACCACCGGCCAAACCGACCGGTGCGGAGGAGCTGGCACGAAGATCACCCGGTGTGGTGGGCATGCCGCCACGTCCGCTGATGACGAAGTGGCTGCCCCCTCCACCACCACGGGTGCTACACCGTTCTCGCATCAGAGCGGTTGCGTCGAAAACCTTGTCCGGCATCGCTTCGAGACTGTCGGCGACGGTGGAGTCCGGGGTGTCAAGATCAACGGTGCCGCTAAGACCGAATGCGGAGGAGGCGCTGATAGTGCTGCCGGGGTATTGGAAAAAGTTCTGCGCGACAATGGTGATGCCGCCGCCCGCACCACCCACGGCGTCGGCGGTGATGCTGGTTCCGCCTTTCATGTAGAAGACAATCGGGTCGATGAAGATGTTGCCACCACTACCGGAGCCACCGTTGGCCGAAGTGGAGATGGTGGCGTCCGTCAGACCGATGGTGTCGGTGACCAGGATGGT
>JADGBX010000369.1 GCA_015231265.1 Magnetococcales bacterium | reverse complement strand
GAAGTGGCCTGGAGCCTGGGTGTTTCGCCGTTTCGCGCCTTCTATACCGTTGCCCTGCCCATGGCGGCGAGAGGCTATGTCACGGCAGCCGTGCTCTGTTTCGCCCACACGCTGGGTGAGTTCGGCGTGGTGCTGATGGTGGGCGGCAATATTCCGGGACGAACCCAGGTGGTCTCCATCGCCATCTACGACCACGTGGAGAGCTTCCAGTACGGACAGGCCCATCTGCTGTCGGCCATCCTGTTGACGCTCTCCTTTCTGATTCTCCTGTTGGTGCACGCTCTGAATCGGCGCGGCTTCGGGAGTGTGCGATGAGTCGTCTCCGGGCAACGCTCTCGCTCCGGCGGCAGAGCTTCTCCCTCGCCGTCGCCCTCGACACCCCTCTGGACGGCGTCGTCGCCATTCAAGGCCCTTCCGGCTGCGGCAAAACCACCCTGCTTCGCGCCCTTGCCGGATTGGAGCGCGCAGACGACGGGGCGGTCCACTGTCTGTCGGAAACCTGGCAGGATGAGGCGCGAGGACTCTTCATCCCCCTGCATCGGCGGCAACTGGGCATGCTCTTTCAAGAGCCGCGACTCTTTCCGTTTCTCGATGTGCGCGGCAACCTGCTCTACGGCAGAAACGCCACCCCCCGTGCTCGTCGTCGCATCGGCTTCGACGACGTTGTTGGGATGTTGGAGCTGGCGCCGCTGCTCTCCAGACGTCCGGACCGGCTCTCCGGCGGCGAGGCGCAGCGCGTCGCTCTGGGGCGGGTGCTGCTGACATCACCGCGCCTGCTGTTCATGGATGAACCCCTGGCCTCTCTGGATGCCGACGGCAAACAGCGCATTATCGCCTCCATCCGAAAACTCAGTACCGCGTTGGAGATCCCCATTCTCTACGTCACCCATGACATGGCTGAAATCCACCAACTGGCGGATCGATTGATTCTCATGGAGGCGGGACGGATCACCGAACACGGCCCCCTCTCCCACATGCTGACCCGTCTCGATCTACCCCCGGCCAACCGGGCCGATGCAGCGGTGGTCATTGCCGCCGTGGTCGAGAGTCATGATGAACAGTACCATCTGACCCGACTCCGGTTCGGCGCCAAAGAGCATCTGCTCATCGCCGGCAACACCCTGGGAATCGGCCATCAGGCCCGCATCCGGATCATGGCTCGGGATGTCAGCCTGACTCTCGATCATCCGGGCAGAACCAGTATTCTCAATGTTTTTCGGGCAACCGTGCGCGCCTGCTCTCCCATCGGCGATGCCCAGTATCTGGTTACGCTGGATCTGGAGGGGGTGGAGATGCTCGCCCGCATCACTGCCCGTTCCCATGCCGTGCTGGATATTCGCACGGGCATGTCACTGTTTGCTCAGGTAAAAAGTGTCGCTCTGGAACGCTGATCGTCACCGAGATGATCGGGTTTCACCAGCCACGGGACCAAGGACTGAGAACCAAGAACCAAGGAGTCAGAACCATGTCAGCGACCATCATCGGACTCACCGCCCCCAGCGGCACCGGCAAGACCACGCTTCTGGAAGCGGTGATCCCCCTCCTGGCCGAAGCCGGTCTGAAGGTGGCGGTTTTGAAACACGGCCACCACTCCGTCGATCCCGATACACCGGGCAAGGATACCCATCGATTCCGGGCGGCGGGTGCGCGAACGGTACTCTTTCAGGGTCCGGAACGGTGGTTCATGATCCAGGAGGATGGGGAGGTCGATCCCGAGCAGCTTCTGGCACGGCTGGAAGGGCATGACATCATTCTCATCGAAGGTCTGAGGGATCGTCCCCACCCGAAACTGATTCTTCACCGCCGTGGCCATTCGGAGTCGAGGCTCGACGAGGGCCTGAAGAACATCGTGGCGGTGGTGAGTGACGATTCGACCCTGGAAGCAGGCTATCCCGTTCTCGACATCAACCGACCGGACCAGGTGGCCGCCTTCATCCGCGACTACCACACGTCCAATGCACGGGACACTCTCTCTTGAAGGAGCAGTCCATGGATGGTGAACCCGTCAAAGGCCCCAAGTGTTCCAGTTGCGCCTCCTGCGTCGAAAAAGGGATCAACCTGGACATCTCCGTCACGGTGACCCAGGCGGTGCTACGCATGGGATTTGCTTCGGCGTCGGGCAGTATGGCTCTCATGGCACAGGCGATCTACTCTCTGGCCGACTCGTTGACCAAGATCATCAACGCCGTCAGCATTCGAATCGCCCGTCGTCCTCCAAGCAAACTCTTCCCCTACGGTTACGGCAAGATCCAGTTCATCACCTCGGCGATCATCGGCATCATGTTGCTGGTGGGAGCCGGGCGGTTTCTGTTCGACAACTTCACCAATGCCAACGACCATATCGTGGAGGTTCCAGGCGGTGTCGCGCTGATCGGGGTTGCACTCTCCGGTGTGATCAGCCTCAGTCTCTCCTTCTATCTCGGCTGTGTTGCCAGAGAAAACCGCAATCCGGTCATGAAAACCGCTGCTCTGGACAACCGTATCGATGCCCTCTCATCGGCGGCTGTTTTTCTCGGGGTGGTTATCGCCCGCCTTGGATGGCCGGAGGCCGACAACTGGATGGCCATGGTGATGTCGATGATGGTGATCTGGATCGGAGGCAAGATCGCTTTTGAGTCGCTAAGGGGTTTGATGGACATCTCCATTCCCGGCAGCGCCCTGGAAGAGATGGAACGCATGGCGCGCCTTACCCCCGGTGTCCTGATGGTGGAGTATTGCCGGGGTCGTGTCCTGGGCGACACCTGGGAGATCAATCTCCAAATCGCCATCGACGACACCCTGACCACCCCCCAGGGGTACGCCCTCAGCCAGCAGTTGCGTTCGACCATTACTCATCAGTTTCCCAACA
>JADGBX010000368.1 GCA_015231265.1 Magnetococcales bacterium | reverse complement strand
ATCGCGCATGGTCCAGTAGGGAAAACGCGTCATATAGCGGAAATCGACCCATACCCGATTACGGAAGATGAAGTAGCGCCGGAGACCACCGTGGTGGGACATGAAGGTTGTGTGCTTGGGGCGGAACCGCGAGGTGTGCGCTTTTGTCTTTCCCAGTTGGTGGTGAAGGGTGCACGCTTCCGTCTCCAGGATGAAAAGACCTTCATGGCGGCAGCGCAGGGAGTATTCCAGATCGACGAAGTCGATGAACATCTCCGGAATGAAGAGACCGCAACGCTGGAAGGTGGAGATCGGAATCAGGCTGCCGGAGGTGATGGCGGTGAAGAGTAGAAAGTGGTCGTCACCCAGTGGACGCCTGTCGTAGAGTTCGCGAATGGCGATGCCCGAGTGATCCATGATGCTGGGGACAACCATGGAGAGGGGGTGGTGGGGTTCCTGTTGCTCGAAGGCCTCTATCAAAGTAGGAATCATGCCCGGCTCCGGCCTGCTGTCGTGGTCGAACAGCACCACCCAGTCGAAGCCACGCGTCATGGCGTGGGAAATTCCCTGGTTCAACGCTTCGGAGATGCCGAGATTCTCTCCGTTGAGAAGCAGGTGACAGCGTGGCATATCGGCGAGTTTGCGGACACTCGTCAACGCTTCGCCACGGGAGCCGTTATCCACCACAACTGACTCTTGTGTCTGCTCCAGGATGTGGGTCAGATTGTCGATTATCGTCGGTTCCGGGTTGTAGGTGACGATGATAGCGCACACATCGGGGCGACGTTGTACGGGGGGAGGAGCGCTGCGTCCGCATCCGGCAGGGCCCTGATGGTCAAAATGGCGTAACCCCTGTCGCACTCCCCGCCAGTTTTCGCGTAACCCAGTCCAGTCACGACGTAACAGACGCATACCTAACCGAAGCAACGTACCGATAATCACCGGCAGCAGCCACCATGGATACGCATGTCGCTGGAAGAAGCGGACCGCTGAGGCGTTGAAGTGGAACGCCTGCGAGACGGTGGAGCGGGTGGTGGAGGCGGAGACGGCGTGCAGTGCTCGACTCTCCGGGGCCACTGCCAACTGCCAGCCCGCCTTGCGCAGTCGAAAGCAGAGATCGGTATCCTCCCAGTAGAGAAAGAAGCGCGTTTCATCCAGGAGCCCTACCTCGCGCAGAGCCGTGGTGCGGATCAGCATGCTTGCTGCGGTGAGGGTGTGGAGTTTGCCCTCGGCCAGCGGGCCGGTGGCGTGGCGTTCGAACCCCAGAAGCCGGTGAATTCTTCCTCCTCCCCACGCCTGAATCTGGTCGGGATCGTGCGCATAGGAGAGTACCGATCCCACAGCACCCACCTCGGGGCGAGACTCAAGAAGGGAGACCATGGGGTCCAGCGTGGTGGGGGTGACGGTGACGTCGTTGTTGAGCAGCCAGATGTAGTCGGGATTGCTCTTCAGAGCCGCTCGGATTCCCACATTGCAGCCGCCTGAAAATCCAAGATTGCTGCCGGTTTCGATCAGAGTGAGTGTTTGGGTGACTGCTCTCAGATGGTCCAGGGAGTCGTCATCGGAGCCGTTGTCGACCACATAGATCTCCGGCTGGATGCCGGTCAGTTTCTCAAGGGAGGAGAGGCAGTTGATGGTTTCCTGCCAGGTGTTCCAGTTGAGGATGACGACGGCAACGGTAGAGCTCATGCGCGATCTTCTCTTGTCTGTTTTTTCATCCGTCTCCAGAGAAACAGATAGACGAAATCCCTGACGAGGAGGCCAAAGCGAAATCCTCGTTTCCGAGCCAGTATAAGACGGCTGATCACGCCGGATTCCTTCATTCTGGTGAAGTCATGCAGTATCTCGGTGGTCTCGGTTGGGATGTGATCCTTGTAGCATTCGATGAGAACGGTTGTCTGATCGTGGGTTTGGTCCAGGTAGTCGAGCTGCTGTTGAATGAATTCGCTTCGGCTCGGATAGTTTCTGACAAAAAAGAGGTGAAAGACGATGAGTCCTGCCTGTCTCAGCAGTCGCAGAAGCTTGAGCAGTGGGCCTATATGTTTCTCATCTACCAGAGCACCACACACATTTTCGTCATGCTGCCGATAGAGTACGGCGGGTTCATTGAGAAGCACGATCCTGCCGAAGAGTGAGGCCACCAGAGCCAGCCACCAGTCGTGCATGATGATGGGCCGCTCAAAAGGAAGCGGCGAGGCTTTGGCCAAGAGCGCCCGATTGCCGGCCATGCCGGCGCCGGTGATCAGATTCTGGAGAATCAGTCTGTGAATTTGGGTGCGTTGGTCGTGGCCTTTCGGTCCGTTCCACGGCGAAAGAGCAAGAGGTGATAGGTTGGCATCCACCACCTGCAGGCGGCTGTGCAGCAGGATCGGGTAGGTTTCGCCATGCTCTGCCTCCTCTTGCCGGATCAGAGTGAGGCTCTTTTCCACCTTCTCCGGCAGCCAGACGTCGTCCTGATCGCAGGTCATGAAGTAGTCGGCATCGAGGCGGTTGAGCAGCATGCTGAACCCCCCTTTGGCGCCGCCGCTAGGTGGGCCGAAGGCGAGGGGAATGATGCTCTTTGGGTATCTCTCGGCAAACCGTTGCACGATGCTCCAGGTGTCGTCGCTGGAGCCGTCATCGCGGATATAGAGTGTCCACTCCTTGCTGCTCTGTTCCAGGATCGAGACGATCTGCTCTTCCAGAAAGCGCGCACCGTTGTAGGTGGAGAGCACGATGGCAAGAGGGGTGGGGCAGGTGATGGGGTCGTCGGTTTCGGTGCTGGAGAGTGCGTGTCCGGGGTGAGCGTCTCCGCGATCATCGGACTGAGTGCTCTCCGGGCAGGAGCCCGGCTCTTGACTGTTTTGAGGGGTGTGCATCATGCCGGGATACCGGT
>JADGBX010000367.1 GCA_015231265.1 Magnetococcales bacterium | reverse complement strand
CGGAACCAGGAACCGGAAGCTCAACACGCAGCGCCCCAGGCCACCGCATCGCAACAATCCACAGAGCCTTCGATCCCACCACCCGAGACGGCAGGACACTCCGTAACGACTGCTCGGGTTCCGCCACCGGCTGCCGACGCGGATCTGATCAATCCTGCCACCATCGAGGCGGATCGCAGAGCCGCCGGGCTCCCCGCCCGTATCACCGAGTCGTGGCAGCGTGTGGAAGAGCCGCCTGCACCATCCGAGACGCAGGAGCAGCGCTCCGACTACCACCGGCCCATGCTGGTCCAGAAGAACGATCCCAAGCTGGTGGAAGCGATCATCAAAGCAGGCAACACCGCCTTCCGCCGCGATGATATGGAAGGTGCCAGACGCTCCTATACCGAAATCCTCAATCGTCACAACGATCATCGAGGTGCTCTATTGGGTTTGGCGGCCGTAGCGGTCCGCACCCATCAGGATAATCGCGCAGCCGAGATCTACCTCTCCCTGTTGAAACGCAATCCCAGGGATCTCCAGGCGATGACCGGTCTGATCAACCAGCAGGCATCCAGCGAACCGCGCCACTTCGAGACCCGCCTCAAAACCCTGCTGCGAGACCATCCCGACTCGGGACCGCTCCAGTTCAGTCTGGGCACGGTCTACGCCTCACAATCGCGCTGGAAGGCAGCACAACAGGCGTTCTTCCAGGCCTATGTCAAAGATCCCGACAACGCCAACATCCTCTTCAATCTGGCGGTCAGTCTCGACCGCTTGGGACAGTCCGACGCCGCCCTTCCCTACTATCAGCGCGCCCTGTCGAACGCTTCGGGACAACCGATTCTGTTCGACCCGCTCCAGATCAGACAGCGGATCGTCGATCTGACCATGCCACCGGTTCCCGATCGACTCTCCTCCCCCCGTACCCAACCGGGGGCACTACCATGAGCGAGCAGCGGCCCAAGGTGATGCTGGGTGAACTGCTGATCGAAAAACGGGTCATCTCCCAAGATCAGCTCAGCATCGCCCTGACCGAACAGCAGAAACAGAACATCCCCCTGGGCAAGGTTCTGGTCAAGCTCGGCTTCGTCTCCGAAGCGATGATGCGGGACATGCTGGGGGAGGCGCTGGGACAGGAGAGCGTCGATCTCACCAAGGTGGTGGTGGACAGCGAGGCGATCAAGGTCGTCTCCATGGAGTTCGCCAAGCGCTACCACCTGATGCCCATCGCCTTCGATGCCGATGGTAAGCAGATCACCATCGCCATGGCCAACACCTTCGATGTGGTGGCCATGGACAAACTGCGCGGTCTGCTGGGTGATGAGATCACCATCAAGCCGCTGCTGGCCGGTGAGGTGGAGATCGACAACGCCATCGATCAGTTCTTCGGCTTCGAACTGTCGGTGGAGGGCATCCTCAAGGAGATGGAGACCGGGGAGATCGATCCCCAAGTTGCCATCAGCGCCGATGCCGAATACAGCCAACCCCTGGTCCGACTGGTGGACTCCCTCATCTCCGATGCGGTGAAACGGGGCGCTTCGGATATCCACTTCGAGCCGGAGGAGAGCTTCTACCGCATTCGCTACCGCATCGACGGTGTTCTGCGTCAGATCCGCAGCCTGCACCAGAAATACTGCTCCATGGTCACCGTGCGCATCAAAGTGATGGCCGGCTTGAACATCGCGGAAACCCGCTCCCCCCAGGATGGCCACTTCTCTCTGCAACTGTTTGGCCGTCCGGTGGATTTCCGCGTCTCCTGTCTGGCAACCACCCACGGCGAAAACGTCGTTCTGCGTATTCTCGACCGCAAGAAAGGGGTGCTCTCCCTGGATAATATGGAGCTCCCTCCCGAGTCGTTGCAGACCTTCAAGTTGATGATGGGCCGTCCTGAGGGGATCATTCTGGTCACCGGCCCCACCGGCAGTGGCAAAACCACCACCCTCTACGCCATGCTGGAGTGGCTCAACAGCGAGTCGGTAAACATCATGACCCTGGAGGATCCGGTGGAGTATCCCCTGGCGCAGGTGCGACAGACCAGCGTCAATCCGGCGGCCAATCTCACCTTTGCCGAAGGTATCCGCACCATGCTGCGCCAGGACCCGGATATTATCCTGGTGGGTGAGATCCGCGACGAGGAGACCGCCAACATGGCCTTTCGTGCCGCCATGACCGGCCATCAGGTGCTCTCGACAGTGCACGCCAACTCCGCCGTCAAAGCGATCACCCGTCTCAAGGATATCGGTGTGCAGGAGCAGATTCTTGCCGGCAACATCATCGGTGTGATCGGTCAGCGTCTGGTGCGCAAGCTCTGCACCTACTGCCGGGAAACCCGCGCCCCCGTGCCCGCCGAGCGCCGTCTCCTCTCCATACCCGATGAGCAGGAGGCGATGATCCCGGAAAAGAAGGGCTGCACCTACTGCGACTATCAGGGTTACAAAGGGCGGATGAGCATCATCGAAACCGTTCGTATGGACGATGATCTCGATGCCATGGTCGCCGCCGGGGCCACCCATCAGGAGCTACAGGCAGCCACACGGAAAAAAGGCTACCGCACCATGGCCGACGACGGTGCCCGACTGGTACTGGAAGGACTGACCACCCTGGATGAAGTGGCGCGCGTGGTCGATCTTACGGACCGAATCCCATGAACCGTCTCCCTGCCATGAACCGGTGATCCATCATGCCCGAGTTTCGATTCAAGGCGATGAATGCACAGGGAAAGATTGTCCGCGGTGGCATGGAGGCCAACACCATCGACGATCTGGAGTCTCGCCTCGGCAAACTGGATCTCGAACTCATCAACTGCAAGGAGCGCACCTTCAAGAGCAAAGGTGCCTCCCGCGCCAAGGTGAGCCGCAAGGATCTACTCACC
>JADGBX010000366.1 GCA_015231265.1 Magnetococcales bacterium | reverse complement strand
GCCCTCCTTGCCCATCGAGCAGGAAGAGACTGAAGAAGAGGGTGTCGAGTTCCGCTTCCTGACTGCTCCGGTCAAAGTGCTCACCAATGATGAAGGCCGCGCAGTCGGTATGCGGGTGATCACCATGGAGCTGGGCGAACCCGATGACTCCGGTCGTCGCCGTCCGGTGCCCATTGAAGGGAGTGAAGAGGATCTGGACTTCGACCTCATCATTCCTGCCATTGGTCAGGATCCGGATCTCACCTGTATCGAGAACGAACCGGTCAAACCGGACACAACCCGTTGGCGGACATTCATCTACGACGCCAAGACCTGTGTCACCTCCATCGACGGTCTGTTTGCCGCTGGTGACTGTGCCTACGGCCCCGACATTCTGATTCAGTGCGTGGGTGAAGGGCGCAAGGCAGCTCTGGCCATTAATCAATACCTCAATGGTGTTGAGATCAGCCTCAAGGAGGAGTATGCCATCTCTCGTGGTCGTCTGGCTGACCTGGAAATGGCAGATTACTCCCCCCGTTTCGTCCATCAGAAGCGAGCACTTGAGAAAACCCATCCGCCACAGCAACGTCTCACAAGCGGCGGTGGCTGGGATGCCATCAACGTCGGTCTGACCGCAGACGAGGCGGTCAGTGAAGCGGGGCGTTGTATCGAGTGCGGCTGTAATGCTCGCTTTGATTGTGATCTACGCGACTACTCCACCATGTATGGCTCCAGTGAAAAGCTCTACAGCGGTGAGAAGCGCAACTACGAAGAGGATAAACGCCATCCTCTGATCAAAATCGAGTCCGATAAGTGTATCACCTGTGCGAGTTGTGTCCGCATCTGTGGTGAGGTACGGAACATTCATGCTCTGGCCTTCATCAATCGTGGCTTTACCACTAAGATCGGCCCCAACTTCAACGATGCTCTTCAGAACACCGGCTGTGATGCCTGTGGCATGTGCATCGATGTCTGCCCGACGGGAACCCTCTCCACCAACACCGGTAAAGAGTGTGGCCCCTGGCTCAATGAAACCGCAATCACCTCCTGCACGGCCTGTAGCAAAGGGTGCGGTTTGAAGGTATACACCAAGCAAGGCCGCGTGGTGAAAGTGCGCAGCATAGATGGTGATCCTATCAATGGGGCGTCCATCTGTGCTGAAGGACGCTTCTCGTACAAGTTGACCGAAGGAGGAGATGGCGTTGACAGCTCTGTCTGGGAACGCTCGATCAATTCTGCCCGTGAGCTGATGTTCAAAGCCGAGAAAGTGGCTGTTGTGGTCTCAACCAATCTGACGGTTGAAGAGACCTATGCAGCCTCTCAGTTGGCGACCAACGGTGGTGGCGCTCTCTACTACGTCCCTGGAGATTCGATTGAAGGGGAGAAAGCACCCCTGAGCAAGATCCAGGGCGAGGGTAATCTGGCATTGATCAACCGTCTGGGTGCCAAACCATGGGGCATTGGTGTCTCAGCGGATTTGGTTGTTCTCGTGGATGCTCGGGTGGATCCGGAGCATCGTCAGTTGGGTGATACGTCGGTGATTGCCATCGGTCCATTCCAGACTCTGGACTCCGTTGCTGTTAATATCACCACCAGTGATCCCTTGAATACCGAGGGCGCATTCCTCAATCGCGAAGGCTCTCTTGCCATTCTGCGGCCCGCATTGGGAAGAGATGACGCACACACGATTCAGAGTGCTCTGGCTGCGTTGGCCAACACCAACTCTCTGGCAGATCTCACCTCCGTGCGCACTAAGCTGGCAGAATCGGTCAGTGAACTGGCACCTCTCACCAAACTCAACGGTGAGCGACTGGTGACGACTGCTCTGAAACCTGAACCTGCTGCAGTTGCTTCCGGCAGCAAGGAGACCGCTTTCAGTAACCACATGGAGTCCATCGGACTGCCTTGGTAAAAGAGGCATTTTTTCAATGGCCATCATGATGGCCATTTGATACAAAAAAAGCCCCTCATCATCTCTGGTGAGGGGCTTTTTTTGTGGATAATTGGTGATTATTGTGCCGAGGGTTCAAATCGTGCGTGCGCTTCCCGCACCAAAGCCGGAATATCCAGCTTCAATGGACAACGATCAAGACACTCGCCACAGTCGGTACAGAGACTCCCTTTTGCACCGGGCATCCAGTGATCATCCGGCTGCATCTGCGCATAACGATCAACCCCATAGCCCTGCATGTCATAGGTATTGGAGAGGTGAAGTAGCCTGAGAAGATCCGGGATCTCAATGTGTTCCGGACACGGCAAACAGCGAATACAGCCACCACACCGCTCCAGCGGTGATAGTGCTGCTGCAGAGTCCAATCGTGCCTCTGCCACGCGCTCTGTCTTGCTCCAGAATGGCCTGCCTCCCTCAAGAGCACGAAGATGAAGCGAAATCTCCTCCGGCTTCGATAATCCGATACTCAGAGTGTGCACATCCGGCTGACTCAGAAGCCAACGTTCATTCCACACCGCAGGGTGCAAAGGGTGCGTCAACTGCTGCAGCTTTGATGACGGAGCATAGAGCTTTCCACCCTTGTCGTTGGGAGAGATGATGAAGACTCCCATATCCTTACTGGCCGCCAGATCCACTGCGGAGCGGTTGTGTGCCCGAAAGGCGTAGTAGTGGAGATTCACGAAGGAGAAGAGATCGGAACCGATCATCTCCAATTGCAACGGGAGTGGCGCATGGCCTGAGTAGCCGATGTGACCGATCAATCCTTCACGTTGCATCTGAAACAGGGCTGAGAGTGGTCCTCCTGCTCGGATCGTGCGTTGAAATATCTCTCTGGTATTGATTCCGTGCAGGGCGAACAGTTCCAGATGATCGATGCCCAATCGTTCCAATGACCCTTCAACTTGACGTCGCATCTCACCGGCGGTCTCTCTC
>JADGBX010000365.1 GCA_015231265.1 Magnetococcales bacterium | reverse complement strand
GGCTGGTGCCGATGCGGAGCGACGAACGGGTGGAATCGATGCTGGTGATCTGCACGGACACGACGGAACAGCATCTGCTTCAGAGTCAGGCGGTGCGCAGTGCCCGGCTGGCCACGCTGGGGGTGTTGGCGGCCAGTGTGGCCCACGAGATCAACAATCCCAACAACGCGATGCGTTTCAACGCCTCGATCTTCGCTTCGATCTGGCGGGATGTGGAGCCGCTGTTGCATCGGCACCGCGAGGAGCATGGGCCGTTCTGTCTGGCGGAGATCCCTTTCGAGGAGGTGCTGGAGGATGTGCCGCGTCTGCTGGAGGGGATGCTGGGCAGTTCGGAGCGGATCGGTACCATCGTCGGCAATCTGAAGCATCTTTCGCGTCAGGATCGGGGGGAGGCGCGACAGGCGGTGGATCCGGTGCGCATGGTGCAGTCGGCGCTGACCATTCTGCACGGTCAGATCAAGCGTCATACCAACCATTTCAGGGTGTTGCTTCCGGAGGAGGAGGAGGGGCCGGTGCCGATGGTTCTGGGCAGTGCCCAGCAGCTGGAGCAGGTGGTGATCAATCTGGTCATGAACGCGCTTCAGTCGCTGCCGGAGCGGCGCTGTTCGGTAACCTTGCAGGTGGCGTTTCGTACCGATCGGGGGGTGGTGGAGATTCGGGTGGAGGACCGGGGACGTGGCATTGAACCGGCGCATCTGTCCAAACTGACCGACCCCTTTTTCACCACACGTTCGGGGGAGGGCGGTACCGGATTGGGTCTGTCGATCACCCACACCATCGTGGCGGATCATCGGGGGGGTGTTGCGTTTCAAGTCGGAGCTGGGCAGGGGAACCACCGCGCTGGTACGGTTGCCGATCCGTCGGGGAGAGGAGACCGCTGGCGATGGCATGGTGGGGAGCGGTAGCGGTGGGTTTCTGTCGGAGAGGGGGCCGGAGAAGGGGCCGGAGAAGGGGCCGGAGAAGGGGCAACAGGGACGGGCTGACCGGTTCGGCGCGGCGGGGGGAGTGGTGGATCGGTCCGAAGCGTGGCGGGAGGAGGGGGCATCATGAAGGGTGGTCATCACGATCCGATCGTGCTGGTGGACGATGAGGAGGAGATTCTGTTCAGTGCCGGCATGTTGCTGCGTACCGCCGGACTGGGGCCGGTGGAGAGCTTCAGCGATGGTCGGGAGCTGCTGCCGTATCTGGAACAACATCCCTGTTCGGTGGTGGTGCTGGATCTGATCATGCCCCATGTCAGCGGGGTGGATCTGCTTGGAGAGCTGGCGGTGCGTCATCCGGAAACCCCGGTGGTGATGATGACGGCGGTCCAGGAGATCGAAAAGGCGGTTTCCTGTATGAAGTCGGGTGCTTACGACTATCTGGTCAAGCCGGTGGATGAGAGCCGGTTCATCGGCTGTATCCGCCGGGCGTTGGAGACGCGTCAGTTGCGCAGCCAGGTGGGTGTTTTGAAAAAATATCTGCTTTCCGACGCTCTCGAAGATACCGGGGCCTTTGCCGGCATCATCACCCAGAGTCGCAACATGCGGGCGATCTTTCAGTATACCGAGGCGATTGCCGCATCGAGCGAAGCGGTTTTGGTGCACGGTGAAACCGGGGTCGGCAAGGAGCTGCTGGTGCGGGCCCTTCATCGGGCCAGCGGCCGGGAGGGTGATCTGGTTGCTTTGAACGTGGCGGGGCTGGATGACAACATGTTGTCCGACACGCTGTTCGGGCATCGCAAGGGGGCTTTTTCCGGTGCCGACCGCCCGCGGGAGGGCATGATCGCCAAGGCCGAGGGGGGCACGCTGTTTCTCGACGAGATCGGCGACATGAGTCCCAAACTTCAAGTCAAGATGCTGCGACTGCTCCAGGAGCGCAAATATTATCCTTTGGGTTCCGACAGTTATCTTCGCACCGATGCCCGGGTGGTCTGTGCCACCAACCGCAACCTCAAGCTCATGATGGCCGAGGGGCTGTTTCGGGCCGATCTTTACTACCGGCTTGCCGCTCATCAGATCCGGGTGCCGCCGCTGCGGGAGCGGCTGGAGGATATCCCGCTTTTGACCGGCCATTTTCTGGAGACGGCCGCGAGGGATCTGAACAAGGGGGAGCCGACCCCGCCACCGGAGCTGTTCCAACTGCTTCAAGCCTATCATTTTCCGGGCAACATTCGGGAGTTGCGCGCCATGGTCTTCGATGCGGTAGCGAATCATCCTGGCGGGGTTCTTTCTCTGAACCGTTTCCGGGAGGCCATCATCGACATCGAAGCGGGTGGAGCAACCCGTGCCCCGTTGGAGAGTCGCGTGGAGGAGAATCCATTCCGGGGTCGTTCGGACCGTTTACCGACCTTGATTCAGGCGGAACGTTTTCTCCTGGAGGCGGCCATTGACCGGACGGGTGGCAACAAGAGTCAGGCGGCGGCTCTGTTGGGTATCAGTCGTCAGGTTCTCAACTACAAGCTCAAGCGTGAGGGGTCATCGTGACCAATAAGGGTGTGCGTGCGCGAGGTCCAGGAGGCGGGCCGACCCAAAGATGTGGCGTGCGAGAGGTCCAGGAGTCTGGACTCCTGGTGGGTGTGTCGAGGGCGAAGCCCTTGACATGAGATGCTTGAGATGGCGAAGCGTGAGCTTCGGGAGCGTCATCGTAGATGTCGCGGAGCTTCGCCGGCGTTGTGCGTGGTGGGTGTGTCGAGGGCGAAGCCCTTGACGTGAAAGGCTTGAAATGGCGAAGCGTGAGCTTCGGGAGCGTCATCGCAGATGGCGCGGAGCTTCGCCGGCGTTGTGTGTGTCGGAATGGAAAAAAATACCGTCATGAGGCCGGTTACACTCGAAAACAGGGGCCAAGTTGCTGTATAACCTGTGCATGTCTGTTTATTCATCATGCCT
>JADGBX010000364.1 GCA_015231265.1 Magnetococcales bacterium | reverse complement strand
TCCTGGCGCTGCGTGACGCCATGGTTGTCGCCGAGAAGGAGGGGTACGGCTGCCCCGGTGGCTGGATCAGCACCAAGAAGATTCTGGACACCTATCTGGATCGGCTGGTGGAGGATTTCCGTCCGGGTCGCCACGTCAAAGTGGTGATGGACTGCGGCAACGGCGCCGCCGGAACCGTCGCCCGTGAACTGCTGCAACGGCTCTCCAACGTCTCCGGCGAGGTGCTCTTCGACAAGGTGGATGGCCGCTTTCCCAACCACCACCCCGATCCCACCATTCCCGAGAATCTCGTCGATCTGCGCGCCCGCATGGAGGCGACCGGGGCGGAGCTGGGCATCGCCTTCGACGGCGACGGCGACCGCATCGGTGCTCTGAACGACAAGCAGGAGATCGTCTGGGGCGACCGGATGATGATCCTCTTCTCCCGCGAGATCCTGAAGGAGCGTCCCGGCGCAACGGTGATCGGCGACGTCAAGTGCTCGCAGGTGCTGTTCGACGCGGTCAAGGAGGCAGGCCGGTGGCAAGCCGCTGATGTGGAAGACCGGCCACTCCCTGGTCAAGGACAAGATGAAGGAGACCGGGGCGCCTTTGGCCGGCGAGATGAGCGGACATCTTTTCTTCGCCGACCGCTATCTGGGCTATGACGACGCCCTGTATGCCGCCGTGCGCCTGATCGAGCTGGTGGCATCGGAGTCCGGGCCGCTGTCGGGCCGTCTGGCCGGTCTGCCCGAGGTGTACGCCACGCCGGAGCTGCGCATCTTCTGCGAAGATGAGCGAAAATTCGACGTTATGGCGCGGGTCGCCACCGCCCAGAAGCAACGAACCGATGTGGCTCTGGATGCCGTGGACGGCGTGCGCATCACCTATCCCGACGGCGGCTGGTGGTTGCTGAGGGTCTCCAACACCCAACCGGCTCTTGTTGCTCGGGTGGAGGCCAAGAGTTCGGCACGATTGCACGAGATCGCTGCGGAAGTGGCGGAGATTCTCGGCCATGAAGAGGTCGAATTTCCGGAGTGGCAGGAAGCATAAACGAGAGAGGGCAGAGTCACGATGAACCCCCTTGGTCAGACACATAACGCTTCCGAAACGACCGCTCCCGACATGTCGGTGACGTTGGCGGGCATACCCCTGGCCTCGCCCCTTGTCCTGCTCTCCGGCTGTGTCGCTTTTGCCGAAGACCTGATCGCGCTGGAGGGGTTCGACTTCGACGCGGTGGGCGCCATCTGCCTCAAGGGAACCACCCTGCATCCGCGTCCGGGCAACGCCCCCAATCGGGTGGCAGAAACCCCGGCGGGCATGCTCAACGCCATCGGTCTGCAGAATCCCGGTGCCCGCACCGTGGTGGAGGAGATTCTTCCCCGTCTCCAGCAGCACCAACTCCCCTGTCGTCTCATCGCCAACATCGCCGGTTCGACGGTGGAAGAGTACGGCGAGGTGGCCCGCATCTTCGACGACAGCCCGGTGGACGGTATTGAGATCAACATCTCCTGCCCCAACGTCAAGGAGGGCGGGGTCGCCTTCGGTTCCGATGCCGCCATCGCCGCCAGAGTGGTGGAGACGGTGCGCGATGCCACCTCGAAACCGCTGATCACCAAGCTCTCCCCCAACGTCACCGACATTCAGGAGGTGGCCCGCGCCACCATCGAGTCGGGCACCGATGCCCTCTCGGTCATCAACACTCTGATGGGCATGGCGGTGGACATTCGGAGCCGGAAGCCGGTGCTTGGCAATATCCAAGGCGGTCTCTCCGGTCCGGCGATCAAACCGGTCGCGCTGCTCAAAACCTGGCAGGTCCATCAAGTTGCAGCCCCCCACGCGATCCCCATCATCGGTCAGGGAGGCGTTGCCTCCGGTGAGGATGCGGTGGCCTTCATGCTGGTGGGCGCTACGGCGGTGGGCATGTGCACCACCCTGTTCCGCAATCCCTGGGCGCCTGCCGAGGTGCTGACGGAGATGCGGCGCTATGCGGAATCCAACACCACCGAGCGCATCAGCGATCTCATCGGCGGTTTGATCACCGAAGAGAGCCCCACAAAGCGTTCGGAGTGCGGAACATGAGCATCCGTCGCCCTCATTCCATCGCCATACCACTGCTGCTTCTAGCGTTGCTTGCACTGTTCTCACCTTCGACACTGCACGCCGAACGCACCCAGCAGGTGATGGTGAAACGGGTGATCGATGGTGACACCTTCCTTGTTGATCGCAACTTGAGAATCCGCGTTCTCGGGATCGACACTCCGGAGTTGGGCCGCAACGGTCTTGCCGATGATCCCTACGCCGCCGAAGCGATGCGTCGCACCCGCGATCTGATCGATGGCCGGTCGGTCACGCTGGTGTTCGACCAACAGGGCATGGACGACTACGGTCGGATTCTCGCCTATGTCAAACTGATCGATGGCCGTGATCTGGGAGAGATTCTGCTCGATGAGGGGCTGGCCATGACCTACGTTCGCTCCCCCAATCTCAGCCGCGTGGAGGAGTATCTCGCTCGGGAAGAGCGTTCCCGCCAGCAGGGAATGGGCATCTGGTCTCTCAATGGTGCCGCCGGTCGCTCCCTGTCGCATCGTGATGCGTTGGCGGCGGTGGGCGGATATCGACGGGTGGTGGGTCGGGTGGATACGGTCTCATGGGTTGGGCGACAGGCGTTTCTCAACTTTGGTCGCGACTATCGAACCGATTTCACCGTGGTGATCGATCGCTCCGACTGGCGACGCCATTTCCAGGACGCTCCCGATCTTACGAAGAGTTATCAGGGCAAGATGATCGCCGTTCGTGGACGTATCATGCGTCGCAACGGCCCCATGATCAGGATCTCACACCCCGCTCAGATCGAGATCATTCTTGAATAGAAGGTGGTTGATCCGTGGCCTCTAAACGGTT
>JADGBX010000363.1 GCA_015231265.1 Magnetococcales bacterium | reverse complement strand
GCTTAAACCGCACGTTCACTATCAGGGACTGTAAGGGGTTGATGCCATGATCACGCACTATACGACTATCGAAGGCCGCTCCCCGCTCTTCTTCAAAGCGTTGGCCATTCTCACTCTGTTCGTTCTTCTCGGTGCCGTTTCGTTCTTCTATGTCGAGATCAACGGCCACGGTGTTACCGGAATGAACAACCAAGTGGTGTGGGGCTTGCCGCATATCTTTGCTATCGCCTTGCTGGTGATGGCTTCAGGAGCGCTTAACCTCGCTTCCCTGGCCACAGTGTTTGCCCACACGCACTATAAGCAGTTCAGACGCTTCTCCGCCTATCTGGCCATAGCTCTTCTGGCTGGTGGACTGGCAGTGCTTGTGCTTGATCTGGGACGGCCGGATCGCATGCTGCTCACCATGGTGCACATGAACTTCAGCTCCATGTTCACCTGGAATGTCTTCCTCTATAGCGGATTCGTTGTGCTCTGCTTCCTCTACCTCTGGTCGATGTTCGTCCATGAGAAGTGGGTGAAAGTGGCCGGTTCCGCAGCGTTTGCCTGGCGCATCATTCTCACGACCGGTACAGGATCGATCTTCGGTGTGATCCACGCTCGTGAGGTGTTCCACTCCGCCATCACCGCGCCGACATTCATCTCCGTCTCACTCAGTTCCGGCACGGCGGCTTGCATCATCCTGCTGGTCTCAACCTTCCATGTGACCGGACGCCCTCTGGATCACAAGTTGGTTCAAGGACTGCGCAACGCTCTGATCTTCTTCACTCTGTTAGTGGCTTACCTCTTTGTTGTCGAGAAGTTCACCAAGCTCTACTCCCCCGCTTTTTATGAAGTGGAAGGGTGGATTCTCACCGGTCCCTACGCTTGGCTCTATTGGCTCGGTGTGATCGGTCTGGGTGTCGTCGGACCGCTGGTGCTGCTCTTCCGGAAATCCAGTGGCAACTCCGTCCGCGGCATCATGTGGGCCTCGGCCATGTCGATCATCGGTGAGTTCGCCTTTGTCGGCCATGTCCTCCTGGCCGGACAGTCCTACCCCTTCAACATGTTCCCCGGCTACTCCATGAAGAGCGACTTCTTCGATGGTGTTAACGCCAGCTACTTCCCCAGCTTCTGGGAACTGCTTCTAGGACTGGGTGGTGTGGCTCTGGCTGGTCTGATCTTCATTCTCGGTATCCGATTCTTCCGCCTGCTACCGAAAAAAGGTCAGGCACCGGAAGGGTGGAGCCCCTGGAGCCCCTGAGTTTAGAGTTGGACAAAAACGCTCTCGACTAGAGCGGTAGAAAGCGATTCACAAACACCCGTCGTGATGTAGATCACGGCGGGTGTTTTGCGTTTTCAGGAGCAGTGAAGAGAAGGTGGGGAGGCGTGAGTGATTAGGGCGTGTCCTCATGAGCCAAAAACCGCGACGGCGTACCGTCAGCCCTTCGGGTTTGGCCTGAAAACGCACATGCTGCTTTGTTCGTTGCTCATTTTACCGTGCCAAACCACGCTCCTCACGCCTTGCCTGCTGCTTTTTCAGGCACAAACGCGATTTCGTCCTATTGAGGACACGCCCTAGAGAAGATCATCACCTCCTGATCTGTGAAAGGTCGGATCGGGAGGTGGTGGCAGGAGAGTGCTTTGTGATTCAGGTTACAGAATCTCGAGGACCTGCTCCGGGGGTCGTCCAACGGCGGCTTTGCCATCCTTGAGCACCACTGGGCGTTCGATGAGCCGTGGGTGTTCGATCATGGCATCGATCAGTTGATCACGGCTCAGAGCGGGATCTTTGAGATTATTCTCCCGATACTCTTTCTCTTTGGTGCGCATCAGTTGACGCGGTTCGAGCCCCAGTTGTTCCAACACTGTGACCAGCTCCTCCCGACTTGGTGGTGTCACCAGATATTTCACGACCTCCGGTTCGATGCCTTTCTCCTGGAGGAGTTGCAGTGTCTGTCGGGACTTGCTGCAGCGAGGGTTGTGCCAGATGGTTGTGGACATGATCGATTCTCCAACGAGTCGAATAGGTGGAAAAAGAGCAGCCGCTAACCCAACCACTCCCAATCGATGCCGAGGGCATCGAGTCGGGTTGTGCGTTCCGGGTCGAGGGCGCCGCGGCGATAGGTTTGGCGTTGAAACTGGACCCAGAGCCCCAACTGGGGGCTCTCCGGCCACTGGGCGGGAACGTTGCAGTGGCCGAACCGTTCCTGAAACCTGGTAAGCTCGAAGAAGAGCTCTTCCGACTTGGCAACGGTGTCGTCCCAGATGAAACCGATGGCGTCGAGGGCTTGGATAGAGGCCTCATCCAGATCACCGGTTTTGCGGTTGGTTCTCTGGGCGCCCACCCAGAGGGCCAGTTCCATATTCTCGCTCCATTTGCGTGGAACCGCGCAGTGGCCATACTGTTGATGAAAGGTGCACAGACGTTTGTAGGTGGCCTGCCAGATCAGACGCGAGGGGTCCCAGATGAAACCGAGCATGTTGAGTCTGGCAAGGCGCTCTGCGTCCAGATTACCGTTTTTGTGCGCCCGTCTTTGTGTGCCTACCCACCAGGCCAGTTCGCTGTTTTCGGGATACTCTTCCGGTACGTTTACATGACTGTGTTCCACCTGGAACTCCACCAGGGCGGCAAACATCTGTTCCCAGAGCGTGGAGCGTTGATCCAGAGTGACGCCGATCTCCGTGAGAAGCTGCACCCGTACTTCCGGCACCACTCCCTTCTCATGATCTGACCGGACCCGTTGCAGCCAGCGGGCAAGGCGGGGATTCTCCTTCCACCGTTTGGGGATATAGGTGTGGCCGTAGTGGTTGTGGAATCGCTGCATGGCCAGCATCATCTCCATCCACTCGGCACTCTCTGCATCCCAGATGAAGTCGATCTCATTCAGGAGCTCTACCCGCTGAG
>JADGBX010000362.1 GCA_015231265.1 Magnetococcales bacterium | reverse complement strand
CTGGGCTCCTACTCTCCAGCTTTGTTGGGGCACCTTCGGAAAGTGAGCATCCGGAAAGGTATCAGCCCACCTTTACCGTCAATCGGGAGCTGATCGCCAGAAACAGCGCAACACCCTTGCTGGATCGCCGAACTGGAAAAGGGTTTGCGGAAATTCTGCCTGCAAAGAACAGTGCTCCGGATCTCAGGGGAAGAACCCCGCTGATGCTTGCTGCCGCTTCCGGAAAACAGGAGAGAGTGCGTCAGCTTCTCAATGCCGGGGCCGATGTCCATGCCCGTGACTGGTGGGGACGAACAGCACTGCTGATTGCAATCTCGGAAGGGCATCGGGAGATCGTCACACTCCTGATCGAGCACAACGCCGATATCAGTACCTGAAACACCGATCCGATAACCCTACAGGAGTTGTGTGTGTTTGCACCCTCTTGGTGACCTTCACACCACTCCTGTCCTGTTAGCATCAACCCTCCCCTGCGTCCTCCTCCTCTTTGTCCACTCTAGGGCATGTCCTCAATGAATCATGGAACAGTCTCACCTGTTCCAGAGTGTTCCATGAAACACTCTGGAACAGGACACAACTGTCTCACCGGACAGACAGCGACGGTCCAACTTCTATGCACTATTCACCATCATTTAACACAACCGCTTGATTTGATTGATTTTATGCATTATTCATTAAATGTGGCACGGTACATGCTTAATAGTGAATAACGTTTGGGAAATTCCTCCCCCCAAGGAATTCGGGTCAGGGTTTACCCCTCCGATCGGTAGACACTTTTTTAAGAGTATCGTCCCCTTCCGGCTCTCTCAAACGTAAGACGATACGTTTACCGCTTCATATGCAGACAACCGGTTCGTGGGCTTCTCCCCCCCAACGACTCTCACGAACCGGTTGTCTCCCCTCCTTCTTTAGTACCCTGCCTGTGCGACAGATTTCAGCAGACGACACCCGTTTTTTACACTCCAGCATCACAGTCGGGCTTTCTTAGTTGGTCACAATATGTTAAGCATAGTCTGTGTTGACTGGGGGAAAATCAAACATGGACCACTCCATACTTGTCGTCGATGACGAACAAAATATCCGTACTGTCTTGAAACTGTTTCTCACACGGGCCGGTTACCATGTGGAGACAGCCGACAGCTACCACTCTGCGCTCGGGATCCTAACCAGGACGCAGTTCGACCTCATTTTTACCGATATCCATCTCGGTGACATGAGCGGTGTCGATCTGCTGAAGGAGATCCGAAAGCGCGGGGATAACACCCTCGTCCTGTTGATCACCGGTTACCCGAACATGGAGACCGTGCAGCAGGCGCTGCGTCATGGTGCCTACGACTATCTCACCAAGCCGATTCTCAAAGAGACGCTGCTTCGCCTCACCGATAACGCTATGCGCCACAAGCGGCTCAACGATGAGAACGAGCACTTCCGCCGGAACATGGCTGCGATCTTTCGTAGCGTCCGTGATGCGATCATCACCGTCGATCGTACCATGCAGATCCTCTCGGCCAATGATGCTGCAGAGTCGATCTGCGATCTGGTTCCCAACGCCCGCAACATGCATCTCGTCGATGCCCTACCCTACTGCGGTCTCCACTATCAGGAGATCATCTCCCGAGTGATCGATGAGAAACAGGATGTGGCCATCGACTCTCTGAATTGGGAGACGGAGAGCGGCATGACCCGCACCCATCAGGTTCGGGCCACTCCGTTATTGGATGAACAGGGCGCCATGATGGGTGCCGTGGTGGTGATTCGGGACAACACCCGTCTGGCAGCGCTGGAAAAAGATCTAAAAGCGCGCCGTGGCTTTCACCGCATCATCGGTGACAGCACCGCCATGCAGGGGCTCTACGGTTTGTTGGAAGATCTCTGTCGCGTGGACTCCACCGTGCTGGTGATCGGTGAAAGCGGAACCGGCAAGGAGCTTGTCGCCGAAGCGATTCACCATCAAGGCATCCGTAGAGATGGCCCCCTGGTCAAGATCAACTGCGCTGCTCTGCCGGAAACACTGCTGGAGAGCGAACTCTTCGGTCACATCCGGGGAGCATTTACCGGCGCGGTCCGCGATAAGGTGGGACGATTCAAACTGGCGGACGGCGGCACGATTTTTCTCGATGAGATCGGCGACATCTCACCAAGAATGCAGACCAGACTGCTGCGCGTGCTTCAAGAGCGGGAGTTCGAACCGGTGGGTAGTAACGATACCATCGCCATCGACACCCGTGTTGTTGCTGCAACGAATCGAGATCTGCGCAAACGGGTGGCTGAAGGCAAGTTTCGAGAAGATCTCTTCTATCGCCTGCGGGTGGTCGAAGTGAATATCCCGCCACTGCGCGAGCGCATGAGCGATATCCCCCTCCTGCTCAAACACTTTATCGAACGCTTCAATGCCCGCTTCAATAAAGCGTTGGACTCCTGCACCGCCGCCGTGATCAAACGCTTCATGGAGCATGAGTGGCCCGGCAATGTCCGGGAACTGGAACATGTGGTCGAGCACGCCTTCGTGGTGTGTCACGAGAAGATCATCGATATTCCCGATCTCCCCTCGGAGTTCCGTACGGCCCCCCGACCCAAAACGGAAAAACAGCCCCACGCAAAAACCTATCCGCTGGAAGAGATTGTTCGTAACCGCGAAAATCCGATTGCCAATCAAACGCCTGAGACCCAGACCGAGAGCGAACGCATTCTCATGGCTCTGGACAAAACCGGCTGGATCAAGTCCCGTGCCGCCCGCATGCTCGGTTTCAGCCGCAGCACGCTCTATCGTAAGATGAAGGCTCTGAATATTCCGGAAACCGGGATGCCGAACCCGGAGTAGAGATCTTGCCGGTATCTCGTTCTATTCGGGGAGCAGTTTCGCGAGCGCCCCGGAGAAATCGGTCGTGA
>JADGBX010000361.1 GCA_015231265.1 Magnetococcales bacterium | reverse complement strand
GCCCGCTCGGTCATCGGAACATCCGACGCGTAGAGCCCCGGCAGAGTGAGAACCACCACCCGACTCCCCGCTGTCTGCATGGCACTGGCCAGCTCTTCGAAATCGTCGGCGAAGGTGGGCGTGAAGTGGTTGGCGTAGCGGCGCACCTCCACGCTGTCCGGTTCACTCTGTTTGGGCCGGCTCATCGACTCCATGGCCAGCTTGTGCCGACCGTAGATCATGCGTGCCAGATTGTCCCGCACCTTCTGTAGAAAGCGCAGCATCGCCAACTGCCGCATGGGTCCCAACTGCTCCTCGGGCCGGAACAGAGCATTCCAACCGAGATAGATCAGCGTCCACTCCGGCTCCAGGGCCACGTAGCGGTGGAGTTGGGTGAGAGAGTGCCGGGGAGCGTACCCCTCCACACCGCCGTTGACCACCTCCACCCGTAACTGATGCTGCTCCAGAAACGCGCGCTCCATCACTCGGGGATAGGAGCTGCGATCCAATAGACTGCCGAAGGTGCAGGAGTCCCCGATCGCCAAAATGCGTGGTCTACTGTGGCTGGCATCGAGTGCAGGCCCCTTGAACCCCTGGGCATTGACGGTGAAGAGCAGGTCCTCCGCCGCCAACTCTTCGGCACTTTGAAGATGCTCCAACCCCTGCACGCCCAGTGTTGCCTTCTGCGCCTTTTTGCCTCCATCAACCGCTTCATACTCCACGCTCGGTCGGGAATCAGACTCCAGACGCCGCGATTGTTCGGATCAACCTGTTGATAGACGTTGAGCGGCGTAGCGCTGCCCTTCAGATGGCGGATCTCATCTTCAAACAGATAGTAGAGACGGGCGCCGCCCTCCAGAATCAGCGCCAACAGCACCACCACCACGAAGAGAAACGCGAAACGCAGTCCGAAGGGGGTTGCACGGGCAGAGGACATGAACGGGATCCATCGAGGAACGGGTGAACGGGTGAACGGGCTGAACCGGACACATGTTCCCCCCGCAGCGTGCACAATGCAAGCCCGGATATCGACGACGACCGCACCCATCCCTCCCGAGCACGGATGGGCATCCCCTGGCGATCAGGCACATTGACGGCGAGATTCCTCTTCCCATAAGGTACCAGAAGTGGTGGAGATTTCGCCGTTGCACTCCGTTGCCCACCCACCCTTCACCCACCCGGACGCCCATGACCCGAGCCACCCCCTTTCGTGACACCATTGGCAAGCGGGATAATCCCGTCTTTCTCAAGAACGTGCAGATGTTGCGCTTTCTCGATCCGGCGCTGCACGGCCTCGTCCTGCGCTGCGATCTCAGCCAGCGGATAGAGGTGGCGGAGAGCATGGACGACAGCGGCCAGCCCCGCGCCCTTCAGATCAGCCGCACCACCGAAAGCGACCGCCGCACGCTGCGCCTGCCACTCCCCCCCTTCACCCTACCCACCCTCGAAAACAGCAGCGAAACCGCCGCCTGTCTGATCGGGGTCGGCAACGGCATCGACCTCCTGCTGCTCTTTGGCCAAAACGGTAGGGATCGGGCACTACAGGGGTTGAAGAAGAGCCCTCTCTATGTGGTGGAGCCGGATCTGCACGCCTTCACCCTGCTGCTGCATCTGCACGACCTGCGGCCCCTGTTCGCCTCGGAACGGCTGCTCCTTTTCGTCGGCGAGGGGTGTGAAGCGGCGTTTCTCCAGGCGCTTCAGCCCCATGACCGAACGCTGCCGGGACGCGTCATCAGCCAGAAAGGGTATGACGCGCTGCACAACGACCTCCTGCAGCGACTCACCGCTCTGGATACCGCCCAGAGCCAGCGCGTCGCCCTGCTCAAGGAGCGCCTGGAGCACCACTACGCCTCAGAGCAGCGACAGCGTGAGATCGCCGACGCCTTTCATCGCCGCTCCCGGCCCATACGCGTGCTGCTGATCAGCTCCCGCTTCACCTCGTTTCTTCAGTACTGCGCCGATGCTCTGGCCCACGGTTTTCAGCAGTTGGGGTGTCGCGCCGAACTGATCATGGAGTCCGACGATCTTTCCGAGATCACCATGCTCTTTCTGCTGGAGAAGATCGAGGCGCTCGACCCGGATCTGATCATCTCCCTCGACCACTTTCGCTGGGAGTTCGGCCAGCTCCCCGGCACCATTCCCTTTGCAACCTGGATTCAGGATCTGCTACCGCAGATGTTCGCCGACCAAGGCCATGTCCTGGGCAGGCACGACCACATCTTCAGCCTCTCCAGCGCCTGGATCGAGCGCGGGGTGCTCTCCGGACCGCTGTTCGGCGACCGTCCCATCCACCCTCTGCCGGTGGGTGTGGATACGCGCACCGTCCGGCCTCTGCCCGAGGTGGAGAAGGATATCGACTGCCTCTATGTCTCCAACCTGCCCGCCCCCCACCTCACCTTCGACCCGCTCCGCACCGGTGAGGATCTCGGAGGGAGCCTCTTCGCCATGGAGGCCTCGCTGATCGATGCCGGTCTGCTCACCCTCGCTCAGCTCCACCACCTCTATCACCATCTTCTGAACGAGCTGGAGCAGCACCACCCTCTGGAGGCGTTCGCCATGGCCCACGACCCGGAGAGAAAGCAGCGCTTCGCCCGTCGCATGCTCTCCGAAGCAGCCATCACGCACCAGGACGCCTGTCTGCCACTCTTCATCAGTCACGCGCACACCCGCATGGATTGGGAGCTGTTCCGACGCTTCAAGGTGGCGCCGATTCTCCATCTGATCACCAACGGTATCGCCGTCCACATCCACGGCAGCAACTGGCAGGCGATCCCCGGAGCCAGCGGCCACTGCCATGGTGTGGTTCAGAACGGCGAGCCGTTGAATCGCATCACCGCCCGCAGCCGCATCTGCCTGCACAACTCCGGCATGTCCCTGCACATGCGCGCCCTGGAGATTCTGGGTGCAGGCGGCTTTCTC
>JADGBX010000360.1 GCA_015231265.1 Magnetococcales bacterium | reverse complement strand
TGTCACCTAAATAAAGAGGCGGTATGACGATTAAAAAAGGGGATGGACGCATCGCACGATTCTCATCCTGCGAGCGGTATCGCTACACCCTTACAATCACCTGGGACACCACCCTGCAAACATGCCACTTTCTGATGCTGAACCCATCGACGGCGGATGAAGTGAAGAACGATCCCACCGTCGAACGGGCAGAACGCTACGCACGAAGCTGGGGCTACGGTGCTCTGCTGGTGACCAACATCTTCGCCTGGCGCGCCACCGACCCCAAAGCGATGAAAGCGCAGGACGATCCCGTGGGACCGGAGAATGACAACGCCATCGTCGAAGCCGCCGAAACCACCGCTCTGACCGTCTGCGCCTGGGGCAATCACGGCAGCCATATGGGGCGCTCGCAGCACGTTCTCGACCTGCTGGCGAAGAGCGGCACGCCGCTTCACTGCCTCACCGTCACCGGCGCCGGAGAACCGGGACACCCCCTCTACCTGCGCAAGGATCTTCAACCGATTCCCCTGCCCTCTCCCTGACGACTTCCCGTGACTCAGGTAGCGGAGATCTCCTTCAACAACACGCCCTTTTCCGTCAACCGATCACCGGTGACACACCAGCCGTTCAGCGTGCCGTCGGGAGCCAGGAAACGACCGACGACACCGGAATCCCCCCCCTCCACCTGCCAGGCACCGTCGCTTCCCGGAGCAGGAGGCAGAGTCACCACCGGATGCAGCGTGGTCTTGATCACCACCGGCATGTGCGGATAGCGCACCGGGGTTTCAGTACCGGTCAGGGTTTTGGCCAGCGCCTTGGTTCCGATCATCAGAGGGGCCACATAGGGGAGATTCCGCCCCTCCACCTCGGCGCAGTCGCCAACGGCGTAGATGTCGGGAGCGCTGGTTCTAAGCAAGTGATCGGTAACGATACCGCGATTCACCGCCAAACCGCTCTTCTCCGCCAACGCGATCTCCGCCCGCACACCCACAGCCGACACCACCAGATCCGCCTCGACGACCGTACCGTTCTTCAGTGTGGTTTGATAGCCGGAGCCGTGGCGCTCGATGGGACCGTTGAAGGTCTCCAGATGCCAGCGACCTCCCGCCTCTTCCAGCTGTTTCTGAACCGCGCGTCCTGCCATTTCCGGCAGCAGCGAGGCGATGGGCCAGGCGTCGGGACCGATCAGATCCACCTGCCGCCCGGTGGTGAGCAGATCGTTGGCGAATTCACTGCCGATCAGACCCGGCCCGATGATCGCCACCCGCTCCTTCCCCTCCAGCCTCTCCAGAAAGCGGGCATAGTCCGCCAGGTTGTTCACCGACAGCACCTCTTCGGCCCCCTCCCCCTTCAAAGGCAGACGAATGGGTGATGCGCCCATGGCCAGAACAAGCGTGCCGTAGGAGAGCGACTCCTCATCGACCGTAATGGTCTTCGCCGCCGAATCGATGGCGACCAGATGGCGCCGGGTGAGAATCTCCGCATTAAGATCCGCTGCCATCTTGCCAGCATCCGCCGTGGCCAGAGCATCGGCATCCTTGCCTTTGGCCAGCGCACCGGAGAGCATCGGTTTTGAGTAGAAACGGCCATCATCCGCCGTCACCATGGTGAGCGCTCCCTCATACCCGTTCTTGCGCAACTCCCTGGCAACGCCGTATCCGGCCAACCCTGTTCCTACGATGACGATGGGATTCATGTAAGGCTCCTGCTTCTGGTGGTTTCGAACTGTGTGCGGACACCCTCGGGATCATCCCCTATAATAGCGTTCAAGTCCATTGCCGCACCCACCAGCCACCGGAGAACTCCATGCCCGACCACCTGCTCGACGATGCCGCCGCTCTGCACATCAGCAACGGCGACCGCGCCACCGACCTGATGCGCACGGCGGGCTTCCGGGGAACTCTACTGCCGTGGCGGGACTGTCTGCACGAAGGGCCTGTTCCCTCCGGTCTCGACAGGGAGGGGCTGGATCGGTGTCGCACAACCTTTCTGGTCTCTGCGGGTCTGGGAGAGGAGGCGGAGATCGGGGCGGGATTCCGGCAGCGGGCCGAGACCGTCGAACGCTGGCGGCAGTTCCGGTCGATCACGCTCTGGTTCGAGCACGACCTCTACGACCAGTTGCAGGTGATCGAGATCCTCTCCGAACTCCACCGCCTGGGTGCCGACGATATCGGGCTGGTCCAGTCGGACACCTATCTGGGCATGCTGACTCCACCGCAACTCACCGCTCTGACAGCGACACGCACCCCCGTCACGGAGCAGCAGAGCACACTGGCCCGACGCGCGTGGCAGGCGTTTCGCAGCGACACGCCCCGAGCGTGGGCGGCACTGTCGGCGCAGGAGACCACCCCCCTCCCCTTTCTGCACCAGGCGATTGAGCGTCACCTCCAGGAGTTTCCCCACCGCCGCAACGGCCTGAGCAGAACCCGACACCAGATCCTCTCCTGTCTGCACCGGCAGGGAACACTCTCTCCGGGGCCGCTGTTCGTTGCCAATCAACAGTTGGAGCAGGCGAACTTCCTCGGCGATTCCCTGTTCTGGCTCCAGCTTGACGAACTGATCTCCGGCGGTGCCGTTGCCGTTGCCGACGGTGGACCCTTTCACTTTCCCGACGGCTACCCGCCCTCGACTCGCTTCAAGAAGCAACGGCTCAGTCTCACGGCGCTAGGTGAGGCGCTCCTTGCCGACCAGGAGGACTGGTGCGAGGCGTTTCCGGTGGATCGTTGGCTGGGCGGCGTGGAGCTGAAGGGGCGGAATCCGTGGCGCTGGTGCCCCGAATCACACGCGGTGATTCCCCCGACGGTGGCGTAGGAGTCGTTCACTGTGTGGCCGTTCACTGTGTAGCCGTTCACTGTGTGGCCTTTAAACATCTCGGGGTCGAGGGGACGGGTTCCCTCGCGGAGTTTGAGGCAGAGCCTCA
>JADGBX010000035.1 GCA_015231265.1 Magnetococcales bacterium | reverse complement strand
TGCCCGCCAGGAGCCGTATGAGCCGAGCCCGATCAGGCGTCGATCATCGGCTGAAAAGGCGGTTGCCTGGGGTGTGCCCTTGAGGGAGACTCCCTGGATGCGTTGTCCGGTCTCCAGATTCCAAAGGGTGGTGGTGTCATTGCTGCCGTTGATGGCCAGCAGTTTTCCGCTGCTGCTCACTGCCAGTCCGCGTAGTGCTTGGGCGTGGCGGGACTGGATGCGGAGCTGCGGTTTGCGCAGCGCTTGCCGGACATTGGTTCGGATCGCTTTGGTGATGTGGCGGACGCGGGGCGGGCGTGCCCATGACGGATCCGGCAACAGTGCCAGAGTCACAGCGATGATGACGGCAACTCTGATGATGCGCTGTGGTCTATTCACGCTCTTTCCCCCATTCATCGTGCAAAGCGATCAGATCTGTTCTCGGAATAGCCGCTACTTGGGAAGCGGTGCCAGACTCTTCTGAATCTCGACACTTCCCTCTTCAGGAATCTGAACCATCATGGTGGTGTCGTAGTAGCCCGCCTTGCTCAACCGAACCGGATAGGTTCCCGGTTGTGCCGACAGGGTGAGCGGTGTTGTGCCTACGGCGCGTCGATTCAGCCACACACGCACACCGGACGGTGTGGTAATCGCAGTGAGTTGAGAGGGTGCCGTCGGCTGAGTCTGTGCCGAGGCCGCCTCGTGCAGTGCTGCGGTGAGAGCAGCGGCCGCCTGATCCTCCTGAGTAGTATTAACGGAGGATGCCGTTGTCGAAACGGTGACCGGCTCAACAGGTGTTACAGGCTCAACAGGCGCCACGGGAGGCGGCGAGGAAGCGGGCGTGGAAACCGCGACAGGTGCGCTCTGCGATGGTGTCACTGACGGGGTGGTCACCCCTGCATTTCCAGGGGCTGTGTTCGGTTGTTGTCCAGACCACCAGAACCAGCCACCTCCTGCTGCAAGAAGAACGACAACCCCCATGATGGCGGCTATTGGAGCGCCTCTCTTCTCTCCCTTTTCAGAGGGTGCGGAGACGGTGTCGATGGGCGTGATTTCAGGGGGGACGGCTTGCATGCCTTGAGGTGCAAGAACCGTCGCTGCCTCTTCACTCTGTCCCCCTTGAGGGGCGAGCAGTGTCGCCGCTTCATCGCCGCCCGAGGGGGGCTGCGTCGGTCTGCCCGTGCTCTGGTCAGCGGGAGTGTGCGTACCGGCAGAGGGTGGAAAGGTGAGGTGCGGTGCAGCCGCATCGGATGCAGGTGTCTGCTGCGGGCTGTTTTGATTCGGTGGAAAGGTAAGGTGTGCCGCAGGGGTCGGCGTAGCGCCGGGAACGGTCCCAGGGTACTGCATCGCCCCATCGACCACGGTCTCTTCTTCCTGGATATCGGACCCGGGCTGGATGGTGGTCATCTCACCCAAGGGATTGGGATCGCCGGACATGGCCCGTTGAAAGGCGGTGAAGAACACCGTTCCGCTCTGGAAGCGCTCCTCCCGTCGCTTGCGGAACGCTTTGGCAAACACCTGATCCAGAGCTGCGGGCAGGTTGGCGTTGAGTCGGGAGGGAGGTTCCGCCTCGGTGTTGAGAACCCGATTGACGAAAGCGCCGAACTGTTTGCCGGGGAAGGGTTTCTCGCCGGTGAGCAGTTCATAGAGAATCACCGCTGCCGAGAAGAGGTCGGAGCGGAAGTCCACCTGTTGTCCCTGCACCTGTTCCGGGGACATGTACCCGGGGGTACCCATGACGGTACCCATCTGGGTCAGCTCGGAATCCTCCACTCTGGCGATGCCGAAATCGGCGATCTTCAGCTCTCCGTTGTCCAGAATGATGATGTTGGCCGGTTTGAGATCTCTGTGTACCACCTTGCGCTCGTGAACGTAGGTGAGAGCGGTGAGCATCTGCTCGGCGATGCGCAACCAATCCCGTTCGTTGAACCGCTGGTCGTGCTCGAAGAAGTGCTTCAACTCCTTGCCGGTGACGTACTCCATGGCGATGTAGGGTTGGCCGTTCTCTTCGAAATATTCATAGATCTGAATGATGTTGGTGTGGGCCAGGCTGCCGGCTGCCTGGGCCTCACGCTGAAAACGGACACAGAGGCTTTTACCGTTATCCGAGCGGAGAATGTGATCGTGGATCGTTTTGATCGCAACCTTGCGACTGATGAAGGGATCCTCCCCTTCATAGACGATCCCCATGGCACCTTTGCCCAGGAGTTTGGTGACAGTGTATTTGCCGAGCTTTTCCGGAATGTCGGTCTCATTGGGCATGCGTCGTGCCTTCTCTGATCATTGGTCTGAACCCCACCTGAAGCGTGCGTTCAGGTGAGCTGATCCGCTGTCGTCATCGGGTGCCGAGATTGACGATCTTCACTCGACGGTTTTTTGCAGAGACCGGGTGCTGGGTATCGGCCAGTTCCTGCTCCCCTTTTCCGATCACTCTAAGACGTTTGCTCTTGATATTGTAGTTCTTTTTTAGATAGTCGTGCACCGCCTGAGCCCGGCGTTCGGAAAGGGTGAGATTGTAGTCGAAGCTGCCGGAAGCATCGGTGTGCCCTTCGATGACGAAGGTGAAGTCGCTGAGTTTGTCGGACTGCAGGGCTTTTCCGAGAATATTGAGTGTTTCTAGAGATCTCTGGGAGAGCTCTGCCGAGTTGGTCGCGAAGAGAATCTCCAGTGAGACCGCTTTGGGCTTCTTGGGAGCGGTGGGCCGGATGGAGCGGGTTCGAAAACCACGGGTGCGTCGTGGCTGTTCGGCTGCGGCCTCCTCATCAGCCGGGGTCAGGGCATCGATCAGAGCCCCTTCTGTCACCTGTTTGCCGTGAAAATCTGTGCTGCCGTCCTCCAGTTCCCCGGCATGGGCTGTACCGGTCAACACCAGCACGAACGCCACTACTGCCATGAACTCCGTTCCGAATCTGCTACGAACCTTCATCATCGTTCAAACCCCCGTTGTGAACTGTCTGCATGCGTTGGCTAGGGTCGACCCTGCCTCATTTTCCTGTACTGAGCGTCCATGTGCTTTGATAGTACTCGGCTACTTCAACCGTTTCGCCCGAGTGCTTGCGAGCATCCTGTTTCAGGTTCTCCACAAGCTGATGTTTGAAGTGTGTGGTCAGGGAGCGAGATGTTCCCCGATACTGACGAAACATCTCTCCTGCATCGTTGGAGTAGCGTACTTTTCCCAATGGGCGGTCACTAGCGATGGTCAGCAGGGTCTCTTTTCCATAGGGCGGATAGACATCGAAGGTGAACTCCTCCCCCTTGGACGCGTCGGGTATGCGATAGAGCAGCCCCGGCTTGAACTGGCGAAAAGTACGAAAGGCGTTGGGTAGAAGCTGGATGAGATCCCCTTCTGAGGGCACGTCGAATATGCGGGCGAAGGCTGGACGGTTGCCCTGGATGTGGAAGGTGATCTGTTCGCCCTGTGTGAAGTGACGTTTCGGTGCCCAAGCGCGCAGCGTCAGAGGCCAGCCGATGGTGTGTTGAGAAGCGCTCTCCATGGAGGTCAGTCGGTAGGGAATCTCGGCGATGAGTTCCATCTGGTGACTGCGCATGCTGCCGGTCTCTGCTCTGGAGGGCAGAGAGACGCGTTGGATCATCGGATCGGAGAGTTCCGGCACGGCGTAGTCGATGCGACTGGCGGCTCCGGAGACGCGATAGCGGTGGTCAATGTACTGTTTGACGTTGGCCGTCAGAGTGTGGTGGGCGGCCTCTCCGGCCAGGGTGTTTCCTTCGGCATCTGAAGCGGTATCGGAGAGAATCGCGGTTCCCCGGACTAGAACGAAGAGCGCCCGGTAGTCGTCATCCGCATCGGGAATCGGTGCTGCACCGGTGAGTGCCAGGGCGAAAAACAGCAGTAGGAGTCGTGACCACAATACCGGGGTCCGTGGAGCGTGCCTCATGGTGTCAACATGTCCGTGCTGCCGGGAAAAGGGAACAGGTGCGCCGCTTTTCACCGTATGGATGGAGAAATCCTAGCCAACAGTGTTGACGATGATATCACAGCGGTAACCCTCGGAAAACAGTCCTGGCAGAACAGTAGAGAGGGGATGTGGCGTCCGGAATAGCGCGCAGTGCACAAAAAAACCGGCTGGCAGTGCCAACCGGTCTTTTCTTCAGAGTTATGGAATCCAAAGCGTTGAGAAAGAGTGTGGAATTACTCCTCCTCTTCTTCTTCCTCCTCTTCTTCCTCTTCCGGTTCTTCCGGCTCTTCGTGGGCGATGCCGGTGTGGCAGTCAATACAGGTTTTACCCTTTTCCTGAGCCTGTTTATGCCGTTTGCGGGCCATGCGATCCTGCTCTTCCGGATCCATGGCGGCAAAGTCGTGGCAGTTGCGGCACTCTTTGGAGTCGCGCGCCTTCATGTTGGCCCACACCCTGTTGGCCATCTCCCAACGATGGGCCTCATACTTCTCTTTGGTGTTGATGGTGCCCATGAAGTAGTGGTAAAGCTCACCGGCTGCACGCATCTTGGCGCCCATCTTCTCGAACCAGCCGTGCAGGCTGTCGGCCTGGGGCACATGACAGTCGGCGCAGGTGGCGCGGACGCCGGTCCTGTTTTGATAGTGGACGGTGGTTTTGTACTCTTCGGTGGGCCAGGTCATTTCGTGGCACGATTCCGTACAGAACTCCAGAGTCGCCGTCGCGTTGATGCCGGCGTTGAACACCACCCAGCCGACAGCACCCATCACGATACCCAGAATCAGCAGAATACCCAGTGGACGTGAGCTCGGGCTGCTGAAGAATCCCCACAGTCGTTTCAGTATAGTCATGAATCTCCTCACGAAGGACGTCTCTCGGTTCTGCTCGACAGTCTCTCTTTAAATCGTTCCTCGCCCAGCGCTTGGTTCAGAGTGCTTGAAGCTCCACCAATCGGATCGATGGAGAGCCGGTTTGGCTGGACCAGAGCTGGAGATGTGCTTTCTTCTGTCGGTCAGAGCACGGGCCGGGATGAACACATCAGTTCGAACCATCCATTCAGAATGTCAGATACCGTTTCTCCAGAGTTCCGGTTTTCCCGGAGCGTTGTGGTGAAACGCACCCCCTGCCGTTCCGGCCTGGACGGCATCTGCTAGGATCGTACGACTGTCCAGTGACACGATTCTCAGTGTTGAATGGAGCTGATACACGTTATTGATCTCATCACTCAGAGCCGGTTCGAGTTCCTTCTGCCTATATTTAGATTCAAAGGCCTGTTTTTTGATGTCAGGCAAACATCCGGACCAAGGATGAGTGATACGTGTTGCTCAACAATAAATCACACTGAACTATAGAATACCCCAGAGATACGGGCAAGGGTGGGGGAGGGGGTTCCCTATGTTTATTCTATGCATTTTGTGTTTTTTTTGTTTGTATTCCGGAAAGTGAATGGTTTTTGTTAGTGTAGAACGGAGCGGTGGAGGTGCTTCCTCATGGCTGTTTTCAGGCAGATTTCAGGTGGAAGAGCGCCGGGTCTGGAGGATCTCCCGTCGTTCACCTTCGAGCACGAGACAGGTGAGACGTCCCGAGTAGTAGGCGCCCGTATCGATGCCGATACGGTGAGGAAGCAGTTCCGGCTGTTCCAGAATCGAATGGCCGTGGACGATTACCTTCTCAAAAGGTCCGGAGTGGTCGAAAAAGCGACTGCGAATCCAGATCAGATCACGGGGATCCTGATCATCCAGAGGGCGTTCCGGATCGATGCCGGCGTGGACGAAGAGATAGTCATCCAGATCGAAACGGGTGGTGAGGGCGGCCAGAAATTCGAGGTGCGCCAGGGGCATCTTCGTCATCAACGTTCCGGCGGCCTCGGCAATCCACTCCTGGGTAGGACGTTTGGTGTCCGGAAAGATACCGTAACTCGCAAGCGTTGCATCGCCACCGAAGCCGAGCCAGTTGGCGTTGGGGATCGGGTCTTTCAGAAAGTCTGCCAGCATCGCTTCGTGGTTGCCGATCAGGGTAATGATCTCCATGCCGGGAAGGTGAGGCGTGATCAAGGTGTCCAGAACCTCTCTGCTTGCCGGTCCTCGATCGATGTAGTCCCCGAGATAGACCAGAATCTGCCGATCAACGCTCGGGTGGTGTTGACGGTGCTCTTCGATGCGTTGATGCAGAGTGTGCAGCAGATCGGCGCGGCCATGAATATCACCGATGGCATAGATGCGTACTCCTGCTGACAGAGTTGCAGGCGGTTTCTTGGGTGTCGGCGGTGACGGGGAGTGACGGCGGCGTCGAAAAAACGGGAACATGGTAACTCTCCGGAGTTTTTCGAGACAGTGCAGTGACAAAAGGGTAGAAACTGATCGATCCCAGACAAGTTTACCACCCTTATCCTGGAGTCTGTCACTATAATGGGGTATCCCTGAAACATGGGCTCAACAAAATCGACATGAATCTGAAGTGGCCTGGAATCGAGAGACACGTCTGTGAATCGATTGACAAAACATATGGTGCCCTTCGTGATGCTGCTGCTGGGCCTCACTGTCACGTGGATCTACTGGAACAACGAGGTCCGGGAGTCGACGGAGCTTGCCGAGCACCGTTTTCAGACGCTTTCTCGACACGTCACGGAGATGTTGACGGATCACATGGAGAGCTATCGGCAACTGCTGCTTGCCGGGCGCGGTCTATTCGATGCCAATGAAAAACAGGTAGGAAATCTCCAGTGGCAGCGGTTTGCCGGAGCAGCGCTGCAGCCGTCTAAACTCTCTTCGGTTATCGCTTTGTTCGTGCTTTCGAGGGAGAACAAATCGGCAACGGGGGAGTTTCTGGATGCGCGCAGCACCGATGAAGCGTCGCCGGAAGTGGGTGTCGAACCTCTTCTTTCCCATGAGGGAGAAAGAGCATCGGAGACGATGCGAACGTTATCCCTTACCCACCTCTACCTGGAGAAGAGCGCGATCTCCCAAACCCCCTCCTCGCAGGATGATGTCGATCTGGAGCTTTTGCGGTGGCATGTGGAGTCCGTGGTCAAAGGGAAACAAGGCTTGGTGCGTGATCAAGGCGAGGCTGTCATCGTCCCCTTCAAGTCCCGTGCGCCTTTGACCTCTGTCGATACGACGACTCTGCTGTATATTCTGCCGTATTATCATGGTGGTGGTGTTCCGGAGACGATTCAGGAACGACGGAAGCTCTTTAGAGGGTTCATCGGGACCATTCTCCTCTCGCGGCAGATTTTCGATGTGCTTGTTTCCACACTCGAACATGATTGTCACCTCTTGATTCTTGATGTGGAGAATCGTGTCGAACATGTGCTCTACAACAGTCTCTCCTCTCGAAAAGCCTTCAGTCTCGACGTTTTGCCTCCATTCGGTGTGTTCAGTACCACGACCACCTTCTCTCCCGGTGGTCGCACCTGGAATGCGCAGATCCACTCGACGGTGCACTATGACAGGACCTATCTAGCGCGTTCGGATAGTCATGTGTTCTGGGCCGGTCTGTGCGTGAGTCTCCTTCTTTGGTTGGCTGGGAGCTGGATCGTGCGTTTTCAAGAGCGCTCCCTGATTCATGCCAAACGGTGGATGCAGAGTCGTGAACAGGATTTCCAACTGCTCACCGAGACCATTGAGGATGCGTTCTGGATTGCGACCCCCGACTACAACAGATTCAATTATGTCAGCCCGGCTTTCGAGAGAATCTGGGGGGAGCCGTGTCATGCACCGGAGCGAGGGCGGGAGGTGATCGATTCGCTGATTTTGCCCGAGGATCGGCCTGTAGTGTACCGTTCAATGCGTGATAAGAGCGGAGCGTGGCGGTGTGAGTATCGGATTCGACGCTCTGATGGTGAGGAGCGCTGGATCCTCGAGCGCGGTTTTCCCGTGATCGACGACACCGGGCGGGTCGATCGCATCTGCGGAGTGGCAGCGGATATTACCCATCGAAAGAATACAGAACACTCTCTCCAGCGCACGACTCGCCGTATTCGTCTCCAGAGTGCGCGCATGGACAGTCTTCTCCAATCCATGCCTGATGGTGTCTTCTTCAAGGATTATGATGGCCGTTATCTCATGGTCAACCGAGCATTCGAAAAGATGTTGGAACGGAAGCGCACCGAACTGATCGGCAAGCTGGACCGGGAGATTCTGCCCATCAATCTTGTCGAAACAGCCATTCGCCACGACACGTGGGTGATGACGCAGAAGTCAGCCATGCGCATTAGCTGGCAGTTGACCAACAGTCAGGAGAATCTCCGTCACTTCGAAACCATCAAGTCGCCCATCTACGATGATGAAGGTGGACTTCTCGGGTTGGTCGGTGTCACCAGAGACATGACCGGTCACAAGCGGATCGAGCGTGAGCTGCAGAATGCACGGCAGGAGGCGGAGCTGGCCAATCGAGCCAAGAGCGACTTTCTCGCCTCCATGAGCCACGAAATCCGCACGCCCCTCAACTCCATTCTCGGTCTGAATGAGCTGTTGATGGAGACGCCGCTGGATGGTGAACAGAAGGAGTATCTGGTAACTACCCGCAAGGCGGGAGAGTCCCTGTTGGCGGTGATCAACGATGTCCTTGATCTCTCCAAGATCGAAGCGGGACAGTTCGATCTGGAACACGAACGGTTGGATCTGCATGACCTGGTTCGGGGAACCCTGTCGATCCTGACACCCCAGGCGATGGAGAAGGAGAATGTTCTGGTACACCGAATCGACACCGAAGTCCCGCAGTGGGTGCGGGGCGATGCCGGACGTCTGCGGCAGGTTCTGTTGAATCTGATCGGCAATGCCAACAAGTTCACGGAGAGCGGAGCGATTGATGTTGCTCTGGTTCCCCAGGAGGAGGATAGCTACCTCTTCTCCATCTCCGATACGGGCGTCGGTATTCCGGAAGAGAAGCTGGAGATGATCTTTCACCCTTTCTGTCAGGCAGACTCATTCACAACGCGTCGTTTTGGCGGCACGGGGCTCGGGCTGACCATCTGCAAACATCTGATTGATGGCATGGGCGGAACCGTCTCGGTAGACAGTGTGGAAGGGGAGGGCAGTGTCTTCCGCTTTTCGGTACCCCTGCCCATGGCGCGAGCACCGGATCAGGAGGAGTCCATCGATACGCCGGTTGCCGCTCTCTCCGATGCCGGTGATCACACCCATGAGAAGACGATGACACGTCACATTCTTCTGGCGGATGATGCGTCGGATAATCAACTTCTGGTCACGGCCTATCTTAAGAAGCGAAAAGATTATGCTCTCACCTGTGTCAATGATGGACAGGCGGCTGTCGATGCGGTAAGGCAACAGGAGTTCGATCTGGTGTTGATGGATATTCAGATGCCGGTGATGGATGGGTATGAGGCCACCTCAGTGATCCGGAAGCTGGAGCGGGATCTTGCGCGCACCCCGGTGCCGATCGTCGCTCTGTCGGCACACGCCATGCGAGAGGCGATCGATCGGGCGCATGAAGCCGGATGCAACGGCTATCTTGCCAAACCGATCAAGAAGCAGCGCCTACTTGAAGTGTTGGAGCGTATTCTTGATCATGGAGAATCTCCATCGGATTGGATCGACTCCAAGCCCGTTGCCTGAGAGTATTCATGTCACGTGCCCGTTACGTGCTTATCTTTCGGATAGTGTGCGTTCTGCTCTTTCGGACTTGTTAGGGCATGTGTAGTGTTGGTTTCTTTGTCTCAATTGATACTTTTATAGAAACTCTGCTTGGAGCATCACATGTCTTCACATACGGACCCCCAGTCTGTGATCGGGAGTGCACACCCGAAACCCGAGGATCATCTGCAACGCAAATCCTTTAAAATTACCGGGCTGCTCATCCGTCTGATCACGCGCCCTTTTGGTAACAAAAAACGTTGGGATCTGATGCGGCGGTTCTATGAGTGGTTTCTTCCTGGAGGAATTGCCGATACTCGGCGTGGGGATGGCAAATGGCTCTGTGTGCCCTTTCACGATGTTGCCCACCTGTTGTATGGGGCTGACTACAAGCGGTTTAATAAGAACAATTTCTATCCTGTGGTGCGTGAGGTGGTCAAACCGGGTCAGATCGCCATTGATATTGGCGCAGCACCGACCGGTGGGGGGGATGTGTTGGAGCTTGCCGAACAGGTGGGAGAGAGCGGAAGGGTATACAGCTTCGAGCCCGATCCTCTCTCATGCGAGGCTCTGGAGCGTACGCTGCTGCTCAACGGAGTCGAGAACGTCTCCTGCTATCAAGTTGCTCTTGGAAACGATCCCTCTTCTGAAGAGGGAGGAGCGCCTCTGACTGAAATCATGATGGAGCCCCGTTCGGGCAATGGAGCGATCTCCGTTCCCTTCACGACGCTGGATCGATTTTGGAAAGAGCACATCTACCCCAAGAAGATCGATTTCATCAAGATCGATACCGACGGTTTCGAACTGAGCATTTTGGAGGGTGCCAAGGAGGTGATGGCTCACAATCCTGATATTCAGGTTCTTTCTGAGTACACCCCCGGAATCTCCTATGATGGCTTGACGGGTAAGAAGACTCTGGATGCCTATCGTAAAATGGGGTTCGATCTCCACATGATCCAGACGGCGATCAAGCCACTCCATGAGGATCAGGACACCTATCTGATGGAGAATATGAGCAACCCGTTGCATATGATCTGTCACGATCTGGTGCTCACCCGGCGTGGCAGCACAAGCAACACACCGGATAAGCCTTCCTGACGGTTGTTGAGTTGCCGGTGTGGATCAGGGGGTGGACTCCAGGGTGTTGAAGAGACTCTCCGCTTCATCCAGAAGCGTCTCCAGACCAGCGCGGATCCCCTTCTCCCAGAAGGTGGGATCTTCCGCATTCAGCCCGAATGGTTGCAGCAGTTGCCGCACATCCTGGCTTCCACCGGCCCGCAACAGGTCCAGGTAGAGGGGCTCGAAACGGTCTCCGAGATCACCGCTGACCGCATAGAGACTCTGGGTCAGAAGGTCACCAAACGCATAGGCGTAGACGTAGAACGGGCTGTGGAAGTGGTTGACGTAGCTCCAGAGATGTTCGGTGTTTTCATAGGTGAAGAGATCCCCCTCCTTACCATAGAGAGGGGTGAGACTCTCCATCCAGAGAGCGTTGATCTCCTCGGCGGGGAGGTGACGACCGGCGTTGTGGACCGACTGTTCGAACAGGGAGAAGCCGATCTGACGCACAACGGAGTTGAGGCCATCTTCGATCTTGCCGGCGAGCAGGGCCAGACGGGAAGTGGCACTGCCGGAGCGTTCCAGTTGGTGTGACAGGAAGTGGAAAGTGGTAGTTTCACCGAAGATGGAGGCGGTTTCGGCATAGGCCATGGGAGGGCTGGCCTGAAGCGCACCCTGAGCCTCGCCAGCCAAGATTCCATGCACACCGTGGCCCAGTTCATGGGCCAGAGTCATCACATCGCGGGTGGAGCCCTGGTGGTTGAGCAGGGTGTAGGCGATGGGCCTGCCACCGGGAAGCACCACCGAGTAGTTGAACGCTCCGCTCTGTTTGCCCGGGCGCACCGGCACATCCACCCGACCCGGCAACACCGTCGAGTCGAGGAGATCCGCGAGGGTGGGACTGAAACTGCGATAGGCAGCCTTCACCGTTTCCAGCGCTTCCGGATAGGGGATGGTGGTGGTGTCGGCAAAGGGTAGGGGGGCGTTACGGTCGCTCCAGCGCAGACGTTCCATACCCAGCATGCGCGCTTTCAGGCGATAGTAGCGTTGGCAGAGAGGTCCGGCGATCTCAACGACGGAGCTGTGCAGCGTCTCCACGACCTCCTCTGGAATACGGTTGGAACGGTTGCGAGCCTCCATGGGGTGGCGGTATCCCCGCTCCCGATCCTCCACCTGCTTGGCGCGCACCACCATGTTGAGCGCCTGAGCGGAGAACTTCAGAAAGGGGCCGCCCAGACCGTCATTGACCAGACGTTGTGCTTCGGCACGGGCGCCGGGATCGTTGGATTCGCTCAACAGATGCAGCATCTGGGTGAGGGTTTTCTCTTCACCGAGAAAGGGGAAACGTAGATCCGACTCCACCTGATTGTAGAACTCGCTCCAGGAGCCCGCGCCCAGTGACTGCCGTTTGGCCAGCGCCCCTTCTACCTCTTCCGTGAGTCGAAAACGGTGGTTTTCCCGCAGATGGTCCAGCCACGGTTGCAGTTTTTGGCAGGTGGTGTCTTCCCGAAGGTGGCGTCTGTACTGTTCATGCTCCAGTGCCCCGATCTCCAGTGGAAAAAAGGCCAGATGCTCGCCGTTGAGGCGATCCAGAGTGGTGCGCACATCCTGCAGACGGCTCAGAACCTCGCTATCCTCCAGATCGGCGTAGTAGCGGAGATTGAGGTAGATAAAGATTTTGTTGAGGATCTCGTCAATGGTTTCGTAGCGCTGCAGGGCCTCTCCCAGCGTGGAACCGAGTCGGCCTTTGAAGTCGGACTCGAAGCTGGCAAACGCTTTCTCCAACCACTGGATGTCCATCTCCAAAGCGGGATCTCCGAGACCACTGTAGAGGGGGGTGAGATCCCAGAGAGGGGCGTCTGTCTCGCTCGTTGCGGCGCTGTCTGTCATTGATGGCTCCTGAACCGGTCGTGAACGGTGCCACAGATGAGAAAAAGGTTTCAATCTGTGGTAGCCTGATCAACAATCCCGATGTCTGTGTCGTGGTAATCCTGCAAAATTGAACATGGTACATGGAGTGGTGTTGATGGAAAAGAGGCCGCTTTTCCCGCTGCATACGGTACTGTTTCCCGGCGGTATGCTGCCGTTGCGTATTTTTGAGCAGCGCTATCTGGATATGATCCGTCGTGGAACCGATCAGGGAAACGGTTTCGTGGTCACGCTGATAGAGCGGGGCAAGGAGGTGGGGGAGATCCCACAGGTCTACCCGGTGGGTACCTATAGCGAAGTTGCCGATTTCAAGACACTGCCCGACGGTTTATTGGGGATTGTGGTCCAGGGGCTCTATCGGGTTGATCTGGGTTCGGTCGTGCCGTCTGAGCAGATTCAAGGTTTGGCGGAGGCGGTGGCGATCCGGCGGCCCGAGAACGAGGGTATTCCCTTGCCGGAGCGGTACTCGGGGTTGGGCAGTCTGCTCAGAACCGCCATGACCGAGTTGCAGGATAAAGGGGTGATCGAGTCGGGCGCCGGGATAATACCGACACTGCCCGACTTCAACTCTGCCGAGCAGGTCGCGTGGCGATTGGCGGAGCTGTTGCCCCTGGATGCCGGAAGCCGACAGAATATACTGGCTATCGATGATCCGATCGTACGGTTGGAGCAGATCGAAGAGCTGATTCGGCGCATCGGTCGTGATCCCGGTCTGACGCGTCCAAATTGAACTTTTTTTTGAAGAGAGAGAGGCGTTCCCATGGGTTTTTTTGATGGGCTGAAATCGATGACCAACGCCATCACCGGCGGTGCGGCCAAAGTGGATCTGGAGGTGCTGGATCCGACGGTGCGTGGTCCGTTTACGGTGGTGGTGCGCGCGTTGGTGGGGGATGCGGATCTGGAGATCAACCGCGTCTATGTGAAGGTGTGCTCCGAGGAGGAGGTCGAGCCCCGAGGTGTCTACGATGCCGAGGGCAACGAACTGGAGATCGAGGTGCAGACCTTCGCTGCTGAATACGAGGTGGCGGGTGCAGCGACTCTGCCGGCAGGATCGGAGCACGAGTGGGCGGTGGAGATCGAACTGCCCGAAGGGTGCCAGCCCTCCTACAAGGGACCCAATGCCGAGCACGAGTGGGAGTTCTTCGCCGGGCTGGATGCTTTTGGTAACGATCCGGACTCCGGCTGGATTGATGTGGAAGTGTGGTAGATCATAAGGATCTGAACAAGAGTAGGTCCACTGCAAGAGTGAGGTGATTCAATGCCAACGACTGCACGCGTCGCGATCATGATCGCACTGGCGCTCTGTCTGAGTGGAGTGGAGAGCGCCTGGGCACGGGTGAAACTGATTACGCTGCCGGTTCGGGAGCGTGTGGCGGTGCACATGGAGCACGCCGATGTCACCCTGGTGGAAGAGGAGCGGCTGGTGCCGTTGACGCCGGGGGGCAATACGGTGGACTTCTCCTGGAGCAATACCGGAATCGATCCGGAGAGCATCGTTCTGCGCATCATCGAGGGTTCGGGCTCCGAGGGAGTGGAGGTGCTTTCAGTGAGCTATCCGCCCAACGAGAACGCCTTGATCTGGCGGGTGCATGCCAAAAAGGGTGGAACCGCCCGGGTGCGCATCGCTTACACGCTGGCCGGTTTAACCGGACAGGCCGACTACCGCGCTGTAGCAAGTCCCGATGAGAAACACCTTCTCCTGACCGAATATCTGGATGTCACCAATCGTGCCCGCGAGTCGTTCGACAACGCGGTGGCCCACTATGCGCCCGGGCGCAGTCAGCGTCTTGATTTGGGCCGTTCCGAAACCAAACGGATTCGGGTGGCGGCGTATCGTCAGGTGCCGGTGAGCAAGATCTACACGGCGGATCTGGCGGAATACGGCTATCAGGATCGTCCCCGCAAGCGGTTGAAGGTGCCCATGCACTACCGCTTTAAAAACAGTCAAGATCAGGGGTTGGGCAGCTATCCGCTGCGGCCCGGCAAGATGCGGATATTCCAGGATGACGGCAAGGGATCGCAGGCGTTTCTCGGGGAGGACCGGGCGCCGTTCACGCCTCTGGGTAACGATGTGGAACTCTATCTCGGTGTTGCCCGGGATGTGGTGGTGACACGGATTATCGAGAAGAACACACCTAAACGACTGGATGGCAACCTCTTCGATCACGATGTGGTGATCCGTTACGAGATCGAGAACTTCAAGAATCAACCGGTGACGCTGCTGATCGCAGAAGATGTGCGGCGAATTCGGGATGAGGTGCGTGGCAACAACCGGCGCGATGTGGAGTGGGAGATCGGCCCGGAGACCTCGTTGCCGGGGGATCCCGACCAGGAAAAGGGCTCCTATCGCAAAGTGGTCTACAGTATTGATCTGGCCGGACGCTCCGCTGCCGTCAAGGTGGCCAAGCGCATCTACCGGTTGCATCTGCGATTCAAGAACGAGTGGCGCTAGGCTCTGGAGGGTGACATGATTGCATTGAAAGGACAGCCCGGTTGGGGAACGACACTCCGTTCGGCTTTTGCTCTGGGAATTCTGCTGCTCGCTGGGGGTGCAACGGCCCATGCCGCCGAAATCCGCGGCAACGTCGATCTCTCCACGGTTCCCGATCGCGATGGGGTAGAGCTGACCATCTACAACTCCGAAGATATCACCCTGGTGCGTGAAAAACGGACGGTGAGTTTCGGCAAGGGAGTGAATCCTCTCCAGTTCTCCTGGGCCAACACCCGGATCGACCCCACATCGGTGGCGTTGCGCTTTCTGGAGAGTGGCCGGGATCTGGCACTTGAGGAGACGGTCTACCCCCATGACAAACCGCAGAAACTGTACTGGAAGGTGCGCAGTCGCCGGGATGTGACGGCACAGGTGGAGATCAGTTACTTCACCAGCGGTATTCGCTGGAAGGCGGACTATGTGGTGATCTCCGATCCCGATGAACGGGTGATGCGTCTGGAGAATTATGTTCGCATCGACAACCACTCCGGCGAGACCTATGAACACGCCCGCACCCGTCTGGTGGTGGGCACCATCAATCTGGTCCAGAAGATTGCCGAACTGGCCAATATCTCCCGCGACCGGGTGGACCATCTGCCCCAGAAGCGGAAGGAGGAGTACCGCCAGCGGGCGATTCGCAAGGCGATGGCACCGCCGGAGATGATGGCGATGGCGGAAGGGATGATGACCGGTGCTTCCATGGATGATGCGCTGGAGCGTCCCAAGGAGATCAGCAAAGAGGGGCTCTCGGAGTATTTTATCTACACCATCGAGGGGACGGAGACCATTCCCGATGGGTGGAGCAAACGGCTGCTCAGTTTCCGTGCAGATGCAGTACCCATGCAGGTGCGCTATCGCTACTGGCCCGGCGAGTACGGCAATCGATTGGCCCGGCTCTACCTCTTCCGCAACGATGGGGCGTCGGGTCTGGGAACCACCCCGCTGCCCAATGGCGCGGTACGGGTGTTTCAGGATGATGGGATGGGTGGATTGCGTATGCTCGCCTCCGGCAACATCACCTACGTGCCCATCGGTGATCAACGCACTCTGGATCTGGGTGTCGATCCTGAAGTCGGTTTCGAACGCCGCAAGGTGCGGGTGTGGCGGGACGAGTTCTGGTTGCGGGTGAAGGGAGGCTCTCTGTTGAGGCGGTTGGGATCACCCAAACATCGGGTTGATCTCAAACACACGGTGGCGGGATGGGACCGGCATGAACAGTTCGTGCGCCGTATCCGAAACGACTCCAATCGGGCGATCCAGGTGGAGATTCGCCGTCCAACACAGGGAGATGTGGTGTTCAAGAGTGGTCTTGAGGCCAAAAAACACGACTACCGTACCGTGGCTTTCACTGCCCAAGTTGCGGCTGGCGAGAAGCGGGATCTTCCCTATGAGTTGATCACCCGCATGGGTCGCAACGCCAAGCGCAATGCAGTTACCGTAGAGGCGATCAAGTAACTGTTTCTTGCTGGACGCGGTGGGTGTTGAATGCGGAGAGATGTCGAGGAAAGACGATGGCGACAGTGATGATTACCGGGGTCAGTTCCGGATTGGGCTTCGGTCTGGCCAAACGCGCTCTTGAGAGCGGATGGAGTGTCCTGGGGTTGAGTCGTCGGACACCGGATGCATTGATCCAGCATCCGCTGTTTCGGTTCGTTGCCGTGGATCTGGCCCAAAGAGCGGCGACCATGGAGGCGGTGACCTCTCTGATCCGTGCGACGGCGCATCTGGATCTGGTGCTGCTCAACGCCGGCATCCTCGGTGAGATCGCCGATATGCGCCAGCAGAGCCAGGAGACGCTGGAGGAGGTGATGACCGTCAATGTCTGGGCCAATAAATCGGTTCTGGATGCTCTGATCGACGCTGACATCTCCATGGATCAGGTCGTAGCCATCTCCTCCGGAGCGGCAGTCAACGGCAACCGGGGGTGGGGGGGATACTCCATCTCCAAGGCGGCACTCAACATGATGATACGTCTCTATGCGTGGGAGCTTCCGGATACCCACGTCACGGCGCTGGCCCCGGGCCTGATTCGTACCGACATGACGGAGCATCTGATGAACGAGGTGGATACGGAACAGTTCACGTCGGCCAACGCCCTGCGCCTTGCCCAACGCGAAGGCCGCATGCCGGAACCGGAACAGGCGGCGGATCTGCTCCTGGCCTCCTTCGACCGTCTCCGACGTTATGAGAGCGGGTCGTTTCTGGACATCCGCTCCCTGTAACTGGCATCTTCTTACACCATGGATCTCTGGAACCCCCTCTTCATCCCGTTTATCGTCGGACTGCTCAGTGCCGTGCACTGTTTCAGCATGTGTGGTGGTGTTGCCGGGGCGCTCTCTCTGAGTGTGCCCCTTCAGGCACGGCGTCACCGTCCGCTGTTCGTGCTCTATCTGTTTCTGCACAACGGTGGGCGGCTGTTCAGTTATGGGGTTGCCGGAGCGTTGGCGGGGCAGTTCGGCTCGTCGGTCCTTGCTCTGCTGCCGGTTGGGAAAGGGTTGGCCACGCTTCAGATCATCGCCACGGTGGTTCTTGTGGCAACGGGGTTGCATCTGGCAGGGTGGTTCCCCCAGTTGTCAGCTATGGAGAGGCTGGGGTCGCCGTTGTGGCGGCGTCTGGATGCCTGGGGTCGTCGCTTGATCCAGAGCCAAACCCCTCTCAAGGCGCTGCTGTTCGGTATGGTGTGGGGTGGTTTTCCCTGTAGCATGGTCTACTCCATGTTGCTCTGGTCGGCCTCCACGGCGGACCCCTGGACAGGGGCCAGTGCCATGCTGCTCTTCGCGGCCGGGACGTGGCCGGTGGCTCTGGCAGCCGGATTGTTGACGGGGCAGATGGTGCGCTTGCGGCGGGTTCCCTGGATGCGGCGTGTTGCCGGTGTGATCATTCTGGCAATGGGCCTGTTGGGACCGCTGGGACTTTCCGGAGTGTGGGAACCCTTTTCGCACACGCCGGTCCAACAGGTTCAGGCAAAAAGCGGTTCCCAGAAATCGGGGATTCAGTTTTTCCCTGAACCGGAGTATGCTCCATTAGCATTCTCGGTTCCCACTTCCGCCAATGCGGTGTGTGGTAGCCGATCATCGACTGAGCGTCCTTCATGGTTTGACTCCTTGTCAGACACGGACGTTGCTGTCGGGTTTGATGGGAAGGAGAGACCATGAACGATACGCCATTTCAGACGCTTTTGGGTGAAGACCCGGCGTTTCAGAGCGCCATCCGTTCGGCACATCTGCTGTCGGCAACGGACGTGACGGTATTGATCACTGGTGAGAGCGGTTCCGGCAAGGAGCTGTTTGCCCACGCCATACACGCTTCCAGTCCCAGAGCTGGAGAGCCGTTCATCACCATCAATTGTGCCGCGCTTCCTGACTCCTTGGCGGAGTCGGAACTGTTCGGTCATGCCCGAGGCTCTTTCACCGGGGCCGTAGCCGACCGTGAGGGGCGTATTCAAGCCGCACATGGTGGCACGCTCTTTCTTGATGAAGTCGGTGAGCTGACCCCTGTGGTCCAAGCCAAATTACTGCGGTTCCTGGAGACCGGAGAGGTGCAACCGGTGGGTGTCAACCGTCCGGTCACCGCCAATGTGCGTGTGGTGGCTGCAACCCATCGTGACCTGTTTCAGAGAGTGCGTGAGGGTCAGTTTCGAGAGGATCTCTACTATCGGTTGAATGTGGTGCCGGTCACTGTTCCACCCCTGCGTGAACGGAGCCGGGATGTAGAGATGCTGCTTGAGCACTTCCTGAAGTCACTGGCCGATAAGCATCAGGTTGCCGTACCGAGACTCGATGCTGCCTGTCGTTCGACGCTGCTCAACCACTCCTGGCCGGGTAATGTGCGCGAACTACGCAATCTCTGTGAGCGTTTGGTGATTCTGCACCCGGCAGAGATCGTCCGCTCCGAGCATCTGCCGGAGGAGTTGTTCAGCACCTCGGTTGAGGAAGACCTTTCAGAAATACAGGGGCACGGGGGTTTCGTGCTCCCGGAGAGCGGTATCGATTTCTCCGCCATGGAATCGCACATGATCAAGCAGGCGTTGCGTAAGGCTCGGGGTAATCGCAGCCGGGCAGCACGCCTTCTCGGCCTGACCCGAGATGCTTTCCTTTACCGGATCAAAAAGCACGCTATCTCATTCTGACGCTCTGTTCGTCAATAATGGTTTCAAGAAAAGCGCTGATTATATCGGCGCTTTTTTTATTTTTATCAATAAATTAACGCTATATTATAAATAATTATAGGTAGACTAAAATTTTCTTAATTGACCATATCAGGATATTCTCATATTCTTATGTTCAACAAACGCAGCAAAGAGTCGTCAGGTTGAAATGAGAGATCACCACGACGACGGATCACACAAACGTTCACTGGGGAGAACGCACATGGATCGCTACAAAATCGACTTTTCTGAAAATGGCTACGGCATCTTCGACGTTGAGAACAACAGGTTCGTTATCGTCGGTATCGCTGAGTGGTGTGTAGCGTGCGAACTGCACGAAATGGTCTCCGGCGAGCTGGATTGAGCGCGCTAGACAAGACGGCATAGAGGACTGTTCGGAAACACATGGCAAAGGGGAAAACCATGGACCGCTACAAAATCGATATCTCTGAAATTGGTTACGGAATTTATGACGTTGAGAGCAACAAATACGTCATTGAAGGTATTTCCGAGTGGTGTGTCGCGTGCGAACTGCACGAGATGGTCTCCGGTGAGCTTGACTGATCACACGCCTCTTTACCAAGGAACAGAGCAATGAGAGCGATCACTATGCCAGACTCCTCTTCGGGTAAACGGGGATGCAGTGATTCGTGCATCCGCTGTATCGTCACGGGATTGATTGCCGTGTGTCTGATCGCACTGGGCTTTCTCCCATTTATTATTAACTCATCACTCTCGGAGCGTATTCCTCTGTACTGACTGGTTATGTCGGGCGGATGTCAAGGAGTGCGTTCCCTGTTCCCGGTTGTTGAACCGTGTCTGTGGCGTTCCATTAAGGGAGCCTCCTTCTGGATCCGTATCTTACAGGTCAGTTCAACAGGCGCTCGCGAACAGCGCTTAACGGGAAACAACGGTCTCCTCATCGTGAGAGGAGGCCGTTTTTTTTGTGTGCGGCAGGTGACTAGGGCGTGTCCTCAATTAGCCCAAAACCGCGCCGGCGTGCCGCCAGCCCTTCGGGTTTGGCCTGAAAACGCACCA
>JADGBX010000359.1 GCA_015231265.1 Magnetococcales bacterium | reverse complement strand
TTCTGACCGGTTCCCACGAAGCGTTGCTGGACGCGGTTCGCAGTGGACAGAACATCACCATCGGTCTCCATGAAGGCTCCTATGAGGAGTCGATCCCCCTGCCTTCGGTGGCGCTGAGTAACGGCATCGCCTACGGTGTTCAACCGTTCCACACCTCTGCGGCCGCGACGCTGGAGAACCAGCGCAAGATGTTTCAGGATGGCAGTTGGGGCGCCCGTTGGCCCTACGGGGTGATTCTGATGTACGCCTCGGACAATCGGCACGGTTTCTTCCGGCACAGTTTCACCGGCGACTCCATCCACGCCAATTCGGAACTGCCCACCGATCCCGGCAGCAAAGGGCGCTACGAGTACTACCGTTGGATCGCTGACGGCAGCCAGTGGCGGGAGGTGTGCAACAGCTCCAGCCCCATGGAAGCGAGAGAAGATCTGGTGGAGTGCGTCAAAAAGGGGCAGCCGATCAAGGTGCGCTTCGAGTTGATGGGCATCACCTACATTCTCCAGAGCACCATCAACTTCGTCGGCTCTCCGGTGCCCACCGATGTGAGTATTCGCTCCATGCCGATGATGTTCTGGCAGGAGGAGAAACCCAATGTATACTTCTGCGTCGAGTTCACCGCCGGCGTCTCCGGTGAGGTGAGCATGATGAGCCGGGTGCAGTTCGTCTCCGGCTCCGACGAGGGGCCGCGATACGGCATTCAGCACTTCCTGGTGAAGTCCGACGTCACCTGGTTGACCCGCGATCTGGCGTAATCCACAGTAAAAAAAGCGGCACGGGGTGCATTCCGTGCCGCTTCTCCACTTACCCAAGGGACCGACGCTCTGTTCTGTCGGGGCGCCTCTTACTTCTCCAGTTTGGCGATTCCCTTCTCAATTCGATTCAGCGCTTCGGTGAGCGTGTCGATGGAGGTGGCGAAGGAGACCCGGAAGTAGGGATCCATTCCGAACGCCACACCTGGCACCACAGCTACCCCTTCCGACTCCAACAGATAATCGGCAAAATCCATGCTGCTGCTGATGGTGACACCACCAGGAGTCTTGCGATTGAGCACGCCATCCATATTGACATAGACGTAGAACGCACCCTGGGGCATGCGCACCGACAAGCCGTCGATGGTGTTGAAGCGTTCGACCACGTAGTGACACCGCTCGGTGAACGCCTCCAGCATCGGTTTCAGACACTCTTGAGAGCCGGAAATCGCCGCCACTGCTCCCCACTGGGCGATGGAGGTGGGGTTGGAGGTGCTCTGGGACTGGATGATGCCCATCGCTTTGATCACCGGCGCCGGTCCGGCACAGTAGCCGATGCGCCAACCGGTCATGGAGTAGCCCTTCGAGACACCATTAAGAATAATGGTCCGATCTTTCAGTTCGGGGACCGCTTTGGGGAAGGCGGTAAATACAAAACCATCAAAGACGATCTTCTCATAGATATCATCGGTGATGATCCAGACCTGGGGGTGTTTTAGCAACACGTTACCCAGCGCTTGCAACTCGGCTTCGGTGTAGGCGCCACCGGTGGGGTTGGAAGGGGAGTTGATCACCACGAAACGGGTGCGGTCGGTGATCGCCTTCTCAAGGGCCTCGGCGGAGAGGAGAAACCCCTCCTCCTCGGTGGTTTCGACAATCACCGGCGTGCCACCGGCCAGAGCCACCATATCGGGGTAGGAGACCCAGTAGGGAGCAGGAATGATCACCTCGTCACCGGGATCGATGGTCGCCTGACACCAGTTGTAGAGCGCCTGCTTGCCGCCCACCGAGACGATCACCTCATCGCGGCTGTACTCCAGGCCGTTGTCGCGCTTGAACTTGTCGATGATGGCGTCCTTCAGCTCGACGATGCCGGGCACGGCGGTGTATTTTGTCTGTCCCTTGTTCAGCGCCTCGATGGCGGCCTGTTTGATATGCTCCGGCGTGTCGAAATCGGGTTCACCGGCGGCCAGACCGATGATGTCTTCACCAGCCGCCTTCATCGCCTTGGCCTTGGCATCCACGGCCAGCGTCGGGGAGGGTTTGACGTTTTGTACGCGTTCGGAAAGCAGGGACATCGATGAGTTCTCCTTGTACTGCATCACCATTACATTGAAAAATGGCAATCTAGCACGGAGTCGTTCAAGACAACAGTCCGGAAGTAGAAGGAGTCGGTGATGACGCTGGAAAATGCCCGGTTCGATCTGGTTGCCCCCTTTGAGCCCAACGGAGATCAGCCCGCGGCGATCAAATCCCTGATCTCCGGTCTGACGGAGAGAACCCGTGATCAGGTACTGCTGGGGGTGACCGGTTCCGGTAAGACCTTCACCATGGCGAAGACGATTCAGGCACTGGGTCGGCCAACGCTGATTCTTGCCCACAACAAGACTCTGGCAGGGCAGCTCTACGGTGAGATGAAGGCGTTCTTCCCCAATAACGCCGTTGAATATTTCGTCTCCTATTACGACTACTATCAGCCGGAAGCGTACGTTCCCCGCACCGATACCTATATCGAAAAGGACTCCTCCATCAATGAACGCATCGAACGCATGCGCCACGCCGCAACACGGTCGGTGCTCAGTCGTCGCGATGTGGTGATTGTCTCGTCGGTGTCGTGTATCTACGGTATCGGCTCTCCGGAAGCCTATAAGGAGATGAGCCTCACCCTCTCTCTGGATCAAGAGATCGATCAGCGGGATCTTCTGCGTAAATTGATCGACATCCAGTACAAACGCAACGATATGGCCTTTGAACGGGGAACCTTCCGGGTGCGCGGTGATACGTTGGAGATCTTTCCCGCCCATGAGGAGAGTCGGATCATTCGGGTGGAGCTGTTCGGCGATACCATCGAACGCATCGTCGAGGCGGACCCGCTCACCGGTGAGCGCTTCGGTGATCTGGCGGAGGTGGTGCTCTTTCCGGCCAGTCACTACGTCACCGCGCGGACGACCATG
>JADGBX010000358.1 GCA_015231265.1 Magnetococcales bacterium | reverse complement strand
AGGCCACGAACGTACGGTCACCATGAGCGGTCTGCGCTCCCTGCTGCCGGAGGGGATCGAGATCATTCCCGGTCCCGGCTGCCCTGTCTGCGTCTGTCCCGAAGAGGATATTCGTGCCGCGATTCAGTTGGCGCTGGAGGCGGGGGTGACGCTGCTGGCGTTTGGCGACATGCTGCGGGTGCCGGTACATGTGGCGCGCGGTGAGGCCGGTTCTCTGGTGGAAGCTCGGGCCATGGGTGGTGAGATTCTCCCCATCGCCTCACCAAAGGATGCCGTGGCGTGGGCGCTGGACAATCCCGATCGGCAAGGGGTGTTCTTCGCCGCCGGTTTCGAAACCACCATGGCACCGGTGGCAGCCATGCTGCACCAGGGCATGCCGGCCAATCTCTCCTTGCTGCTGTCGGGGCGCAGAACCTGGCCGGCGGTGGCAGCGCTTCTCCAGTCCGATTCGCCGGGTTTCGACGCCCTGATCGCACCGGGCCACGTCGCCTCGGTGATGGGTGGCGACGAGTGGTCCTTTGTCGTCGAGCAGCACGGGATTCCGACTGCCGTGGCGGGGTTCACCGCCGAATCGCTGCTGACGGCGATCTACTCGACGGTGCGCCAGATCATCGAAGAGCGCATCTTTCTGGATAACTGCTATCCCCAAGTGGTGCGACCCCAGGGCAATGCCTCTGCCCGACGGATAATCGATCAGGTGTTCACCATCGTCGATGCGCCGTGGCGGGGAATCGGTGTGTTGCCGCAGTCGGGCTATGATATTTCTGAACCGTTCGCTCCCTTCGATGCCGCCGTCTGTCATCCGGAGGTCGTCGCCGCCGCCCGAGAGAGGCGCGGAGAGATGCCGCCCGGGTGCGACTGTGCCGCAGTGCTTCTTGGCAAGCTGATCCCCTCCCGCTGTCGTCTCTATGGCGACGCCTGCACCCCCCGGCATCCTGTGGGGCCCTGCATGGTTTCCGATGAAGGGGCGTGCCGCATCTGGTGGTCCGGTGGTTATGGCAAGCGCTCTTGAACCGATCCCCCTTGCCGTCACCGATGGTAACGCCCTGCCGGAGGTGCTGCACGCCTGTGCCATCCGTGTCGGTGGTCGGGTGCAAGGGGTGGGGTTTCGCCCCTTTCTTTATCGCTTGGCGATGCAGCATGGTATTCGGGGTTGGGTCTGCAATGTGGCGGGGGAGGTGGTTCTTCACGCTCAGGGGAGAGCCGACCGATTGCAGGCGTTCAAGGCCGATATCGTGCTGAAGGCCCCGCCGCTGGCCCGTCCCGATGCGGTGATGGTGGCGGATCAGGCAGTGGATTCGGATCTGACCGATTTCACCATTCGTAGCAGCCGTGACGGCTCTGCCGATCGTGCCCACGTCCCGCCGGATCAGTTCGTGTGTGACGACTGCCTTGAGGAGATGGCCGACCCCCAAGCGCGCCGTTTCCGTTACCCCTTCACCAACTGTACCCAGTGCGGTCCTCGTTTCACGGTGATCGACCGCCTTCCCTATGATCGCCCCAATACGGCCATGGATTCGTTCACCCTTTGTCCCGCCTGTCGGGCGGAGTACGATACGCCCGCCGATCGCCGTTTTCATGCCCAACCCCTGGCCTGTCCCGTCTGCGGACCACGGCTCACCTACCGGGTGTCGGATCAGGGTGATCGCCAGGGTGAGGAGGCTCTTTCTGCAACGGTGACCGCCTTGGAGAAGGGGGCAATCGTCGCCATCAAGGGGGTGGGGGGGTACCATCTCTGTTGCGATGCCTTCAATGCACACAGTGTGAAGACGCTGCGACAGCGCAAGCATCGACCCAACAAACCGCTGGCGCTCCTGCTGCCCATGACCGGCAGGGCGGGGTTGGAGTGGGTGCGAACGCTCACCAGGGCGACGCCGCTTCATGAACAGATGCTCCTGGCTCCGGAACGGCCCATCGTGCTGGTGCCTGCGCGACCCGAAACGGCGCTGGCGCCGCAGATTGCGCCGCATCTCGATGAGATCGGCGTGATGCTGCCCTATTCACCGCTGCACCACCTGCTTTTAAACGATTTCGGCAGGCCGCTGCTGGCGACATCGGCCAATATCAGCGGTGAGCCGGTGTTGATCGAAGAGGAAGATGTCGCCCAGCGCCTGCATAGCGTTGCCGATGGTTTCCTGCATCACGATCGGCCCATCCGCCGACCGGCGGATGATCCCATCTACCGGGTAATTGATAATAGAGCGCGGCGTTTGCGCACCGGTCGCGGCTGTGCCCCTCTCTCCTGGACACTCCCGTTCACGCTCAGGCAGCCGGTTCTGGCCGTGGGTGGCCACATGAAGAACACCGTGGCGCTGGCGTGGGCAAACCGGGCGGTGCTCTCCCAGCACATCGGCTCGCTGGAGAGTCCGCGGGGGAAGGAGACATTTCAGCGGGTTGTGGAGGATCTGCAAGCCCTCTACGGTGTCGAGGTGCAACGCATCGTGCACGACGCTCATCCCGGTTACCCCTCCAGTCGTTGGGCCGTGCAGCAGGCGCACAGCCAAAGGAATAAGGAGCACGGTGCCGTCTGGCACCATCACGCCCACGCCAGCGCATGGTGGTTGGAGAGTGGTCTGGAGACGGTTCAGGAGGAGGGGGAAGCGCTGGTCTTCACCTGGGATGGGATCGGACTGGGGCCGGATGGAACGCTCTGGGGTGGCGAGGCGCTGTTGGGGGTTCCGGGAGCGTGGCGACGGGTCGCCTCCTTCCGACCTCTCCGCCTTGTCGGCGGTGATCGCGTCGCTCTGGAGCCGTGGCGCAGCGCCCAGGCGCTCTGCTGGCAGGCGGAGCACAGCTGGTCCCATGCCCCCCCGTCGGATCCTCTGCTGCGTCTTGCCTGGGAACGGGGCGTCAACAGCGTCGAGAGTCACGGTGTGGGCCGTCTGTTCGACGCTGCGGCAGCGCTGACGGGGTGTGTGACCACA
>JADGBX010000357.1 GCA_015231265.1 Magnetococcales bacterium | reverse complement strand
AAGCAGCGCTTCAAGGGCGATGATGTTCTCCTGACGATCATCGACGATCAGAATGGCGGGCCGCGTGGGCACCGTTGTCTCTGTTATATCCGTTGCATGTTCCATGGTGAGGCAAACTCGTCCCATCGCATTGGCTCCTCACGACTCACCCCACTCGCCGCGGTCCGTCCCTCTCGCCACCTCTCCACGGCCAGTCGTCGACGGCACCGGCGCGGAGACGGTCAGGATAGAGTGTTCGAACGCGATCCCCCTTGATCTTGAGCAAGTGGCATACTCTTTTTTACAAACAGAATGACAGGGACCACGGCTCCGGTCCATGTTACAAAAGAGCGTTTCACCGTTTGAACCGTCCACTTGTGCACGATACGACAGGTGCAGACGCACGGCACGACAGGCGCAGGAATCGAACGATCGGGCACCACCATGACGATTGAATCACGCAGGGAGAGGGGATGCCACTGGAGAGCCGTGGTGATCGGCACGTCGCAAGGGGGCTTCGAAGCGCTGCATGCGGTGTTGGATCCCCTGCCCGCCGACTTCCCCATTCCGATTCTCGTCGTGCGTCATCACGCCTCCGACAGTGACGACTACCTGATCACCTCACTCAACGCCCATTCGCCGCTCACCATCGCCTTTGCCCGCGGCGGCGAGCGCCCCCTGCCCGGCCATGTCTACATCGCCCCGCCGGACAACCATCTTCTCGTCGATGAGAGCGGCCATCTGCGCCTCTCCCACGGGCCACAGGTGTACTTCTCCCGTCCGGCGATCGATCCTCTCTTCAGCAGCGCCGCCCGCGCCTACGGTCCCGATCTGATCGGGGTGGTGATGACCGGTGCCAACAGTGACGGAGCGGTGGGAGCCGTGGAGATCAAAAAAAACGGTGGTTGCATCCTGGTGCAGGAACCCCGCACGGCGGAAGCGGCGACCATGCCCGAAGCGGTGCTGGAGCGACTCATCCCGGACAGAGTGATCTGGCTGGACCAGATCGGCCCCTACCTCTGGAGCCTGGCCACGTGTCGGGGTCCGGCCTCTCTCTGATTTATCCCTACTTTCTCACCCCACAGTAGATAACGCCCCCCTCTCATCGTGCAGAGTGCAGGATGGCACGCTCTCTATTTGTCAAATTATGCAAATTTAATAAATTTGACAGAATCTAAAAAACAGATACACTGAAGCCATGGTATCAGCCTCCAATTAGGGTCTTCGAGGGTCACATGCTGAAGAAATCCGGTAATCTACTCACCACCACGGCGGCAGCGAAACGGCTCGGGGTGGCCCGTGGTTCCATCCAGGGTTGGGTGGATAAAGGGGTGCTGAAAGCGATGCGGACTCCGGGAGGGCACCGCCGCATCACCCGGGAGTCGGTGGAGTCGCTGCTTGATGAGTGGAACGCCGACATGGCCCAGGACCCGCAACCGGAGACGGCAAAGATCCTCATCGTCGAAGATGATCCGGTCTTCATGGAGTATCTGCTCGGCACTCTGCGCTCCTGGCAGGCCGGATTCGATATCATAACGGCGGAGAATGGGTTCGACGGGCTGCTGCAGATCGGCAGGTTGAATCCCGATATCGTCATTTCGGACTTGAAGATGCCCAATATGGACGGATGCGAAATGATTCGCGTACTCAGATCCGATGCCCATTACAGCACCATCGACATCATCGTTATCTCCTCGCTGGATCAGCAGGAGATCGACCAACGAGGTGGTCTTCCCGACGGGATTCCGGTATTCAAGAAGCCGGCGCCATCGGCAGAGTTGAAGAAGCGAGTGCTTGCGCATCTGGAGGCACGCCGCAGACCCGGCCGCGGATGACCAGGCCGATGACTATTTTTTATACAAATGAATTCAACACCATAGATAACAGAATTCAACCCCTCACGACGGCGGCAGGAGCGCGGATCGAGCGGGGTTCCAACCCGGAGACCGTATCCCCATGAAGACGATGGAGCAGCCCCGGATTCTGGTAGTCGATGATCAAGCAGCCAACCGCACGGCACTCACGATGCTGCTTGCCACTATCGATGCCGAGGTGATCACGGCGGCGGGCGGTAATGAGGCGCTGATTGAGATTACCCAACACCGATTCGCCCTGCTGTTGCTTGATGTAGACATGCCGGGCATGGACGGCTACGAGGTGGCGCGCATGGTCCGGTCGGTGGAGGAGACCAGAGATATCCCCATCGTCTTTCTCACCGCCGCCTTCAACGATGATCTGCACCGGATGATGGCGTATGAGGCCGGTGGCATCGACTACATCGAAAAACCGATCGATGAACAGATCCTTCTCGCCAAGGTGACGCTGTTTCTGGAGCTGTTTCGGAGAAAGCAGGAGTCGGAGGCGCTCAACGCCCGGCTTCAACAGGAGTTGCAGGTCAGACGCGAGATATCCCGCGAGCTGAGAGATCATCAGATCCGGCTCAACGAACTGGCGGAGCAGTACCGGGATCTCTACGACAACGCCCCGGACATGTACGCCTCCGTGGATGCCGAATCGGCAACGGTGAAGCAGTGCAATCTAACCCTGGCGAAAAAGCTGGGCTACACCAAGGAGGAGATTGTCGGTCGTCCCATCTTCGATCTCTATCACCGTGACTGCATGGCCGACGTCAAGAAGGCGTTTCAGTCGTTCGTAACCACCGGTTCCGTTGTCAACGCCGAGCTGATGTTGCAGCGACAGAACGGCCAGGGCATCCCGGTGATGCTCAACGTCAGCGCCGTGCGGGACGAGTCGGGCGCCGTCCAACAGAGCCGCTCAAGTTGGCGGGACATCTCCGATCGCAAGGAGGTGGAAGACAAACTCCAGGAGAGTGAAAAACGGTTCCGAGAGCTGGTTGGAAACCTTCCGGGCATCATCTATCGCTGCCGGATGGACACGGATTGGACCATGGTCCACATCAGCGACATGGTAGAGACCATCACCGGGTATCCCGCTTCCGATTTTATCAAGAACCG
>JADGBX010000356.1 GCA_015231265.1 Magnetococcales bacterium | reverse complement strand
AGCAAATCAGGCACCCAATGCATCGATGGCAAGGGTGAGGTCACGGCTGACCGACTCCACCCGTTCATCATCAAGCTTCATTCCAAACAGATCCCGTACGTAGAAGACATCCACCGCCCGTTCCCCGTAGGTAGCGATTTTTGCGGTACGAATCTGAAGTCCCCGCAACTGCAGTTCGCGGGTGATGGTGTAGAGCAACCCGGTGCGGTCAAGGGTAGTCACTTCCAGCAGGGTGTAGTGGGGTGACATCTTATTGTCGACGACAATGGTGGTCGGCACCTCGAACGGACCCGGTTTTGACGGAGCAAAGCCGGTCTTCTCCATAAGCTGTTCGGGGTTGGTGCGTCCGGTCAGAACATCATTGAGCGACTGCTGAAGACGGTTCAGTTTGTAATCGCTCTCGATCACACCTCCCCGACTCCCCTGCAACTCGAAGATATCGAGAATCATGCCATCCTTGGTGGTGTGGGCATTCACCGACAGAATGTTCGCCCCGGCACCGGAGAGCGTCCCGGAGATCCGGGCCAACAGACCAGCCTGATCAAGCGTATAGACCAGGAGAATCGTCGTCTGGGAGTCTGTATGGGATTGAAACACCACCGCCAGATCGTCATTCAGAAACGGCTCAAGAGCGAGAAAGTGATCCGCCACATCCTCGGCACAGTAGGTGAGCAGATAACCGGGGTAGAAGCGATCGAGATGGGTGCGGACACGCTGCTCCTTGTGGCCGTGGGTGGTGATGATCTCCGACACGGCCTGGATTCTAAACTCCAGACGCTCGTGCCAATCCTCGGGCTGGGAAAGCCCTTTGCCGAGACGAATCTCCGCCTCACCGTGCAGGCGCCGCAGGAGATTGGCCTTCCAAGGGTTCCAGATCCCCGGACCCACAGCGCGGATATCCGCCACCGTCAGCAGCAGCAGCAGATCGAGCCGCTGCTGATCCCCGATCTGATCAACGAACTTGCTAACGGTTGCCGGATCATTGATATCTCGCCGAAAGGCGGTTCTTGAGAAGATCAGGTGGCTGCGCACCAGCCAGCAAACCAGATCGGTATCCGCTTGCGTCATGCCAAGACGCTTGCAGACGGTGCGTGCGACTACCGCCCCCTTCACCTCGTGCTGGCCACCACGCCCCTTGGCGATATCGTGGAGCAGTACCGCCACGTAGAGCACGATGGGATTGCGTAGCTTGGCCATGAGACGGGTGGAGATGGGCAGCTCTTCGGTGAACTTGCCGTTCTTGATCTGCCGCAAGGCCTCTACCGCCCGGATGGAGTGTTCGTCCACCGTATAGACGTGGAACAGGTCGTGCTGACTCTGGCCGGTAATCCGACCGAACTCGGGGATGAATCGGCCCAGAACACCGCTGGTATTCATGCGATTGAGCACCCAAGCCACCGCCCGCTTGCCGTCGAGCATCCTGAGAAAGATCTCGTTGACTTCCGGATTGTGACGAAACTGGCGGTTGATACGGTTGAGATTCAGATGAACCTGACGCATCGTATCCGGATGGATCCCCTTGAGATGGCGTTGGGCCAAAGCAAAGAGGTGCATGATCAGAATGGGATTCTTGGAGAACGCGTCCTGATCGGTCAGGGTGATCTTCTCACCGACCAATCGAAAGCCATGTTCCAGCTGTCGATGGCTGTTGGGTTGGATGGTGCGGGCCTCTTCCATATATTTCTGAAGGAAGATCCCCGACAACTGACTCACCTGCTTCGCCACCTGATAGTAGCGGCGCATGAACAGCTCAACCCCACGCATTCCACCGGCCCGGTCACGATATCCGAACTCCTCGGCGATCTCGATCTGGTGGTTGAAAGTGAGACGGTCGTCCCGACGTCCGGCCCGATAGTGGAGCGCATTGCGCACCCGCCAGAGAAACTTGCGTGCCCGCATGAACGCCTTGTACTCGTCCTGGGTAATGATGCCCGGCTCGATCAACTCCCGCACCTTGTTGACGCGATAACGGTATTTCGAGATCCAGAAGAAGGTGTGAATATCACGAAGACCGCCGGGGTTCTCCTTGATATTGGGCTCCAGATAGAAGAGAGAGTTGCCGAAACGGTCGTGACGTTTGCGCTGCTCCACCAGTTTTTCCCGCAGAAAGGCGTCGGGATCCTGATGGATCACCCTGTCGAAGAGCGTGGTGCGGTAGCGGTTGAACAGGGCGTCGTCTCCGGCAAGAAACCGAGACTCCAGCATGGTGGTGCGGATCTCCTGATCGGTTTTCGCATGCTCCAGACACTCGGGAATCGAGCGCACCGCATGCCCCACTTCCAGTCCGAGATCCCAGAGAAAATAGAGAATCGACTCCACACGCATGGCCAGATTAGGGCGAATCTCGTCGGGAAGCAGAAAGAGCAGGTCGATGTCGGAGTAGGGCGCCAACTCGCCACGGCCATAACCACCGATAGCGATCAAAACAAAATCTTCACGAGCAGAACGGGCATCCCGACGCGCCTGGATTGCCTGCGCCAGACGCTGCAACAGCGGCAGATGCTTTTTGGGGGTGTCCGACGTCTCCTCCTCCCCCCCTGCATTCATCAGGTTGATCTCCCGCGCCAAGGTGTGCAGACGTTGCAGCAGAACATCCATCAAGTGGCTGTGGCCACGGACGATGAACTTGCCCGAGGCCCCTTGCAGATGACACTTGCGCAGATGCTCCCGCCCCTTCTCCAGGGTATTGCGAAACAGAGCCAGCAGCTCCTGCCGCACCCCTTTGGATGGCGATGACTCGACTTTAGCTCGAATCTCATCGAGTTTGCGGTCGAATTCAGCGATATCGATGATGTTCCGTTTCTTGAATTCGCCCACGTTCCCCATCTCCTTTTCCGTTAATCCAGATCAAACATGCTGCACGCAACCGCTTCCTTGCACATTTATGTGTCACGGATGATGCATTACACAGCACACATGCACATTATGCAGGCATTCCGGGCATTACCCTCTCT
>JADGBX010000355.1 GCA_015231265.1 Magnetococcales bacterium | reverse complement strand
CGACCAACATCTACTGGTGGCCTCATGACCCCGTTCGAAAGCGTGGTCGTTCAGAATCGTCCTGGACGTTTTTTCGGTAAGGGTGATGTGGCAACGGTTTTCCGGACACTTTTTTATGCAGCGTTCGAGAACTGCTGCTCATAGTTTTCTCGCTAGAACGAACAATGTCATGTCGAGAGTCAAGCCCATAGGCTCCATCGCCACAAAACAGAAGAGTGCATCAAAGAACTCAGGGGGACGGGATGCGGGAGCAGCCGAGGAAAAACTGATCCAGAAAGCCAAAATGTACCTCAAGGGAATCGGCAGTGAGCCCGTCTCGGCACTCCACCTGTCCGCCCAGGCGTGCAAGCCAATCGATTGGATCTCGTACGGCAACATCATCCGCAGGAAGGTGACAATGCTCCATGGCACATCGGGTGTCGGCAAGACGGGGTATGGGCTCCAGATGGCCGTTATACTCGCGTCGGGCATGGAGTGGGGGTCGGCGCGCGCCCTGAAACCTGTGAAGGTCCTCTATATCAACATGGAAGAGGCACAAGAGGAGATCATGCGACGGGTCCGCGGCATCTGCCACTATTTCTCCATCGACGAAGAGAAAGCCCTGGGCAATATTCTGATCAGCGGCAGAAGACAGGAGGAGATGAGTCTTGCGACATTCATGCCTCCCGGGCTTGGAGATGATACCCGGTCGGACTCTGAGGCGCGTCGGGAAAATGCTGGCTCAGACCCGGTGTTCGCCAAGTACTCCGATGAGAGCGGCAAGGTGGAGATGACGCCGTACGGCTGGTCGATCACGGCCTTCGCGAAATCGAACAACGTGGATGTCATATTCATCGATCCGCTTCAGGACGCGATGATCGCGGCTGAGAACCTGAACGAGCAGGCCCGGGGCGTGATGAACGTCTTCCGGCAGGTGGCGGAGCTTGCGGGCAGCGCCGTCCACCTGGTCCACCACAACGTCAAAGCCGAGGCACCTGGCGAGCAGCACTCCGCCCGTGGGGCAAGCGCCATATCTGGGGTCAGCCGCGGGATGGAGTCCCTCTGCGTTGCGAAACCGGATGACCTCAAGAAGATGGGCATCGATAACAGCGACGGGGACCGCTACCTGCGACTTGACACGTCCAAGAGCAACTACAGCCCCACCAGGGTGGACTTCATTCTCCTGAGGCAGGAGTCGATAGAGGTGCCGGGCAGCGACCCAGTGGGTATTCTCGTCGAGCATGATGCCGAAGCGGGCGAGATGGATGACACAGAGGGAGATGTGGATCCCTTTCTTGAAGAGCTGGTGGATCGCATCGAGATGATCATCGGAGACTCGGACACCACAACACTTGCCAACGTTGCTAGAGGGCTCATCGGGCAGCATGACTCCATCATTCCCGAGGAGTGGGGCGAAATGAATAGCAGCCGAATCCCCCGCCGTGTAGAGTCTGCCATCTTGGGCGCCATTGAGGCGATCAGCTCACAGAACAGCATCTGGTATGGCATCGAGAAGAAAAAGGTGAAGGGACAGACTACACGCTGCGTCGTTCCCATCGGAGCTGCATGACCAATGATCGCGTGGAAGAGACGGGACGAACCCTGCACCATGGCTGTTCGGAACCAACCCCCGTCTTTCTCTCTGCCAAGGAAACGACCGTAATGACCACATGACCGCGATTGAAACCAATCCGGTCGTTTTGGTCGTTCGTTCCCTAAACTAAACCCCCAAGGTGACACCCCCCAACGAGCACATGCTGTTGCCGTCCCGCACCCCCACGTCCGAAACCACGAACATATGAATGAGGAACAGTTCCTCAAACGTTCGTGCACATGCACAGCGTTAGGCATTAGTGAAGGAGACATCGGAATGAAGACCATCGTACTCGCTGCCAGAAAAGGAGGCGTGGGGAAGACGACACTAACAGCGAACCTGGCAGTCTTAGCTTCGGGCTACAAAGGGCCCGATTCAGAGATTGAAGACCTCGAGGTGGCCATCCTGACCCAGGACCCGCAGAAGGGGATCGACATGTGGTGGAACGTTCGGGAAAAGCACTGGCCCCACTTCATCAAGCTGAACACGAACCTCGTGCCTGTGACCATGCTCAGGATGCTCCGAGATAAGGGGATGAAGTATACCTTCATAGACACGCCCCCAGGGTACACCAGGGTCGTGGAATCGGCGATGCGGCTGGCAGACCTGGTGGTCATCCCTGTCCAGCCGAGCATGGCCGACCTCTGGGCAGCTTTCGACACCGTCGATGCCGCAAAGCGCATAGGTGTGGACTATGTGCTGGTCATCAACAAGGCCAGTCCGGGCACGAGTATCGCGAAAGAGGCGGCGGAAGAGCTATCGCAGAGCAACCACTACCTCTGGCCTCCAGTATTCCAGAGGGTGGGCAATGCGGCTGCTTTCGGGCGCGGGCTGGCAACGGTCGAGCACTCCCCTTTCTCGGCAGCGAGCGAGGAGCTCTTTCAGCTCTGGATTGCCGTCCACGCACGCCTGCATGGGAAGCGCATCTTGGGACACCCTAGAGGCAGCGTATGGAAAGGGCCGTTCACCGTCGCCGAATGGAAAAGGAGTTTTACCCATGACGGATAAAGGATGCAGGAACGTCACCCTGCCATTGGATCGCGGGCTTTACCTCGCCCTGCTGGAGCTTTCTTTTCGGGCAGGCATGCCGCTTGATGATGTCATGCTAAACGCACTGAAACAAGCCGTGAATTGCGGTACCCCAGCGAACATTCTACCCCCGGACACCAATTTGCCCGAGCACCTGCGTGGAAAGGGCCCATCGGCGCGAAATCGCGTTATCTGAATACAGCAAGGAGAATGGTGATGTGGCAACGGTTTTCCGGACACTTTTTTATGCAGCGTTCGAGAACTGCTGCTCATAGTTTTCTGGAGATTGATATCCAATAGTTGAATGCCTCCTCTGACGATTATAAAAGACCTCGATATATTCGAAGATAAC
>JADGBX010000354.1 GCA_015231265.1 Magnetococcales bacterium | reverse complement strand
GGGAGGTGACCCCGATCCTTCCCTCCATCATCTGAACCAAACTCTTGGAGATGGAGAGGCCCAGCCCGGTCCCGCCATACCGCCGAGTCGTTGAACTGTCCGCTTGGGTGAAGGTTTGAAAGAGTGTATCGACCTGCTGCTCGGTCATGCCGATGCCGGTGTCTCGAATGGAGAACGCCAACGTGATTCGGTTCCCCTCTCTTTTGGTGGTTTCGACACGCAGCTCGATCTCCCCCTCTTCGGTGAACTTGGCGGCGTTACCGACGAGGTTGACAAGCACCTGCCCCAAGCGCAATGCGTCACCACGTAACCGGTACCGGCACTCCCGGGAGGCGCAGAGGATCGCCTCGACAGGCCGGTCGGCCAACTGAATGCGTACAAGGTTTGCAAGCTGTTCGATGACATCACTCAGAAGAAAATCGGACTGCTCCAGCTCCAGTTTCCCGGCTTCGATCTTCGAAAAATCGAGAATATCGTTGATAATGCGGAGCAACGAATGTGAGGATATGGAGATATTTTTCAAATAATCATTGAGCTTCGGATCACTGTCGTAGTGCTGCTGCGCCAGATCGGTCAGCCCGATGATGGCGTTCATCGGTGTGCGAATCTCGTGGCTCATATTGGCGAGAAATTCACTCTTCAGCTGGTTGGACGCTTCGGCCACCTCCTTCTCTTTTTGCGCCTTCTCCACACGCCGCCGGTCGGTAACGTCACGGGCAATGCCGTCAATGGATATCACCTCCCCCTGCTCATTGAACGTCGGCGTTTCCGAGATCTCCAGCAGGCGAATGGTGCCTTTTTTGTGATACACCTCGATCAGATAGTCCGGTTGTTGAATACCTGCTGCGCACTGTCCGGTATAGTAGCTAACCTTTTGATTGATCGGGTTGTCGGTCAAGGTTTCGGCAAAGTGGATGAGAAACTGTTTCGGAGTATATCCCAGGATGCGCTCTACCGAGGGACTGACGAACGTGAAGACACCATCCAGTCCATGGGAGTAGAAGATATAGCCACCACTCACCTTCTCCACCAACCGGCGATAGCGCTCTTCGCTCTGGCGCAGGGCCGCCTCGATTTCGGCCCGTTTCTGCATGTCTGTTTGCAATCGTTCGTACATTCCGTTCAACGCATTGGCGACCTGATCCAGCTCATCATGATACTGGTGCGCCGGTCGTTGAAATTCCACGCGTGGTCGGTCCCGGGCGGTGATATCGATGTGGCCGGCAACGTGGGCAAGGTGTTGCAGATGGCGCGTGACGAGATGGTGAAACAGAAAGAAGATAAAACTCGAAACGAGAAAGGTCTTGACCCCCTGGCTGCCCAGAATGATCAGCACCCTGTCCATCAAGCGCTGATGAACGTGCCGTAAAGAGGCGACGATCTCCAGCTCGCCCAGAGTGTGGGTGTCGCCGTTGATGTCTTGAAAACGAAGAGAGTAGCTGCGTTTGATGCGCTCGCCGGAGAAGGAGGGGTCCCCCACGCTGGCAATGATCTCTCCCCGGGTATCACGAATCACGAGCCACGCCATATCCGGAAGCTGTTTCAGACCCTGCAGAAGAGAGTCGGTTTGGGCGTCATTGTAGTCCCACACGCTCTGTGAAAGCGCCTTGAGGTGCGTGTTGGAGATATCGTTCAGGCGTGATTCGATCTGACCCAGGTCGGTCCGATACTCAATCAAGAGCTGCACGGAGGTGGCAATCAGCGTTACGAACGAGCTGAATAGCAGAATTAGGAGCACAAGCCGAAAAGCGAGCGGTTGCTTTTTTCGCAGCGATCTATCGGAAAAGGAGAAGAGCATCGGTCTCCTGTCGTGAGAGTGACGTCAACGGGGCATTCAGCGTTGCTGGGATTCGAGAATCCCGAAGGACGCATAGATAGTGGCCAGCGCCCCTTCGTGTTCCAACTGTTGTAGTTCCTGATTGAATCGTCGTACCAACGCCTCACTTCCGGGCCATTTTCGTGAAAAACCGAGATGAAATGGACGCACGGCACCGATGGAACGCGGAATGTAGTCCAGAGCGTCGAACTCCGGGGCGTGGGTTTTGATGAGGTGCGTACACACCGAGACTTCACAGATCGCCATGTCGATGCGGCCGCTTTTAAGCTTGCGCAGATGCTGCAACTCCGGAGAATTGGAGTGAATGAGGTCGGATCTGAACTGCCCCTGCCGTAAGGGTTTCAGAAAGACCGGAGCGTAGTTGTATCCACGGGTCGCGCCGATGATGAACGGGGCGAGATCGGCCATGGTGCGCCAAGTATGCGGTTGATCCTTCCTCTTGAAAAAGACATCTCTGATTACCGCCAGCGGTTGCGTCAGATGATACGCTTTTTCGCGCTCGGCATTGCTGGTGATCGTAAAGAGACCGGCCAGTTGGCCACTGGAGGCCATGGCGTGTGCACGCTTGGTAGGAAAGAGACGGAACTCGGGAGTGTAGCCCATACGCGCAAGAACCGTGCGTATGATCTCAGCGGAAACACCGGTTACATGGCCGTTATGCATGGTGGTGAATGGTGGAAACTCCACCGTGGCAAGAGGCAGCGTCTTGGCGGAAACCCGTCCGGGCAGCCCGGTCGACACGGCGATCAGGACGATCATCACCGCTAAGAGTGCCGTGCGTTTCATGCGTGTTTGCTCCTTCGTTCGGGTCAGGATCTCTGCCGATCACCCTTCCTCAATCGACGCCATCTTACACGCGTTGATCGGCACCGGTCATGAGAGAATTCTACGCGAATTTCGTCACGATGGGTTACTCTTTTCACTCCATAAGCCGATTCCGCTGTCGTTGTAGAGCAAAAAGCGGCATCGGATCAAGGCTCTTTTCGAGCATGCGCGTCACTGTGTCAATCGGCATCGATATTCGGTGCCTGTTCGGTGTGGTTCCTCTGTTGACGTGGCTGTTCAATGTGTGGCCGTTCAATGTGTGGCCTTTAAACTGTTCGGGTGCAGGGTGCGGGGACCCTGCCGGAGTTTGAG
>JADGBX010000353.1 GCA_015231265.1 Magnetococcales bacterium | reverse complement strand
CACGCTCTGGATCAAGAACGGGTCCACGGACTTCCCTGGCATGTGGCGGCGTTTCTCAATCTCACCCGCGATCATCTGGACTATCACGGTGATGAGGAGCACTACTTTGCCGCCAAAGCCAGACTCTTTCTCGATCACACCCCGGAACGGGCGGTGATCAACCTGGATGATCCATGGGGTCGCCGTCTGGTGGAGGAGATCGGTTCCCGATACCCCATCATCGGCTTCTCCACGCGACAGGAGCAGATCCAGGGCACCACCGAGCTGCTGACAGCGACCGACTGTCGCCACACCTGGAGCGGTTCGTTCCTCACCCTTCGGGTTGAGGGTGATGCGCATCCAGTTCGACTTCAGGTTCCCGGTGATTTCAATGTTGCCAATGCCTTGGCTGCCGCTGCCATTGCCCGAGGCGTCGGCACCTCGATAGAGGAGATCGTCACGGGACTGGAACGGTTCACGGCAGTACGCGGTCGACTGCAACCGATCCGTTGCGGACACCCTTTTGCCGTAGCCGTGGACTACGCCCACACACCCGACGCACTGGAACGACTACTCATTTTGGCACGCGGAATCACCAAGGGGCGGGTGATCGTTCTGTTCGGATGCGGCGGTGATCGAGATCACGGCAAGCGCCCACAGATGGGAGCACTCGCTGCTCGATACGCTGATCACGCCGTGGTCACCGACGACAACCCACGCACCGAGAGTCCCGCAGAGATACGGCGTCAGATCATAAACGGCTACAAAGAGGCTGCCGAAGCGGAAATCTCCACCTCTCTGAGCGAGATCGGCGACCGAGCCGAAGCGATTGCGACAGCCATTGAAATGGCCCAACCCGGCGATGCAGTGTTGCTGGCGGGCAAAGGTCACGAAACGGTACAGATCGGTGCCGACGGCACCACCCCTTTCGATGATGCTGCCGTTGCCAGGAGCGCACTTGCAACGCTCGGATATCACTGCCAGGATGATGACTGATGGCACTCACTCTCGATTTCGTACGGCAGGCGACCACTGCCCGATGCCTCCCTGAAGAGCACCCGGCGTTTCGGGGCAACTCTGTGCTGAACGGCGTCTCCACCGACACCCGAACGCTCACCAGCGGTGCACTCTACATCGCCCTCGCAGGGGACACCTTCGACGGCCACACCTTTTTGCATCAAGCGGCAGAGGCCGGAGCCGCCGCCGCCCTTGTGCACCGGATTCCCGACACCCCCCCGCCTCTGCCCCTGCTGTTGGTGGAGGACACCCTGGTCGCCCTTGGCCATCTTGCCGCAGCGTGGCGTGATCGAATCGATCCACTCACCATCGGCATCACCGGATCCGCCGGCAAGACCACGGTCAAGGAGATGACTCGGCTCTGTCTGATGGAGCGGTTCGGTGAAGCGGTTCACGCAACGGCAGGCAATTTCAACAACCATATCGGCCTGCCCCTGACCATTCTCGCCATGCCGGAGAGCTGCACGGTTCTGGTTCTGGAGATGGGCATGAGCGGCCCCGGAGAGATCGACGATCTCGCCAAGATTGCCAAACCCTCCATCGGTGCCATCACCACCATCGCCGCCGCCCATCTGGCCGGTTTTGAGAATCTGGAGGGCATCGCCCGCGCCAAAGCGGAGTTGCTTGAAAATCTACCGGCTGATGGCCATGCCGTCATTCCGGGGAATAGTCCATTTACCGATCTGTTCAGAAGCGTGTCACCCTGCCCGACCCATACATTCTCCGGTCCCACACTCTGTAACGGCACACTGGACGAGGGGGAGGATCTTCACGGCTGCCACGCCATGGGCAGCGGCCACCGCACGCAGTTCACGCTGCATCGACGGGATGAAGAGCCCTTTCCCATCACCCTGAACGCCATGGGCAGCCACACCATTCTCAACGCCCTCACAGCCTCGGAAGTGGCCCGTCTTGCAGGCGCCCGCCAGGAGGATATCCAACGGGGTCTGGAAGCGTTCACCACCCCCAAGGGGCGCGGCTCACTCACCACCACCGATGGCGGGTGGACCGTGGTGGACGACACCTACAACGCCAACCCTGCCGCCGTCACCATGGCGCTGGAGGGGCTCTCCTATCTCTGTGATGCGGAACAGCGGGTGGTGGTGCTGGGGGATATGCTGGAGCTGGGACCGAAGGGGTCGGCACTGCATCGAGAACTCGCCACGGAGATTCGGCGTCAGGGCATTGCACGCGTCTTCACCACCGGCCCGCTGATGGCTGAACTTCATGAGGCTCTTCAGAAGGAGCACGATATTCAAAGCTGGCACGCCGCCACCCCGGCTGATCTGATCGGCACCATCACTCCCGAGCTAAAACCGGGCGATGTGGTACTTGTCAAAGGATCTCGGGGCATGCGCCTGGAACACATCGTCAACGATCTTACGAACTGAGTTTCTTATGCTGTATCTCTATCTTTACCCGCTCTCCAAATACTGGTCCGCGCTCAATCTGTTCAAGTACATCACCTTTCGGACCATCGGAGCGGTATTGACGGCGCTGGTGCTCTCCTTCGTGGTGGGGCCGTGGCTGATTCGGACGCTGCAACGGTTGCAGAAGAAGGGCCAGCCGATCCGTGAAGATGGCCCGCAACGCCACATTCTGGAGAAGACCGGCACCCCCACCATGGGGGGAACATTGATCCTTTTGGCGCTGGTGATTCCCACACTGCTCTGGGCCGACATCAGCAACATCTACATCCAGTTGGTCCTCTTCACGACTCTGGGATTCGGCATCATCGGTTTCTGGGACGATATGCGCAAAGTAGTGCTGCGCGACCCCAAGGGGGTCTCCGCCCGCACCCGGATCTCACTACAGATTATGATCTCGCTTCTGGTTGCCTGGATTCTGCAATGGCAGTCGGACGGCTCCCTCTTCGGCGGACTTGCCCTGCCGCTGATCAAGGATCTGGATATCTCACTGGGCTGGCTCTACTACCCCTTTGCCATTCTGGTGATTGCCGGTTGTGCCAATGCGGTTAACCTCACA
>JADGBX010000352.1 GCA_015231265.1 Magnetococcales bacterium | reverse complement strand
ACTGTGAATCAAAGAGATTCTGACGTCAAGTGATGAATGAACACACCTGTTGGAGGCCCGGTTTCCGGTATGTCGGCAAGAGAATGGGAGAGGTAACTACGTGCGCAGTGTCGAAGGGAGAATGAAAGCGGAAGGGAGAATGAAACAGGTACCTGGGAAACTCTCCTGATCGGCAACCGTGGAGTTGGAACCGATCAGGGAGAGTCCAGTCGAGAGATTCAATGTGCAGCACCCGGATCACAGAGGGTGTTCAGCCGAGGCTGCTCGACGCTCTCGATTATGCCGGTGAGAGACAGCTCACGGCGTTTTGGGAGTCTTGTACTCAACGGCTTTCTGCCAGGGCACCCAGATGGTCTCGTAACCGACAAACCCTTTAGCGTCGGGCGGCAACTGGCGCGTGGTCAGATATTCGGTTTTGCCTTCCGGAACCTTGGGGCGGGATTTCTGCTCACTCATGTGACACCTCGTTCATAATAGAAAAGACGAATACCGCAGGAAAAACCCGGAACACACACCCGTCCGGGGGTGATTTCGGTAGATCCAGGGGTTCGGTGGATGTGGCGCCTATTCTTCCATTCTGAAAAGACGTTTTCAACCTTTGATGAAAGAGTGTTGAAAAGAGTGGGTATTGATTCATGATTGCATGCTTGCCACACCATCGCTGTGAGTAGCTGGGAAAAAAGTTGCGCCCTGGGTGTTGCTTTCCCATGTAACATCGGTTCGGGCGTGGTATGATCCCCGCGTGAATAGCTCGTGAATCGTCTATAAATTCATACGAGTGACTACTGCACACCCTCCTCTTGGGGAGAAACGTGCACGCCGGAGGCGTTCCGTTTCAGGAGTGAGGAGAGGTGGCGTTCAAATGCGATGCATTTGCAGCACGGGGAGTTTCTCCTTCCGTTCAGGGTGCTTTTAGATCCTGGTGAAAGTCATTGTTCTCAATGGACTTATCCCATGTCAATTCTCTGCCGAAAAAAAATATTGATGCAGGGGTTGATAAGGAGATGACGAATATTCACAATTATGCTCGCTACACTACATGCTACCAATCTACCAACTGGTGAATAGATACCACACTGGATGAACTACCGTGTCAGGAGGTCAATTTGATGTTTGCCCACAACCCTTTTTCAGAGCTTGCGTCTCTCATCCCACCCGCTGCGATGAAGACGTATGTGATCGTGATGTTCCTCCTGGTTATTGGCGGAACCATTCTGGATGTGATTCATAAGAAGAGCGCCAAATACTTCTTTGAGAACGCCGAGAAGTCCAAGAAGAACAGAGTCCGTGAACTGGGCGGTGGCGACAAATTCTCCATCATGATCCAGACCCTCCTGGTTGATATCATGACCTCCGCGGAGTTCTGCAACCCCACCCGTCGTCTGGCTCACTTGATGAAGATGTATGGTTTCATCACCTTCATCGTCACCACGATCATCTTGATCTTCGGTTATGCTGATGGCGGTGAAGCCCCCGGACTGGCCACCTTCCTCTGGCACCTGAGTGCTCTGGCAGTGACCGTTGGTGGTGCCATTTTCTGGTTCTCCCTGCGTGTTGACGTTGCGTCCGAAGGTCGTTCCCTCTTTCCGCTGGTTCGTGCCGACATCTTCATCGTCTCCCTGATGGGAACGACCGGATTCGGCCTGCTCTGGTCCTTGACCTCCAACATGGTTCTGTTTGCTCTGTTCCTGCTCTCCAGCACCGTGTTGTTCAGCACTGTTTTCTGGTCCAAGTTCGCTCACATGTTCTTCAAACCGGCTGCCGCCTACCAGAAACGCGTCACCAAGGCTGACGGCTCCCGTGAGAACCTGCCGGAAACCGGCGATCTGTCCGATCCCGAACTGCAGAAGCGCTTTCCCGACATTCCGGAATACATGGGCAGCACCCCGCCTGATATGGGGCGTGGTATCAAACGTGAGAAACCCCGTCACTACTGAGCTGTTCCAACCATTAACGAAATTTAGAAGAGGTATACCATGCCAACTTTCGCCTATATGACCCGATGCGATGGTTGTGGACACTGTGTCGATATCTGCCCATCGGACATCATGCATATCGACACGACCTACCGGCGCGCCTACAACATTGAACCCAATATGTGTTGGGAGTGCTACTCCTGCGTCAAAGCCTGCCCCATGAATGCCATCGATGTGCGCGGCTATGCAGACTTCGCTCCGCTGGGCCACTCGGTGCGTGCGGTGCGCGACGAGGAGAAGGGTGTCATTGCCTGGCGGATCAAGTTCCGCAACGGCAAGAAGGATCTCAACCTGCTGGCGCCTATCACCACCAAGCCCTGGGGTAAACACATTCCTCAGCTTAAAGACGTCTCCGGTCCCTCCAAAGAGATGCGTGACAGCCAGCTGCTCTATAACGAGCCGAAGTATATCCGCCTGGATGATGGTGATCTGCATACCTTGAAATCCAACGGCCTTAAAATGATGGAAGGAGTGTACTACTGATGGCATACGAAACTATCATCGAAGATGGTATCGACATCCTGGTCGCCGGTGCGGGCCTGGGTGGAACCGGTGCCGCCTGGGAAGCCAGATTCTGGGGTCAGGACAAAAAGATCGTCATCGCCGAGAAGGCCAACATCAACCGCTCCGGCGCCGTTGCTCAGGGTCTCTACGCGATCAACTGCTATATGGGTACGCGTTGGGGTGAGAACAACCCCGAAGATCACGTCCGTTATGCTCGTATCGACTTGATGGGCATGGTGCGTGAAGACCTACTGTTCGACATGGCCCGCCACGTGGACTCCACGGTGCACCAGTTCGAAGAGTGGGGCCTGCCCCTGATGCGCGACCCGAAAACGGGTGCCTATCAGCGTGAAGGTCGTTGGCAGATCATGATCCACGGTGAGTCCTACAAGCCGATCGTGGCCGAAGCCGCCAGCATGTCCGCAGACAAGGTGTACAACCGTATCTGCGTGACCCATCTGCTCATGGACGAAGCCAAAGAGAACCGGGTTGCCGGTGCTGTTGGTTTCAACGTCCGTACCGGTAACTTCC
>JADGBX010000351.1 GCA_015231265.1 Magnetococcales bacterium | reverse complement strand
TACCATGGTCCCAGGTGCTGGTAATAGTTCAGCGCGATCTAAGAGCGCACTCTCTCTGGCAACAGGAAGCAGTGGAATTGGAGCTGGTAGTATATCAGGCGCTTCTTCTGGTGGGGGGTCGTCTGGAAGTGGTTCTGACGGTGGCGGTGGTCCAAAGAGAAAGAAATCTGAAGAGCCCTTTGTCCTTCGGAAACAGGCAATAACGGAAAAACGGGCGTCAGCAGAAAAACGGGTGGCAAGGGAGAAACAAGCAGCAAAGGGAAGAGATCAATCAGATAAAATAACGGCGAGTGTTTCATCTGATGCTAAGAGAAGCGATGTACCGTCGGTTGAAGGGGAGAGTGTTGGTCAAGGTTCGGCTAAAAAAGTGAGTAACGGGAACGGTCGTCCACTGACCGTAGCCAGATCTGAATTTTCAGATGTGGAGTTGGTTTCAGTCGCTGAAGAGAAGAACAGATCTGTTGGCAATCAGAAGAGCCAAAGTTCTAAGGCTCCTCAATCTGTGGTATCGGATGCCGATGGCCTGGACTATACTGTTTCGGTTGCCTCTCCTGGTAAGCCACCTGAAGCGCCAACTCTCTCTGACCGCGATCTACCTTCTGCGATCGATCAGATGACAACTGAAGCGTCACCCTCTGATAAAACAACGGAAGTTGTGGATGAAGTGTCCCAGAAGATGGGTGCAGGATTAGATAGCTCTACGCCTGATTCACAACAACAAGCGCCTCTGACTACAGCTGAGGTTGAGACGGCTGCGGCTGAGTTGGAAGAGCCCATGGCAGTTCAGATTGCCAAGGCATTGGCCGCAATGCCCGATCGGCCAGAGAGACCGGCACCACAAAAGAGTGAACAGATCCAAAAGGCTGAACCGGTCGAAAGGGCCAAACTGGCTCGAGGAGATGAACACGCCGTTGAAACGACGGAATCTTCTCCTCAAGAGGATAAGCCACTTAATGAGGCGGCTGTGCCTCTTGCGCGTAGGTCAGAAACTGGTAGTGATCAAGCAGCACCATCTGTCAAAGGTTCGGAAGCACCGGTTCAAGCTTCCTCACCGAAAGCCTCAAAAGAGCCGTCTTCAGCGAAGGTCTCAGGTATTCGTGATGCTGACACAGTTGATGTCGTGCATAAAACTAAAATGGAAGGCGTTGAACCACCGAGTTTAACAGATAAATCGGTGGAAGCTAACATGCAGCCCAGTAATGAGACAGGTATCTATATGGAGATATCTGAGCCGCCAGCCATTGAGAAATCAGCACCACCGATGGATAATAGTACCGATGAAAAGGGTGTGAGCATAAAGCTTCCGGCAGATCTACGTACGGTTGAGGCGGCCATTGAAGAGGGTGGCGTTGTGGTGAACGAGTCGAAGCAAGAAGAAGCGACCATGCACGAACGTGAACGTCCCTCCCTGGATGATCTGGATCGTGAAGCTGTATTGGCTCGAATTCAACAGAGTAAGAGCCGTGAGCAGGCTAAAACAGACGCCTTGGTTAACCCTTTTGCTATGGATGAGCCAAGTGAAGAAAACGATGGTGCGGTGAGCAGTTCATCTGAGGCCAAAGCGAGTACGCCCTTGGTTGATCTGGTCGAAAATATGGTTAAGCCTCAGAGATCTTCTCAAAAGAGTGAGCCTGAATCGGTTCAGACACCGGAGTCTGTTATGTTGGAGAGTCGCGAAAATCAGCCTGAATCAACCGAAGCAGCCCTTCCGGTATCACCTGTGGGTGATGCAGAAGAACGCGTTGCTGCGGCTGAACCCGGTCGAGTTAACCGTTTGACTGCACAGCATGCTGTACCCGGTCGGCAGAAAAAAAATCTCGCTTTTGTCTTCTCTGATGAGGACGATGGGTTGGTGATGGGAACAGTATCTCCCCCCGTGGCCGATACCGTTCTGGATGATAATCTCTCGGCTGATGACAATCACGACGGATCGGAAGCTGCCGCATCAAAGTCTGAGCAGGAAAAAATTGTTAATCGTGATCAACCAGGTGCTGCACCACGTCGTAGGCTTGGTCTGGATATTCCGCCTTCATTTTTGGGTGAAAGTGAAGATCGTGGTGATGTAAAAGTGCGTAAGCGTCCCGTAGGAGAAGCGCTTTTAGGGCTGCCTGAACAGAGTGCCGAAGAGGGCGAAGCTGAAAATGGCTCTGTTAGCCGCCGCCGACCCTTTAGGGAAGTTCGGACATCTCCCTATCGCCAAGATCGTGAAGTCGCTCGGCTCATGCCTGATCATCGCGGTGGTCTGGGTACCTTGGTTGAGCAAGCTGATAGTGAGTCCAAGCGCATTAATTTAGGGCAGGATGCTCAACGTGCGCTCTCCGATAAGGAGCAGAACCGTAAAGAAGAACAGCAGAAACCGGTTGAACAGGTTGCTGACAGTGGACTTGTAGAGGGTGAACCAGAAGATCCTAATGGTCTCGCAAAGCGAAAAGTCATTCGTCCTAAAAAAGCGGTTCCACAAGGGAGTGATGTTGCTGGAGATAGTGAGTCGAGTGCTGAAGTGACCTCTCCAAGCGTTTTGGAGACAGCGCCCATTGAGCCAATAAAGGTCAAAGAGAGTGTTAAGAAGCGTGATGTTGCTAAAAAGGTGACAAAAACGGCTCCGACCTCTCCGGTTACTCCCAAGCCCGCGCCTCCTCTTTTCCGAGAAGTCTCTGCACCCAAAGAGACAGGCCTTTGGGGTGAAGATAATGCCAGGGTCAAGAATCCAGAAGCGTCGCAGGCAATTTCAGCCGCAAAGTTGAAGAAGTCTAAAGATCAGGACAAGAAGAGCGCTGTGGCTTCTCAGCGGCCTATTGCGGCACCCGTTCAAGCCGCTGCACCGATGAAGTCCGCTACAGAGTCGGTTGCCAAGAAGACGAAACCGACAACACCGGCTAAGTCAGTTGCCACGAAGAGCAAAACAGCTACACCTACTAAGTCGGTTGCCACGAAGACAAAAACAGCGGCATCAGCCAAGTTGGTTATCACGAAGAGCAAACCGGCAACACCAGCCAAGTCTGTTGCCTCTAAG
>JADGBX010000350.1 GCA_015231265.1 Magnetococcales bacterium | reverse complement strand
CCATGTTGTGGGTAACGATGACGATGGTGTACTCACCACGCAGTTTCCAGATCATCTCCTCAACCGCTTCGGTTCCCTTGGGGTCAAGAGCAGAGCACGGTTCGTCCATCAGGAGAATATCTGGCTTCACCGGCAGCAGACGGGCAATGCAGAGTTTCTGCTGTTCTTCCAAGGAGAGGAACGTCGCCTTATCGTTGAGTTTATCCTTCACTTTGTCCCAAAGAAGGACGGTCTGAAGGGCGTGTTCAACGATCTCTTCCTGTTCGGATTTGGATTTGCGCTCGCTACGGGGATTGTGCACATTCCAGCCGAACAGAATGTTCTCGCGAATGGACAACGGTAGAGGGTTGGGGCGTTGGAACACCATGCCGACCCGTTTACGCAGTTGAGCCAGTTCGACCTGTTCGTCATAGATATTGTTGCCGTACAGATCGATGTTGCCGGTGATACGGACGTAGCCCAGCCGCTCGTTGATGCGGTTGATGCTGCGCAGCAGAGTGGTTTTGCCACACCCACTGGGACCGATCAGGGAGGTGATGATCCCTTTTTTGATCTTCGAGTTGATGTCAAACAGAGCTTGGAATGAGCCATACCAAAGGTTCATATCTTTGGTTTCAATGGCGTATTCCACATCCGACTTCGGTGTTGAGCCTGTGTCGCTCATGGTCATATCCTTCACTGTTTAGCCGAACCGGCCTTCGATGTAATCGGTGGTTTCCTGTTTCTTGGCTTTGCCGCCGAAGAGATCGGATGTTGTGCCGATCTCGACACAGGCACCGTTCAGGAAGAAGGCGGTACGATCTGCCAATCTATGCGCTTGCTGCACCAGATTGGTGACCAGGATGATGGTCATCTCGTTCTTCAGCTCGGAGAGCGCCTCTTCGATCCGCATGGTAGTGACCGGATCAACAGCAATGGAGAACTCATCGAGCATTAGAAGGTCCGGTTCCTGGGAGAGCGCTCTGGCAATGGTCAGACGCTGCTGCTGACCCCCTGAGAGCAGGGATCCCAGAGAGTTGAGACGATCCTTAACCTCATCCCACAATGCGGCGCGTCGCAGGCAGCGCTCGACCATCTCATCCAACGTTGCTTTGTTGGTTACTCCTTTTAAACGTGGAGCCAGAGCGACGTTGTTATAAACCGAGAGAGGGAGTCCAACCGGCAGTGGGAAAACCACACCGATACGACGTCGCAGAGCATAGACGTTCTTCCAAGCACGCACGTCCAGTCCGTTGAAGGCCACCTTGCCGTCGACATGCATGCCCGGAATCATCACGTTCATCCGGTTGACGGCATTCAGAAAGGAGGTCTTGCCGCTGTTGGCCGGACCGATGATGCCGAAGATTTCGTTTTTACGGATATCCAGGGTGACGCCGGACAGTGCCGGTGTATTGCCGTAGCGAATGGCAAGGTCCTGGACCTCCACCTTCTTTTCGCGCCCGTCCACCTGGGCGTCCTGAGTAGCAGTGTCTACCATTTTTTCTTACCTCTGAGATACATGCGGAAGCCGATGGACAGAGCGTTCAGAGTCAGAACCAGTCCGATAAGTACCAGGGCAACGCCGTAGGGAAGGTGATCAGGAACACCGGGAACCTGAGTCGACACCACGAAGAGATGCAGCGAAAGCGCCATGGTCTGGTCGAAGATGCCTTCCGGGAGAAAGGGCAGGAAGAAGGCGGCACCGGTGAACATGATCGGAGCGGTTTCGCCAACGGTCCGCGATACTTCAAGGATGATGCCGGTCAAAATGCCGCTGGTAGAGTTGGGAAGAACCACCTGTCGAATGGTCTGCCAGCGGGTAGCGCCCATATTGAGACAGGCGATGCGGAATGATTGCGGCACGGACTGCAAAGATTCGCGGGTGGCAACGATTACGACCGGCATGGTCATAATGGCCAGTGTCAAGCCTGCTGCCAGGATACTGGTGCCCATTCCGGCAAAGATCACGAAGGCACCGAAGCCGTGCAGTGCGTGCACGATGGAGGGCACACCGGCCAGATTGACAATGGCCAGATTGATCGCCCGTGTCAGCCAGTTATCCGGGGCATATTCACTGAGATAGATCGCAGCGGCCACTCCCAGAGGAACCGATACCAGAAGCGCCACGGCCACCAGCCAGAGTGTGCCGATCAGAGCCGGGAAGATGCCTCCTTCAGTCATGCCGTTGGTAGGATTGCTGAAGAGAAACTCAAACGAGATAGCCGGACCACCCTTGACGATCAGGGTGACGAGAATGATGGCGACCGGCAGAATCAACATACAGGTCATCATCAGAAAGAGGATACGGAACAGTTTCTCTGTTTTACGTTTGTTTTCGTCGATGGCTTCCGAGTGAAACATGGCGCTCATCCCTTACGAACGTCGCGGACGATGAGGTCGGCGATCAAATTGATGAAGAATGTGATGATAAACAGGAAGATACCGATGGCGAACAGGGCGCCGTAGTGGTCGGATCCCTGTGCCGTCTCACCCAGCTCCGCAGCGATTGTCGCAGTCAGCGCTCGTACGGAGTCGAAGACATCTTCCGGGATATTGATGGCGTGGCCGCTGGCCATGAGCACCGCCATGGTCTCACCAAACCCTCGTCCCATACCGAGTAGCACGGCACCAAGAAGACCGTTTCGCGCTGCCGGAATCACCACTTTGAAGATCACTTCCCAACGGGATGCGCCCATCGCTTCAGCCTCTTCTCGATAACTGTCGGGCACGGCTTTCAGAGCGTCCTCGGCGATTGAGGTGATGATCGGGGCCGCCATCAAGCCGAGAATGACACCGGCGTTGAGAACATTGAGCCCCACTGGAACATCGAAGACGTCGATGATCACCTTGTTCATGATGGAGAGACCGATAAACCCCCAGACCACAGAGGGGATGGCAGCCAGCATCTCCACCAGCACCTTCAAGGCCTCCTTGGTTTTTCCGGTCGCAAATTCGGAAATGTAGACGGCAGCACCAAGGGAGAAAGGAATGGCAACTACCATGGCGAGACCCGTTACGCTTGCAGTGCCGACGATCAGGGCGAAG
>JADGBX010000034.1 GCA_015231265.1 Magnetococcales bacterium | reverse complement strand
TGGCGGTCACGGCACAGGTGGTGGCCTTTCTTCTGCTCTATCTCAGCGCCATTCCTCTCTCCGGGCGCCTGCTCTCCCGAACCATTGAATTCACCCCGCCTCTGACGGCACAGCAGTTGGCGACCAGTGAGGCGGATGTCATCGTCATTCTCGGTCACAGCCGCTATCCCGATGCCCCGGAATATGGCGGTGATACGGTGACGCTGGGGGGATTGGCCCGGGTGCGGTACGGTGCCTGGCTTCATCGCCGCAGTGGTTTGCCGATTCTTACCAGTGGGGGACGTCTGTTCGGTGAGGTGGATGCCGAAAGCGTTCTGATGAAGAGAACTCTGGAGGAGGAGTTCGGTGTACCGGTACGCTGGACCGAAGAGAAGAGCCGTAACACCTTCGAAAATGCCAAATTCAGTAAAGAGTTGCTGGATGCCGTGACGAAACGGCAGCATCTTGAAAATCCCCTGGACCATGTGCTGGTTGTAACGCATCATCGGGACATGCCTCGGGCCATGTGGTCCTTCAAGCAGGTGGGATTGAAAGCGACGGCTGCGCCGACCCTCTTTCCGACGAAAGAGGGGGAGGTGGGGATACTGGACTGGATGCCGGTGGCCTCCGGAGCGGCGCGGAAGGTGCGGGTGATTCTGCATGAGCAGTTGGGAAGTGTGTGGTATCGTCTGCGTTATGGTAATGAATAGTAGTCACACTGTATCAACAGGTGCTCTCGTGAACGTGATGTCGACGTGGCGTTTCTCTTCTTGGTTGTTGTTGCTGACGATCGCCCCGCTGCTCTTGCTTGGGGGATGCGCGACGCCGGAAGAACCGAGCCAGTGGACCATGCAGTCCATTGCCGATGCACCCACGGAAGCGGTCGTCCTCAACGATGAGAAAGTCGGCTACGTCGCCACGGTGAACCGGGCCTGGGTGCGGACCATGCTGGAAGTGCATGGTCGCATGGTCAGATATAACTCTATTCCCACCCATCTCTATATCGTCGATGGACGCAATCCCAATGTCTTCTCCTGGATCGCTAAGAACGAGGAGAGTGGAGAGGAGGAGGGGCATGTTGCGTTCAACCTCGGTATGATCCGTTTTCTCAAGGGTGATGCCGACCAGTTCGCCTTTCTGCTCGGCCATGAGATGGCCCACAACACCCACCGTCATGCCCACTCATCGGTGGATCGGGAGACGCTCTTCTCCGCCATTGGCTTCGCCATGGGGTCGGGACTGTCGGCAGTGGGGATCCCCATGGGGGATGTGATCGCCAACCTCGGTTTGACTCTGGTGCACGTGGTGTTTCACCGGGGTGAGGAGGAGGAGGCCGATCTTGCCGGTATCCGTTATGCGGCAACCGCAGGGTATGACCCGAAGGCAGCCATAACCTTCCATAAACGCATGCTGGAGGTTGGTGGCAAGGAGCACTTCTGGTTCCTTTCCGATCACCCTACGGGTTCGGATCGTACGGAGTTGATCCAGACATACGCGGAAAAGGCTGTAGCTTGGCAGGCGGGTGATGGTCCTGTTCCCTGGAGTGACGACGATCCATTTGCCGGTGACGAGTTGGGGTTCGGTTTCGATTGATGTCTGTGCCTGTCGCGGCGTGGTCATCGTAGGGTATCTCTCTTGGACGTCCCTCTTGGACGTCCCTCTTCGAGTTTCACAGTAACCAGCCAATCTGATATGCGTCCTCGGATGGTTTTCCTCGAGTTTCTCACCGCTTTCTGACCGTTTTTTCGTTCCATCTTCCCTGAATACCTCTCGCCCATAGTCAGTGGGCTTTTCTCTATTCCAAACGTGAATGGTGCACCTTCAGGTGCTTAAACGCTCCTTGCTTGTTATGCCTCTTTGGGTACGAGAGGTATTGATAAACACAATGTATACGGGTATTATCTAACTGATTTTTAAAGAAATATTCGTATTTTCCGAAGAAATCTAAAAATCGACATGGGGTGCGGCAATGGCGAAAGGTCATCCGTAAACTGGGGGTAAGGAGCTCGGCCATATGCGAGCTCAACAGGATTGCGATGAACTGTCGTATCCTGGTCGTGACGTGAAAGACAACCACATCTGTCAATGAGATGAAGCGTTTCCAACGAGAACTGCTGACGACTGTGCAGCCTGCCAAGGTGAAAATGGCAGGTGTGATGGCGCTCTGCGCACCGGTTCTGCTGATGCAGAGGAGTGCGGCGGCTGCCAGTGGTGTTGCGGGCGAAATGATTGCGGAGCCGGACAGCACACTGTTTCTGATGAGTGTGAGCGTGATTCTCCTGCTGATATTGGCGGGGTGGGCCGTGCGTAGCACGATTCTCAACCGGCATTTGAACCAGTTTCTGGAGCGACTGCCGGAGGCGCTGTTCGTCCTGGATACGACCGGCAGGGTTGAACGGTTTAACGCGCGTTGTCGCCCTTTTCTTGCAAGTGATAAGGGCTGTATCGGGCACCCTGTCACCGACGCACTCTCCGTGTCGGATAGGGATGCAGTTCACCAAGCCGTTCAACGGGTGTCCTCTGGTGACGGAGCGGTGGAGAGTGCATCGGAGGCGCCGTTCTCTTCCAGTGACAGTGATCGACAGGAGTCGATCTCTACGTGGATGAGACGCTCTTCCGGTCAGATGTTTCCTGTGGAGATCTCTCTGAGCAGAGTGGCCGTCGCCGGTACGGTACGGATCCTGATGACGGTCCGCGACGTGGGTGGATACAACGATCGGGTGGAGGAGATCAAACGTCGGTATGAGTCTCTGGCTCTGGTCCAATCCATCGCCCATTTGGGAACCTGGGACTGGAATATCGTCAATAACGTCGTCGAGTGGTCTGATGGGTTCTACACACTGTATGGTCTGGATTCGGAGACGTTCGAGCCAAGCTATGATGCGTTCCTGGAGGCGGTGCATCCCGAGGATCGCGCTCAGGTGACCGGCGAGGTCGCCAAAGTTTTGGAAAATCCTGATCATCACTACTTGTTGGAGCACCGGATTATTCGGCCTGACGGTGAGATTCGCCATGTTCTGGAGCACGGTGAAGTGCACTGGAACGACGCTGGTGAGCCGGTCAGAATGATCGGAATCGTCCACGACATCACCGAACGAAAAGAGATCGATCTCATAGCCCAAGCGCAACATGAGTTGTTGAGGTCGGCACAGAGGATCGCCGGATTGGGCAGTTGGAGATGGTATCCGGCGCGACAGGAGATGGAGTGGTCGGAGGAGCTTTTTACGCTATTCGGGCGCGATGCCGAGCGTGAGAGTCCAGGATACGACCGTTTCATGGAGGTGATGCACCCGTTGGATCGGGCGCGGGTGGAACGGGAGATGCGTGCAGCACTCTCCGATCCCGAGGTCGGTTACGATCTGGAACACCGATTATTGCGTGAGGACGGCACTGAGAGGATTGTCCATGCTCAGGGAACAGTGACGTGTGATACAGGTGGTCAGGCGGTCGTCATGACCGGGGTGATGCTGGATGTAACCGAGCGTAAGGAGACCCAGGCCGACCTGCAACTGGCGCGTCACATCATCGACAACACCCACGATGCGGTGATCATTACCGATCTGGATGGCAGCATTCTGGACGTCAACCACGCCTACGCCACGATCACCGGTTATACCTGCGAGGAGGTGTTGGGCAGGAATCCACGGCTGGGGAAATCGGGCAAGCACGATCAGGAGTTCTATGACGCCATGTGGCGGGAGATTCTGACCGAGGGGCAGTGGAGTGGTGAAATTTGGGATCGACGCAAGAGCGGCGAAATCTACCCTAAACAGCTCTCCGTATTCACTCTGTTGGGAGAGCAAGGGCAGCCCGATCGCTATGTGGGGATCTTCAACGACATCTCCTATCGAAAATCTCGTGAACTTGAGCTGCAGCGGCTGACCCACTTCGACAGTTTGACCGGACTGCCCAATCGCACGTTGTTCAAGGATCGTCTTGATCAGGCGATCGTCACTGCTCGACGTCGAAAAGAGCGGGTAGCTCTGCTGTTCGTGGATCTGGATCGCTTCAAGTACGTCAACGACACCCTGGGCCATGAAGCGGGAGACGAGCTGTTGAAACGGGTCTCCGAACGGATCAAAAAGCACCTGCGCGAAGCGGATACCGTGGCCCGATTAGGGGGAGATGAGTTTGCGGTGGCGCTGAGTGGTGTGGCCAACGATCAGGGAGTGGCGCTTGTTGCCGGCAATATCCTCAACGCCCTCAAAGAGCCGATGACCATCCAGGACCACCCTCTGTTCATCGGTGCCAGCATCGGGATTTCGCTCTTTCCCGGAGATGGTGAAACCTTCGATCAGCTCTCAAAAAATGCCGAAGCGGCCATGTATCGGGCCAAAGAGAAGGGGCGGGACACCTTTGTCTGCTTCTCACCGGAGATGCATGAAGCCAGCACCGAGCATCTGGCCATGGAGCATGCTCTACGGGTTGCCATCGAAGAGAATCAACTGGAGGTTCATTTTCAACCCAAGCTGGATCTGGATTCGGAGTCCATCGTGGGGATGGAGGCGTTGGTGCGCTGGCAGCACCCCGAAGAGGGGATGATCTCGCCCGGACGGTTCATTCCTCTTGCGGAGGAGACCGGCCTGATCGCGCCCATCGGTCGCTGGGTGTTGGAGGCGTCGTGTCGGCAGACCAAACAGTGGATGGATGCAGGATTGGGTAGGTTGCGCGTTGCGGTTAATCTCTCGGCCCGGCAGTTTCAGGGCAAGAGTCTGGTTCAGGAGATTGCCGGGGTTCTGGAGAGGACCGCGTTGCCAGCGGAGCTTCTGGAGCTTGAGATCACCGAGAGCATGGTGATGGATGATGTGGATGAAGCAATCGCGACACTGGAGCAGCTCAAGCAGCTCGGCGTGCATCTGGCTATCGACGACTTCGGGACCGGATACTCGTCGTTGAGCTATCTGAAACGGTTCCCCATCGACACTCTCAAGATCGACCAGTCCTTCGTACGGGAGCTGGAACCGGGCAGCGATGAAGCGGCCATCGTCTCCGCGGTGCTCTCCCTGGCCCGTGATCTCAAGTTGGGTGTGGTGGCGGAGGGGGTGGAGACTCGCGAGCAGGTGGACTACCTTCGGCAGAAGATGTGCGGACAGGCCCAGGGGTTCCTCTTCTCCAAGCCACTACCGGCAGAAGCGTTTGCCACCTATGCCAGAGGTGTTCTGGAAGGGTCAACCGCCCGTGCTGCCGCATCATGAACCAGACGGTCGAAACAGCCTGTTACCTGAAAACAGCCTCCGGAATCAGCATTGAGCGCTTAACCCCGGTCTCCTTACTCCTGTTGTTGCAGCGCCTTTGACAGCTCTTCGTACTTCTTCTGCATCTCCAAATTCTCGAACGGCACGATCTCCGGTACTTGGAGATTCATGACTGCGGCGAACGCCTCTTGACTGGTTTTGAGCAGGCTGAGCAGTTGGGCGCTGAGCTGTACGGTCTGGAAGGTGTTGTGGGCCAGCACCCTGTCTTTTTCAACACGATTGCGGGCCGCTTGAACCTTGTTGCGCTGATTTTGTAGATTTTCCTGATAGATGTTGGCGGTACGCAGTGTCAGGTTCTGGGCTTGGAGATTCTTCTGGTAGATGGTGCGCCGGGTAGGATCGCTGTCCTGTTTGAGCATCTCCCGTGACTCTTCCTGGACGCTTCTGGTGCGTTCGATGATGTTCTCAAGGCGGGGCAGGTAGGTGGTATCGATGTGCTTGATGTAGGTCTCCTGCATGTGGGCGACCGACTCCAACAGCACCACATGCATACCGTAGTACTTGCGGGCGTGCTGGAGATTCTCCCCGGACTCCTCGGTCAGGGTCATCAACTGTTTGGTCAGTTTACGGATGATTTCGAACACCACGGCCATCTGCAGAATGTCGTTGGAGTCGACACGGGTGAGCAGGACGGCTGCCTGATCGCGATCGATACGGACCCCGATCTGGCGTAGTCGGGCGGCAAAGCGCTCCTGAATGGCGACGATCTCCCCTTCATGACGAACAATATCGGCCTGGGCGGCGCGAATCTTGGTATCGTACCCGGCGCGGGTGGTGAGTGCGACATGCTCTACCGGGGCAGAGATCCGTGCTTCTTTGTAGGATTGGATCTCGCCGCGACGTTTGACGATCGCCTGCTGGTGTTTGCGAATGGCGTCCCGCAGATCGATGGCCTGATCGTTGGCCAACAGCGTGATCATCTCATCCAGCAGCTCGTTGAAGTCCTCCCGCAGGCTCTCCTTGTCATCGCCGAACAGGGCAAAGTCGGGGGCGTCGTTGATCCTCTCCGTATAGGTGACACCCTCTTCCAGTTTGGGAAAGGTGTCATTCCACACCTGTTGGAATCGCTCCTGATCGTTGCCCCCGGAGCTGTTTCCGGTGCGGCTCAATCCCTTCTCGTTTGCAGCCTGGACAGCTTTCTCGCCCAGTTCTTTAGAGGTGTCGATCGCCTTTTTTCCCACCTCCTTGGTGGTCTCCCACACCCCTTTGACGTTCTCCATCCAGTCGGCGTGTGCCTCTGGTATCGGGGTGACGATCAGCATCAACAGTGCCAATGGCATGGTCGTCAGGAAGGGAATGGTGGTGCGGTGCGTAGGATTCATGGTCTGTTCCACTCTTCTCGAAGCGCTGTCTCTGGTCTCTACCATGGGTGTATTGGACGGCTTGCATCGTTTCATGTCAATGTGAGAATCGTCGTGCAGGGGTGATGAGACGCTTCATGGTTGCTGAACGATCCTGTTTTCCACTGTCGACAGGTCGGCAACCGTCGGGATCTCCGTGGGGAACGGATTGGCCAGCCCCGGGGCGACCACACCAAGAAAGGGGGTGCCGGCCTGCTGGGCAGCAGTGAGGTCGGAGGGGGAGTCGCCGAGAAACAGCAGCGCGTCGGTTGGGCAGGGCAGGGTGGCGGCGATACGTTGGAGAATGGGGGCTTTCTTCTCCGGCCCACCGAAAACCTCCGTGAAGAGGGGGGTCATGCCACGCTGGTTGATAATCTCACGCAACTCCTCCTGCGGCGCGGCGGAGACCACGAAACAGGGGAGCTGATGGTGGAGGTTCTCCAGAAGATCGCGGGCACCGGCAATCCATGGTGCAGCAATGGTGCGATCTCGGACCAGAGTTGCAAAACGCTCCGTCAGGGCGGTGACCTCCGCAGAAGAGGGGGATCGGCCCAAAGTCTCCTCAACCGTGCGGCGCAGTCGTTCCGAGCGGAACACTCCGCGGTGGCTGTTCCAGGTGGCCAGAGCTCTGTTCGCCAGATGCGATCCGTGGGATTCAAACAGGGTGCGCAGCGCCTGGTCCTTGACCGGAACCGAATCCACCAGAACCCCGTCGAAGTCCAGGGCGATGGCCCGGTACCGGAACCGCGTCATCCGAAGAGCTTCTGAAAGAAGGTGCGGCGCTCCATGAGCCCACCGGCCAGCTTCTGGAAACGGTGTTGAGGCGTGGCCAGATCGGTCAGTTCCCGCAGAAAACCGTCCTGCCGACGGTAGCCGACGGTGAGCGCCTTGATGTACTCCCTGTAGGCGAGCATTCCCCCTTTGAGAGAGACCAGCCGGTAGGCGGTGCGCGGGTTCTTCTCTCGGAACAGATCCTGTGCCGTATCAGCGGAGTTGCCGAATTCGCAGACAAGAATCACGTTCTGGTGAGGTGAGAAGGGCACCCCGAGCATATCCTGGACCCACATCTCCTCTTCAAAGAAGATATCCGGATCGAACTGAACCGGAATGGTGCCTGGGATCGCGACCGTGTAGTCGCCTCGGAAATCGATGATACGGGGGCGTGCTCCTCGAGCGATATCGAGAAGGAGGGATTTCGAAGAAATCCGTTTTGGTCCAAACATGGTATTTAATGAGAGTCAGAAGTTTAAGAAGCGTCAGCCTGCCATACCGAGGGTTTTCATTTTCCTGTGCAGGGCAGAGCGTTCCATGCCGATGGTTTCGGCTGTGCGCGAGATGTTACCGCCGTGGCGGTCCAGATGGGTCTGGAGGTAGAGCCGTTCGAATCCCTCACGGGCTTCGCGGATGGTTTTGCTTTCCAGCAGACTGTCCCAGGGCGAGTTGCTCTTGCTGTCCGAAGCGCCTTGGCGTTGGGTGACGAACTCGGGAAGATCGCTGGGTTGAATGGTAGGGCCGGGGGACATGATCAGCAGCCGTTCCACAAGATTCTTCAACTCGCGAACATTCCCGGGCCAGGCGTATTTCTGCAGCAGTGTCATGGCAGATGCCGAGAAATCGTGCTGCGGGAGTGCCCCCTTCTGCATGTTCGAGAAGTGTTGGATGAGTTGCGGAATATCATCCAGACGCTCACGCAGGGGAGGGATCTTCAAGGGAATGACATTGAGCCGGTAGTAGAGCGCTTTGCGGAAGCGCCCTTCGGCGATCTCTTTTTTCAGGTCTTTGTTGGAGGAGGCGATCACCCGCACATCGACACTGATCTGCTCGCTGCCACCCACCCGTTCGAAGCGCTGCTCTTGAAGAACACGCAGGATTTTGGCCTGGGTGTTGAGCGCCATGTCGCCGATCTCATCGAGAAACAGCGTGCCGCCGTTGCCCTGTTCGAAGCGACCGATGCGCGCCTGACTGCCGGGAAGGGCTCCCTGTTCGTGACCGAACAGCTCCGACTCGATCAGGTTCTCGGGGATAGCGGCACAGTTGACGGCAACGAACGGTTTGTCGGCTCGGGCGGAGAGCTGATGGATCTGCCGGGCGGCGACCTCCTTGCCGGAGCCGCTCTCGCCGGTGATCAGTACGGTCCCGTTGGTGGGGGCAAGGCGGCTGATCTGCTGATCCAGGGCGCTCATGGAGTCGCTGCCGCCCACCATCACCTGGGGGACATCGACGCGCGCCTTGAGCGCACGGTTCTCGCGGATGAGATCCAACTGGCGGATGGCACGCTCCAGCAGGATCAGGACCCGGTCGAGAGAGAGCGGTTTTTCCAGAAAGTCGTAGGCGCCGATTTTCGTCGAGGAGACCGCTGTATCGATGGTGCCGTGTCCGGACATCATGATCACCGGAACGTCGCGGTTTTCGTCGAGCAGTTCCAGCTCCTCGGCCTCTTCGGACGCCCCTTTGATACGCCGTAGCGTTTCAATACCGTCGATGCCGTCCATCCAGATATCCAGAAGAATGACCGATACCGGGGTTTCGGTCATCATCCGCAGCGCCTCTTCTCCGGAAGGTGCCTCGAGCACCTCGTACTCCTCATCTTCCAGGATGCCGCGGAGACTGAAGCGGATGGTCTCTTCATCGTCGATAATCAGTACGGTATGGCTCATGGTGGGGTCCGGGCTCTTTTCGTCTCTATCATCAACCGTGTCTGTGGTCAATCGCGTGGGTGTGGCTGAAAAGCGGTTCTGCTTGTTGGACTCAACAGACGGTCCTTAGGTTCACGGATCATCAGGATTTCCCACTCTAGCATTAAACGGCAGCATCACCCAGAGGGAGTTGCAGCTCAGCCAGGGCACCCTGTTGACCGGATTCGCGCATGCGGATAGTACCACCATGATCTTCCACGATCTTTCGAACGATGGCCAGTCCCAGTCCCGTCCCCTTCTTTTTGGTGGTGAAGTAGGGTTCGAAGACACGGTCCCGATCCTGGGGTGGGATGCCGATGCCGTTGTCGGCCACTTGAATCACCAGCCAGTGGCCACTCTCATCGGTGTGCACGGTCAGGGAGACTTTGCCCGATGGATCGGTCTCGGTCTCCATACGTTCGCGCACCGAGGCGATGGCGTTGCGTAGAAGGTTGGTCAGGATCTGCTTGACCTGAGCGCGATCGAAGGCGAAAGAGGGGAGTGAATCGGGAATATCGGTGATCACCTCCAGATCGCTGCTCTCCGAGTCGAACAGGGTGAGTACCTCATTGAGAGCGATTGCAGGATCATCGATCTTCAGGCTGGGACGGGGCAGACGGGCGAAGTTGGAAAACTCGTTGACCAGAACCCGCAGCTCCTCCACCTGATTGATGATGGCGGTGGTGCCCTCATCGAGGATTTTCCAATCCCGTCGATCGTCATCCAGATTGCGCAGATACTTGCGCCGCATGCGCTGCGCCCAGAGCTGAATCGGGGTGAGGGGATTCTTGATCTCGTGTGCAATACGTCGGGCGACATCGCTCCAGGCGCTGGTTCGCTGTGCCAGAAGAATCTCGGAGACGTCGTCGAAGGTGATGGTGAATCCGCGGCTCCCCCCTTCGGGATCTTTGAGTGGTGTCGAACGGGTGCGCAGGGTGAGCGCCTTCTCCGGACCCTGAACCTGGATCTGCGCCGACGGCGCGCGTTCGCCGTCACTGGCGCCGGTGAGCTGGGATTTCAGGATTTGCAACATGGGGTCGGGAAGAACATCGGGATAGGAGCGGCCGAATGCCGCATCGGGATCGATGCCCAGGAGCTTGCTGGCGGCGGGATTGACCAGGGTTACCTGATCGAAGCGGTTGACGCTGATCACACCGGCGGAGGTGTTCTGAACGATCGCCTCCATAAAGCGCCGGCGCTCCTCCAGCAGACTGTTGGATTTTTGCAGTTCGGTACGGTTTTCCGCCAATTTGGCAGTCATGGCGTTGAAGGAGGCCATGAGTGTAGCCAGTTCGTCGATGCCCCGTACCGGTAGAGTGACGCTAAGGTCACCGTCGGCCACTTTGCGGGTTCCGATCACAAGACGGGTGATGGGGCTGGTGATGCTATCGGCAATTCGAAATCCCGACCAGACCGCTGCCAGCAGTAGCAGAAGGGAGATCAGAATCAGAGTCACCGAGTGGCTCACCTTGAGCAGCCCATGGGCACTGCGCAGTTGATTATACTGAACGAAAGCGGACTCGATGCTGGCCATCTGTCCAAGCACCTGCCGATCGATCCAGCGACCGGTATAGAGGTAGAGTCCCTCCTCCAGTTTGACGAAGGCACGGGAGCGGTTACCGGCATCGTTGGTGACCAGCAGGGCACGGGAGGTGTTCTCCTCCAGAGGAGCAAGATCCGGGATCGGATCAAACGGCAACTCCCCAGCCTGGGCAATACGAGCACCGTCGCCGCGGATGATGGCGATCTCGTCCAGACCACGCGCTGCCCGTTCGATCTCAAGAACGGTGGAGGCAGCTTCACTACCCTGAAGGCTCAGAGCCGAGGTGACCGCCCGGTTGCGGACGATCGCTTCAGCATCGTGGCGGATGGTGCGTTGGTTCTCCCGATAGAACGCTTTGGCCACATCCAGCGAGTGGCTCAGGGCCTGGGAGATCTGTTCGGAGAACCAGGAGTCCACCCCGCGGTTGAGCAGTTCGACGGAGAGAATCGCCACCACCAGGGTCGGTAATAGCGAGAGCAGAACAAACAGGGTCACCATGCGGCCACGCAGAACCGCACCGGCCTTGTTGCGGCGCATGTCGATCCAGAGTCGGGCAAGGTTGTGGATCACCAAACCACCGAGCACCAGGATCAGAAACAGTGTGAAGGAGAGCAGGGAGAGGAATGCGAGACTGTACTCTCCGCCGCCGATCATCGCCGAGCCGTGCAGGCCGCGCACGGTGATGATGGTGATGCTGATGGCAACAATTAATGGAATGATCCAGCCACGCCGCTGGAAGCTGAGCCGGGCAAGGAATCGATTACGCATGGAAAACCTCCTGCTGGCAGCAGTGCAGGGAGTCTCCGTCGGGCCAAGAGTCTGGTCGAGTGGTCAGGGTCATTGTGCTGGTGTAAGTGTCATCGTAGTGGTGAAGTGATGTTCGACCGGTTTCCAAAAATTGATCAGTCGGTCGAGGAGACGAAAGACCCGGGAGACGCCATCCCGTTCTATTCGACAGGTCACTTCAAGAACATAAGGGTGTTGGGGTCGGACCGGTTTCTGGATCCAGAGAGGTACATAACGGGGTTGGCCGATAAAACGCAATGCTTCATCGGCATCGGGGGTAAAATGGATCTGTTCCGTATCCATGTCCAGCAGTTCGAAACGATCCCGGATCAGGTGGCGATGAAGGCGGCGTTTAATACGGGCGGAACCCAGTAATAGATCGTTCGAAAGGAGACCTTCGGACTTCTGATAGAGAAAGAACCGGTAGGTGGCAACAATGGGTTCCCCCTGTTGCAGAAGGGCCGAGACTTCGGAAAGAAAGGTGTTGTCGAGCGTTGCCTCGGTGTAGTACTCCTCGCCATGCACCTGAACGGCGGCGCTGGCTATGATGGTGTTGACGGGAGGGGAGGGTTCCGAAGAGCAGGCAGTGACCATGAGCAACAGGCCGATCAGTGCCGGAAGCTGGAGCACCCATCCCGGTGATCTGTGTGACGTGTGGATCATGCGCGCTGTGGGCATTCGGGAAGCGGTTCGAGTCGTGAGTGCATGTGACTGGACGGAAAACGTCACTGGTGGACAGAGTGTAGAATAACAGCGCCCGATTGTCACTCATCATGGAATAATCGGGATGTGACCGTGGGGTCCGAGAGGCGTATCAGTGAGAGATCACCGTCTGGAGAACGGTGTCATGGCAAAGGGAGTCTTGTGTGTCGGAGCGCTCCACCACGCCTTGAGGTCCGTGCGGTCAGGCGTGGTGGGGATGAGATGGGTATTATGAGAAGGCAACCGCTTGTGTCGGGTCGTTCTGGAGGGACGGTTGATCGCCTTTATTGATCGCGTCGGGATGACCATCGACAAATTCCCATGCGTTCTCTTCCGCCAGGAGCTTTCGTAACAGACGATTATTGAGAGCATGTCCCGAGCGAGTTCCGGAGAAGCGGCCGATGATCGGATGACCCAGCAGATAGAGGTCACCGATGGCATCCATGATCTTGTGTCGAACAAACTCGTTCTCGTAACGCAGCCCACCCTCGTTAAGGATACGAAAATCGTCGATGACGATGGCATTGTCCAGGGAGCCACCGCGGGCAAGTCCCTGGGATTGCAGGGTTTCGACATCCTTGAGGAAACCGAAAGTGCGCGCCCGACAGACCTCTTTGATGAAGGAGGTCTCCGTCAGATCCAGATGGATATCCTGTTCCGACAGCATCGGGTGTTCGAAGTCGATGAGGAAGTTGATCTGAAAGCGGTCCGAGGGTTCGAAGGAGGCGCGCTTTCCGTCCTGTTCCACAGTGACAGGACGGCGGATACGGATCCACCGTTTGGGCATCTTCTGGGTAACGATGCCGGCACACTGGATGAGAAAGACGAACGGGGCGGCACTGCCATCCATGATGGGAACTTCCGGGCCATCCAGATCGATGTAGGCGTTATCGACGCCGAGTCCGGCAAATGCAGCCAGAAGATGCTCCACAGTCGAGACGCGAATACCGTCACTATTGGCCAGTGTGGTGCAGAGCTGGGAGTCAACCACATTCTCGACAGTGACCGGGATGGGAGCGCCGTCATGGTCGGTACGACGAAAGACGATCCCCGCACTTTCCGGGGCAGGCCGGAGGGAGAGATACGCTTTTTCTCCGCTGTGCAGACCGATACCGGTGCAGCGGATTGTATTCTTCAAAGTGCGTTGAAAAAGCATGCGATCATTCTCATCGAATAAGGTCATAGTGCCTTTTAAGGACCAATCGGTCCCAACCCCCTTTATTATTAGGAATTCGAAAATTCGCTCACTGGATGATCAGTGCCTCAGTTGAGAAAAATGGCGTCAATCATCCACACAATCCCCCTGGGAGTCTGAAAAGAAGTGACTCCGTTGTGATCGTGTTTCGAATTCCGTAACCGGAGAGGACAACGACCGCAGATGCTTCTTATATGCCATTCACTGAGGTCGTTGTCCGGTGTGCTCGCTGGTGCGATCAGTCCATCTGCCGCCTCAGAAAGGTCGGTGTGTCGAAATCGCTGTGTTCGCTGTTGGCTTGATCGAGAGAGAAGTCCTCAAGATCGACCCGACGACGTTTGACGCGGGAGCGGTCAAAGGGCCGGATATTAAGTGGGGCGTCATCTTGTTGGGAAGACTGCTGTTCCGTTTGTGCCGTGCGGGGCTCATTGGAGGTAGCGGTGCCGTTTTCCGGAGCAGGTGTTGTCGGAGCGGCAGGGCGCTGCTGCTGAGGTGGAGCGGGCTGTTGATACTGTGGCTGCTGCTGCATGGGTGGTGTGTAGGGTTCGGCAGCAGGTGGCGTTGCCATCGTGTTTGCTGAAGGCGGTGTTACGGTGGAGGGAGCGGCTCCGCCCAGTGCAGCACCGTAGGAGGCTTCTGCGCTGGGGAAGGCGACCTGTTCCGCATGGCCGATGCCCGTAGCGACGACGGTGACCCGAACGATATTCTCCATGCTCTCATCCAGCACGGTGCCGAAAACGATGTTGGCATCTTCGTGGGCCATGTCACGCACCACGGTAGCCGCTTCATCGATCTCCTGCAGGGAGAGATCGTAGCCACCGGTGATATTGATGAGTACGCCCCGTGCGCCGTGGATGGAGACGTCATCCAGCAGCGGGCTGGAGATGGCGTTGGTGGCGGCGTCGAGTGCCCGGGTATCCCCGGAGGCTTCGGCAGCACCCATCATCGCCTGTCCCATCTCGTCCATGACGGTGCGGACGTCGGCAAAGTCGACGTTGATATGACCAGGGATGGTGATCAGGTCGGTGATACCCCGGACCGCCTGATGCAGGACATCATCGGCTTTGCGGAAAGCGTCGAGGATGGAGGTGTTCTTGCCAACCACTCCCAGAAGCTTCTGGTTGGGGATGGTGATGACGGTGTCGACGTGTTTTCGCAACTCATCGAGACCGGCCTCGGCGAACTTCTGACGACGCTTGCCTTCGAAGCTGAAGGGCTTGGTCACCACCGCAACGGTGAGAATCTCAAGCTCTTTGGCCACCTGGGCGATGACGGGGGCGGCACCGGTACCGGTTCCACCACCCATGCCTGCGGTGATGAAGACCATATCGGAACCCTGCATGATGTCACGCAGTTCATCCCGGCTCTCTTCGGCGGCGCGGCGTCCCACTTCGGGTTTGGCGCCGGCTCCCAGGCCTCGAGTGACGCTTTCGCCGATCTGGATCCGCGACGGCGCCTGGTTGCGAGCCAGAGCCTGAGCATCGGTATTGGCAACGATGAACTCCACCCCTTCCAGGCCGGAGCTGATCATGTTGTTGAGTGCATTACCTCCGCCCCCACCGACACCGATTACGCGAATGCGGGCATCCATTTGAGGTTGTTCAAATTCAATATTCACAGACTCCCCCTATATTCCATATGCCCCAAAGATAGCTCAAAAGATGTCACCGAACCACTCCCTCATGCGTTGCATCACGTTCTTGAAAGATGCGTCATCTTCCGGCGTATACCGGTGTGGCGTCTGCCGATCGAAACGGCTTGCAAACAGTACCAGACCAACAGCCGTCGCGTACGCTGGGCTTGCGACGACATCCGTCAGGCCGCCGACTCCCTGTGGCGGGCCTCGACGAACCGGTTTGTTGAAAACCTCTTCCGCCAACTCAACCATGCCATCGGTGATCGAGGAACCGCCGGTCAGGACGACGCCTGCAGCGATCTGATCCCCGAAACCGGAGCGTGATATCTCGCGGCTGACCAGGGTGTACAGCTCTTCAACCCTGGGTTCGATGATCTCCGCCAGAATGTGTCTGGCCAGAGAGCGTGGCATGCGGTCACCAATACTGGGTACTTCGATGGTCTCGTCCGGATTGACCATGGAGGCGAGGGCGCAGCCGAAGTCCCTTTTGAGTTGTTCGGCTTCCCGAGTGGGTGTTCTCAGGCCGACGGCGATATCATTTGTGATGTGATCGCCACCAATGGCCAGGACCGCTGTGTGTTTCAGATGCCCATCTGCAAAGATGGCAATATCAGTTGTTCCGCCGCCGATGTCCAGGATGCAGACGCCCAGTTCCTTCTCGTCGGGGGTGAGCACCGATTCGGAGGAGGCGAGCTGTTCCAGGACGATATCTCCCACATCCAGGCCGCAGCGGTTGGCACATTTGATGATGTTCTGTGCAGCGGCGACGGCACCGGTGACGATGTGGACCCGTGCTTCCAGTCTGACACCGGACATGCCAAGAGGTTCCTTGATTCCGTCCTGGCCATCAAGGATGTACTCCTGGGGAATGATGTGAAGAATCTCCCGGTCCATGGGGATGGGCTGTGCTCGTGCCGCATCCAGAACGCGTTGGATATCCTCCGGCGTGACTTCGCCGTCCTTGGTGGCGACGACACCGTGTGAGTTGCCACTCTTGATGTGGCCACCCGCGATACCGGCGTACACCATATTGATCTCGACGCCGGCCATCATTTCGGCCTCTTCCACCGCCATACGCATACTGTCGACCGTGGAGTCGATATCGATGACCACGCCCTTGCGCAACCCTTGGGAAGGGTGGGTGCCGATGCCGATGATGTCAAGCCGTCCATCCGGTTGAAGGTCTGCAACGATGCAGCAGATCTTCGTTGTCCCGATGTCCAGGCCGATAATGAGATTTTGGTCTTGTCTCGACATGCGAAATCCAGGCTGTCAAAAAAACAAACGTGCCGATGATTGCCACATAAGACGACATGGCTGAAAACGGACCCAAGTGGTCCCCTGCTAATAGACTCGTGGTCCCCTGCTGCTGGACTCGTGGTCCTGTGCCGACGTTACGTCTCAACCGCCTTTATGACGGTGCCGGCAGGTTTCGTGGTCTGACGGCGGCTTTGCCGGTCAGACGCATATCCACCTGAGCGATATCCCGATCGAGGATTCTGAACCGTTTCTGCAGCCGCCTCAATAGAACAAGTTCCTGTTCCATCTGGTGGGAGAGAAGGATTCTCGCGCCCCGGGTGGTATAGAGTGTCCAGCGATCGTTTCCGTGTCCTACTGCTTCGGAGAGTCGACTCAGAAGCCAACCGTGGCGGCCGAGCATCTCCATGATATGGACCACACTGGTTGCCGACCCCTCGCCTTCAAGCGGGGTAACGACTGGCAGTGTCAATCTGTCGGTCGGTTCGAACGGTTTGATCGGTTGACCGTTGTCGCTCAGGAGATAGAGTCTCTCACCGATGCGACCGAGACAGATGGCTCTCTTCTCAGTCAATGTTACCACGAGGATACCCGTGGCGTACAACCGTTCAACCTGAACATCCCGAACCCAGGGCAGTGCTATCAGGCGTTGTCGTGCCGCAGGCAGGTCGATGTGCAACAGATTCGTGCCTTTGGGCACACCTAAAACTCTGGAGGCCCGCTCAACATCCGTGTTGATGATTCCTTCGAGGCGTACCTCCCGGAGGGGGAAGCTCTCTTTCTTCATGGCGACGTGCCAGCCCCAGGCACTCAGTGCACCGAGGATCAGCAGCACTCCCGTCAGGCGTATCAGCGCTGGTCCCATGATGTCAACGACGCTCCCGCGAGAATGCGTTCGACAAGATCCTCGAACTTCAGTCCGTGTTGGGCGGCGGCTTTGGGCGCCAAACTGGTCTCCGTCATGCCCGGGATGGTGTTCACTTCCAGCACCCAGGGAGTCTCTTTTGAGTCGATGATGATATCCACTCGGGCCAGTCCTCGGCAACCCAGAAGATGATAGGCATCGACTCCCACCCGACGAAGGGCATTTTCCGCATCGGAAGAGAGGCTCTCCGGAGGCATCAGATAACGGGTGCGTCCGGCCGTGTACTTGTTCCGATAGTCATAGAAACCTGACAGCGGCTGGATTTCAATGGTTGGCAGTGGTTCGCCATCCAGAATGGCCAGTGCTGTTTCCGTCCCGGTTACGGCCTGTTCAACCAGAAAATGGACGGGTTGTCCACGTCCATGAGAGGGTGACTGTGTGACAGCGTTCCACCCTTCGCGCACCGCGTGTTCCAGTTCGCTGCGATCTTCAACCCGAACGACGCCGACACTGGATCCGGAGCGTGAGGGTTTGACGTAGAGCGGTGGTTCCCAATTCGGTAGAGAGGCGACACTTTGCGGGATTTCCGATTCGTTTGCAATGGATAATTCACACCAGTCGGGAGTGTGAATACCTCCATCCCGAAATATACGTTTCGTCAATAATTTATCCATGCACAAGGCGCTGGCACAGACATTGGATCCTGTATAGGGAATCCCCATGGTCTCCAGCAGACCCTGTACACTTCCATCCTCTCCCAAAGGGCCGTGCAGTGCAAGGAGGACTGCATCAATTTTTTCATCAATGAGCTGTTTTGGCAGTTGCCGGTCCACATCGATGCCGATGGCGTCGTACCCTTTGCGTTGCAGAGCGGCCAGCATCGCCCCGCCACTCTTCAGACTCACCTCGCGCTCTTCGGACGGTCCACCCATGAGGACGGCAATGCGTCTCTTCTGTAAGTCGTTCATCTCCACTCCTGCTCACTCTCGAATAAACAGTCCATGACGGAGGAACACTGCGTCGGCCTTGGCCATGATGTTCGTGCACTCCATTAACCGCTTCGGGGGCCATCGGTATCGAAGATCGCCACTTCCAATTCCAGTTCGATACCGCAGCGTTGAGCGACCCGTTTTCGAACACGGGTGATCAACGCTCGCATCTCATCGGAGGTTGCTGCGCCGCGGTTGATGAGAAAGTTACTGTGTTTCTCGGAAACCTGGGCGTCACCAACTCGATAACCTCGCATACCGGCGTCGTCGATCAACCGCCAAGCGAGGGGTGCCGACGGAGGATTCTTGAACGTGCTGCCGGCGGACGGATAGCGCAGCGGTTGGCTGGCGGCCCGTTTGCGATTGTATGCCTGCATGCGGCTGCGGATGGCAGCGGGGTCATCCGGATGGAGCCGAAAATCGGCTCTCAACAGAATCCACCCTGCAGGTAGCGTGGTTGTGCGGTAGTCCATGCCCAATGTTTCCGGTGTCAGGATGTGCGCCTCGCCGCAGTCATCCATTACCAGAGCCTGGATCATGATGTTCCGCATTTCCGAGCCATAGGCACCGGCATTCATGCGCAGAGCTCCGCCGATGGTGCCGGGAATTCCGGCCAGGAACTCCGCACCGCCGAGACCCAGCCGTCGGGCCGTATGGGCCATGGTTCGCGTGTTGACGCCCGCATCAACCCGCAGTACCTGGTCGCGTTCACTGCCCCCCTCGGCACGCTGTCCGGGCGTGGCGGGGTGATCCATGAGGGTGCTCGCGCCCTCTTCCAGCAGAGTACTCCTGGCAAAAAAACGGCTCAGGTCGATGACGATTCCATGGAATCCGTCGTCATCGAAGAGAATATTACTGCCACCACCCAGCATCAGGCGGGGTGTCTCGTCGGGCCACTCTTTTAGCAGATGGGCGAGGGCATCCGGTGTTTGCGGTTGGGCGATCCAGTGCGCCGGGCCACCGATGCGCCATGTGGAACGGCCAGCCAGTGAGATATTGGTGTGCCACGCCACATCATTGCTCTTGACCGGGGGGCTTTCACGCAGCGACACCACAGTTGTTTCCCTTTGATCCGGCGGCGAAGTCGTGGGCCATGCGGCTGATGGTGCCTGCGCCGAGAAATACCACCACATCTCCCGGTTGCAGCTGTTTCTCCAAGTTGGTCATCCAGTTGCCGGAGCCGTCATCCAGTGGCAGTGCTTTGGTGTGACTGTGAAAGGGGATTCCGTCGAGAAACATGTCGACACCGCCATCTTTGGCGAACTCTGCTGTCGGTGTCTCACCAGCCGGGTGAATTCGATCCACCATCACCAGATCAGCATCGGAGAAGCAGGCCTGGAAATCACGTCTGTGGTCCATGACCCGGCTGTAGCGGTGGGGCTGGAACACGGCAACCAGGCGTCCGGCTCCCGGGTAGCTGGCTCGAACTGCCTCCAGACAGGCACGGATCTCGGTGGGGTGGTGGGCGTAGTCGTCGATCACCACCCGGTCAGGACGTTGCAACAGCAGGTCGAAGCGCCGTTGCACTCCGCCGAACTGTCCCAGAGCCTGAACGATGGTCTCCCAGGGCACCTCCAGTTCACGGGCAATGGCAATGGCAGCCAGGGTGTTCAGGACGTTGTGTCGTCCCGGCATGGCGATGGTGACTTCACCCAGGGTTTTCGGGCCTTCGGTGCCGTGGTAGCCGTTGTCCACGACGGTGAAGCGCGACTGTGGTCCGTGGTGGCTCAACCCCGTGACCTGAAGATCCGAGGCGTCGTCGAAGCCGTAGGTGATCACGCGCTTATCGGTCAGACGATCTGCTAAAGCGCAGGTTTCATCATGATCCTGACACAGCACCACCAAGCCGTAGAAGGGGCTCTTCTCCACAAAGTGCTGGAACGCTTCCCGAACCTTGTCGAAGGTGCCGTAGTGCTCCATGTGCTCCGGATCGATGTTGGTAACCACGGCGATGGTGGGATTGAGTTTCAGGAAGGAGCCGTCACTTTCGTCCGCTTCCGTGACCAGAAAATCCCCTTGACCCATACGAGCATTGCTGCCGAATGCTTTGACGATGCCGCCGTTGACGACAGTTGGGTCGAGTTTGGCGTGACCCAGAATGGTCGCCACCA
>JADGBX010000349.1 GCA_015231265.1 Magnetococcales bacterium | reverse complement strand
CTGGACGATCACTCCGATCATCAGCAGAGGAGCGATAAGAAAGAGCCACTTGATCTTACCACGCATTGCTACTTTCCCCCTCAGAAGTCCCGAATGACTGGCGAGTGAATCTGGTGTGCTTCAAGATGATGATGCTATCGTGTGTGCTGGGAAATGGCGTCCATTACCTTGTCGGTTTTATTCATAAAAACGGGAAACAGCCTTCTCCCAGCGCCCGGAGGCTTTTAGAAGGGTTTCCGCCATCTGACGGACGGCACCGTGTCCCCCGCCTTGAGAGGATTGCCAATGGGCAGCGTGCACGACGTCTTGAACGGCATCCGCAGGGGCAGCACCGAATCCGACGCGGCGCAATACCGGTAGGTCCACCAGATCATCTCCCATGAACGCCACGTGCTCGGGAGACAGACCGCGAGACTGTAGTTCATTGTGCAGGCAGGACCATTTGTTGTCCACTTTCTGATGCAGGAAAGTAAGGGAAAGTTCTTCCGCTCGTCGTTCCACCAGGCGTGAGCGTCGGGCAGTGATGATGCCCACACTGTATCCTGCATCGAGAAGCAGGCGGATACCCATGCCATCACGGACACTGAACCTCTTGGTTTCAACTCCGTTTTCATCCCAAATGATTCCACCGTCGGTAAGAACGCCATCCACATCCAGGGCGACCAGACGGACAGTGGCGGCACGTTTGAGTGTGGCATCGCTGAGTGGGGAGTGTGGCATTGACATGAGAGCAGGCTCCAAATGTTCAGATTCGATATGTGTGTTATACGATGCCTGCTTGAAGAAGGTCATGAAAGTGGATCACGCCAACGAGTGCTTGCTCTTCCATGACAAAAAGAGAGGAGATTTTTGCATCCTGCATGAGATGCGCTGCTTCTGCGGCCAGAGCGGTTATCTGAATGGTGTGGGGATTTTCTGTCATCACTTCGACTGCACTGCGTGACATCAGTTTCTTGTTGCGTTGCAGATGACGACGCAGATCGCCGTCGGTTATGATGCCCACTAGGGTGTTCTCCTTATCAAGCACGGCCGTCATGCCGAACCTCTTTGCCGACATTTCCAGGACCACATCACGCATTTTGTCCGTGATTTCGACAGTTGGGATCTTCTCCCCTGAATGCATGAGGTCTTTGATACTGAGAAGAAGTCGTCGTCCCAGACTGCCACCAGGGTGAAACAGTGCGAACTGGTCTTCGCGGAACTGCCGTTTTTCCAGAAGTGCTACTGCCAATGCATCCCCCATGGCCAGGGCTGCGGTGGTTGAGCAGGTGGGGGCCAGATTGAGTGGGCACGCCTCTTTCTCGACACTGACATCAAGAGCGGCATCGCTGTTGCGGGCCAGGGTCGACTCCTGATTGCCGGTGAGGCTGATGACCGAGGCTCCCAGCCGTCGAATGACGGGCAGGATTGCATTTACTTCTTCGGTTTCCCCGCTGTTGGAGAGGGCAAGAAGCACATCATCCGAGGTCACCATGCCCAGGTCGCCATGGCTCCCTTCCGCAGGGTGGAGAAAAAACGCCGGAGTGCCGGTGCTAGCCAATGTCGCAGCAATCTTACGGGCAATGATGCCGGATTTCCCCATGCCGGTAACCACAACGCGCCCTCGACAACCGAAAATCAGGGTGACTGCTTCTATGAATCGGCTGTCGAGCCGTTCTGCAACTTGTCGGATCGCATCAGCCTCAAGGGCGAGAGTGTTTCTGGCTTTTTCAAGCATGGCGTTGTTTCCAATACTTATTATGTGTCGTCTCAACCGCTGGTTCGTTTAGAGTTCTGCGTGAAGAGGGTGTCAGAAGGGGAGGGTCGTGTGCAATAGATTAAAAAAAGGTGATCTAACTACAAAAAAAAGGAGGACAAGGAGAGAAGAATTTCTCATAATGAAGAGAGGTAGAGAGCTCTTACAACACAAATCCCTGGCCCTGCCTTAGGGTTTGACAATGCGAAAATAGGATTGCCATGAGCATTGTTCGCAACTGCATGCTGCGGGACATCGCCACCTTCTCGCCCAGTACGTCCCTGATGGAAGTGATTCGCCGCATGGTGCGACAATCAACGGGATTCAGTGTCGTCCTGGATCATATGCAACTCTCCGGATTGCTGACCGATTTTGATATCTTGAAATGGATGGAAAAAGGGGTCGATCTCGAGAAGACGCACGTGGGAGATATTCGTCTCTCGAAACCACAAGTCGTTTATGAAGAGACCGACTGTCAGGAGTTCCTGAATATCTACAATACGCGCCGTTTCAGGCGTTTCCCGGTGTTGACCAGTGAAGAGTTGCTCACTGGTGGTATTACGGAGAAGCAGATCCTGGGCTCACTGCCCATGTCCAATCTTCTCGGGCACTATCGGGTCTCCGATGTCGTTGTTCTGGAACCCCCGGAGGTTCCGTTTGATCTTGCTTTCAATAAAGCGGTCAAACGGATGGTGCGTTGGCATCGTGGCTGTCTCTTAGTGATCAAAGATCGACATCTGGTCGGGGTTGTTACGGAGCGTGATCTGCTGCGAGGACTTGTTCGTGATGATTGGAATGAGCGTCTACCCGTTCATGAGATCATGTCCACCGATTTGACGACAATCGCTCCGGACCGAGATCTCCGTTTTGCCATGGATGCATTCCGACGGACCGGTCACCGTGCCTTTCCCGTGGTCGATGTAACGGGGCGTCTCTTGGGGCTGATCACCCAGACCGATCTTCTCAAACAGATGGCCCACTCGGCGCGCTCCCGCCGGGCAGTGCTCAATCCTGAGGATATTCAGGAGCCTGCCGTTTGGTTCGAGCCGGATGGCGAACACCGCATTCTTGCCATGAACAAACGGGGTGCGGAAACCTTGGAACTCGATCCCGATCGCTGGGTCGGTCGCTCGGTGAACGCTTTGACCGAGGATGAGAAGCTCTGGCCGGCAATCAGCACCGTCTTGCGCAACAGCGGTTCTATCCATCAACTGACCCTGCCATTGAAAACCGGAACAGGAAATCCACTCTGTATCGGATGCCGATTCAACCTCGTGCCGACACCAACCGGTGAGGAT
>JADGBX010000348.1 GCA_015231265.1 Magnetococcales bacterium | reverse complement strand
AGAGATTTCGTGATGACGAATCCAGGCAGTGATTGGAGGTTCTGACCCTCATCCGATTGAGGTGAGTACAGGTCTCCGAAACACCCTCTTGTTCCGGTAAATCTACTTGCTCAGGTGCACCACTCATCCGAGTGAAATTCGGTGTTCTAACAACGACAAAATCCCGAGTCCCGCGTAGAACACCAGCATAATACGGTGAAACGGATAAGTGAGCGGGTGGAAACAGCACCACATGCAATGGAAAGGGATAACTCTCATCACTTGTCGAAACAATGAGAACGTCATTCTCTTGCAACCAATTACAGATTATGCTCATGGGTTCATTCCACTTCCGCTTTTTAACAGGATCGCACGCAGTTGGAGCTGTTCGTTACGCATTTGTCTTTGCTAAACCTCTCTCCTCACACCTTGGCTGCTGCATTATCAGCCACAAACGTGGTTTCGTTCCAAATATGACCACGCCTTCTTCTTTATATATCTTCGTCAATGCTGTATTTCTTCTCACTCAGCGACGCTTCATAACTCTCATCGGACGAATACTCTGCAGCACGACGGGTCGATGGAGCTGTCATTCCAGATGACGGGGAACGGTGGGGATGGCCACTCTTATGTGGAGCCGGAGTGGAGTGAGGTGCCCCCTCCTCCATTTTTTCGGTATCAACCGGATGAAAGGGGTGGTTTTGCCGTGTGCCTGCATGCAGAGGGACTGAAGAGGTCGCCCTGGAGTCTATTGCAGGCTCTTCTTTCATGCTCGCTGAAGATGGGATTGGTTCAGGGTTGAAATTCCAGCTATCCCGACCCTTGAGCGTCTCCCTGCTTGGAGCTACTGGTCGTCGTGTTCTCGGTCTTCTGGCTTGAGTAGTGGGCACCTTTCCTCCTCCACGAACATGTGGAGAGGAGGACGGCGACGGGGACGACGGTGGCGACGGGGGCTGTGAGGGCGACTCCGGCTTTGAGACGTTAACGCCTGTTTTACCGGCTGTATATTCCTTGGCAACTGCCTCCTCCAGAATGTCGGTGATGAAGGGGCGCGCGCTCGTGGAAAGATAGTAGAGACTGTCGGGAGATTCGGGATCAGGAACGATCAGTTTAGATTTATACAGGATATTGATTGCGTTGTAGATCTCAAGAGGAAGGTCGTTGTCTATCGCTTGAAGATCAAGGACTTCGTCACACTCCTGGTTTTCCACCATGCACCGGTAAGGCTTAGCGTGACTCAAGATGAATTTAAAAGCCACTGTCAGACCCGAATCCTCTTCTCGCGGCTCAAGGTCGACATCCAACGCTTTCATTAAATTGCGCTCTCGCTTGATATCAGTATCGGGAGCACGTTGCATCTGGAGTTTCGAGATCTGAGTTCCTGCACCGATCAGTCCACAGAAAAGCACAAGAAGATCGATGATCAGCGCGATACCCAGAGCAAACAGGGCCAACTTATCCCCCGCCAACAGAGCATTGGCGGTCTTGACGAACGGAGAGGCATTGGGACTCTCCTCTCGAATAAGACGATGTAGCTCGTCTCGAAGATATCCGACACTATCACTGGGCAGGCCGGAGATATTGATGCACTCCTTGCCGAACTCAACAGCTTCCATAAAGGGGAGTGTGGCGACGTTGACACTGCCCTGCTTCTTCTCGACGCACTCCTGCTGAAACTGCTTTTTCTGACCCGCCGCTTTGTTGAGCTTACCCAGATTCACCGCCAGGGCGCCGTAATCGCAGGAAAGTCCACTGAGCTTAGGCTGAAGCTCTTGCACCTGCTTCATGTGTGCCAGCACAGTACTGCAGAGTCGGCTCGCCTGTTTGAAAGCGCTCATATCGAAGGAGGAGACGAATGAATCGAGGTATTTGTCGAATTCAGGAATGATTGTGTTGAGGTTGATTCGTGTCTGGTTGTACTCCTCCCCCTTCTCTGATCGTATACTCTGCAACTTCTCCTGTAACTTTGGGATGAGCGTTTTACTCTCATCCCGCTCTGCTTTGATGGTGATCTTCTGTTTGCGCAGCTTGGAAAGCTCCTGGCTGAGCCGCTGTTTCAGAGCGGACTCATCCTTGATCTTGGCCCGTGTTCCATTCAGTTTCGATTTGAGGATTGCCAACTCTTTGACAAGCCCTCGATAAACTGGCCCCTTGCCTGCCTTACGCCCTTTCCCGGGATCGCCTCCTCTCTCTTCTGCTTCAGCTTGTGCTGCTTTGTCACGAACGGCAGATTTTTGAGAAATCTGGATGCGTTCGAGTTCCTGCAGCCGCTTGAACACTGCTTGACCTTTCGCCTCTACCTCCCTGATTGCGTTATCGATCTCGGCAAGTTTGACTGCAATGAACTCACTGCTGTGCTTCCTACGGCTCAAGTCATTCTGTAACTTCTGGAGCTTCGACGTCGATGCCTCTTCACTCTGTTCCAGAAGATGACTAAGCACCTGATGAGACTGGTGGGCGGTCTCAACAACCTTCCGCACATTGGAGCGCCACGTGACGTAATGGTCCGAGTCCACCACCTCCCCGACCAACGTCTTGTGCTGTTCGATCATCATGTTGTCGATATCTGTGACGGTGGTCTCCACCGCATTCTGCACGCGCGTATCTCGTGTTCTTTTCTGCATTTCAGGATCAAAAATGTGATTGAACAAACTGGAAAAAGAGAACAGAACCGAAAAGAAAAAAGAAACTGCAAATACAGAAATTACCAAGCTTGAACGTGGCACCTGTTGCGCTTTATCGAAACCGATCTTCCAGGCAGTGACGAAAAGCAACGACTGTACTGCAAACGTAACGAAGGCGGCGATGGGAATAATCGGCATGAAATCGAGCATACCGTCGAAAGTCGTGTAAAATGACCCCAAGGAGAGGAGAATACTGGCGACGAACAACAGGAATAGATACGGATGCTTCAATTGCTCTTTCAGTTTTTCTTTCATTGTATTGATTTCAGTCATCACTCGACACCTTGTTATAGTAACTCAGTAGTGTCCGGTTAAGAATCGAACAATTTCAACTGGTTGCGTGATTGCGTGTCTGGTTGTCTGTAGTCATCACCT
>JADGBX010000347.1 GCA_015231265.1 Magnetococcales bacterium | reverse complement strand
ATCAGACGGTCCAACTCCTCAGCGGCGCCGGTCAGCTCTTTACGCGCAGCTTCCAGACCGTCCAGATCGATCTGTTTCGGAAGCGTTGGTTCCGGATTGCGCTCCATGCGATCCAGCTCCTGTTTGAACCCCTTCTCACCAGCAGTCAGCTGTTGTTGGTTTCGGAGGAGTTCATCGTATCGACTTCGGAATCCTTTCAACTCCTCAAGCAGTTTCAGGCGCTCTTTGTAGACGGAACGTTTCAGCCCATCTGGTGTGTTGTCGGCAGCTTCCTTGGGCAGAGCGGCGATCTCTTTGTTCCATCGCTCTTCGGCAGCAACAATTGCCTCCTGGGTGATCTCACGAACATCCCAGATGTTCTGAGCAGATGACACATCGGTCGATTGGGATGGTGAATTCGCAGCAACATCGGCGCTCCATGCGGGGAGAGCGAGGCTCACGACCAGTATGCCAGCAGTCAGCAGGTGAAGAGCAGTCTTAGACAATGAACGCATGGAGCACCTCTATTGGGTTGTCATTATGCTGCGACCGACTGGCTGTCAGCTTGTGTCAACTCTTCAATACTGGATATCAGTTGATCCTTGCCGATGGGTTTGGTCAAGCTGTGTGTTGCTCCTGATGCCATGGCTTGCATGTGTGCCTCTGCGAAAGCGTGTGCCGTCAAAGCGATGATCGGTACGGGAGAAGTCCCATCGATTTCTTCCTGACGGCGAATAGCTGCCATGGATTCATTGCCATCCATGATCGGCATCTGGATATCCATCAGGATCAGGTCATACCCTTTCGTAGCGGCCATTTCCAGTGCCTGCTTGCCATTGGATGCTGTTTCAATTCGGTAGGGTGTGTTGCGCAGGAACGCCCGGTAGAGCAGGATAACATCATCAGAATCATCGACGATCAGGATATCACGCTCACACATCCTGTCACCGATGCCGTCAGGCGTTTTGTCCATAGAGTCCGATGGCTTCTGAATACAGCCTTTCATTACGGCAGCTGGTAAATTGGCTGTGAACTGAAAGGTGCTTCCGGCACCCGGCACACTTCGAACCTCAATTCCGCCTCCCATCATTCCGACCAGATGGCGGCAGATGGAGAGCCCCAGCCCCGTTCCTCCATATTTGCGGTAGGTCAGACTATCCGCCTGGGTGAAGGGTTGAAAGATGAGGTCATGCCGATCAGAAGGAATGCCAATGCCGGTATCCCGCACCCGGAATCGAATCATCCCTTTCCCTGAGGCTTTCTCAACATCGACTTTGATTCCGCCCTGTACCGTGAACTTGAGGGCATTGCCAATCAGATTCCAGAGTACCTGACGGAGCCGGTCCGGATCACCATGGACCATGTCCGGGACACTCTCCGCATGCGAGATTTTCAGCGTGATGTGCTTGTCTCTGGCTTGAAATTCAAACGCATCACGTGACTCCTGCAACAATGTGTGCAGAGAGAACGTTCTATGTTCAAGAGAGAACTGGCCAGCTTCCATCTTCGTCAGGTCGAGCAACTCGTTGAGCAGCGTGAAAAGGTGACGGCACGCACGTGTGGTCGTTGAGACATATCCGGTCTGTTCCGGCGAAAGTTCCGTACCGGACAGCATCTCCAGCATGCCCAGGGCGATGTGCACCGGTGTTCTCAGATCGTGACTGATGGAGGCCAAAAACAGGTTCTTGGAACGAAGAGCCTGTGCAGCGGCTTGTTCCGCTTTGTGCGCTGCCTGCAGCGCTTCCATTGCGGCTTGGTTGGCCGCCTGTGTCGATTCGGCTGCCGACGCCACATTTTGGATGGCGCTGTTGATGGTGGTCGATTTGGCCGCTTCCAGTGCTGTCCGCTGGGCCAGCTCTGTTGCCTGCAATGCTGCCTGTGCAGCTTCCAGGCTATCATCAGCCTTCTGTCTGGCAGTACAGGCATTCATTTCTGAAAGAGAGAAAGGACTGTTTCCCATGGTGTCCTTCTCAGCATAATCAGTCATTTCTCTTACTCCTTCAATGGCCATCAGATGGCAGATGTTTCAAGATACCAGGCAGTGTTGATGCGAACAGATTCTGCAGCTCATCCAACATGGGATAGTCAACTTCATCCTTCCATACTTTCTGAAAGAAGCGAGGCACGTTTACCGTGAGGACACATGCTGAATCTCCATGGTGACTATGGATCCAGTTTGCAAAAGCTCCGTGAGAGGGTTGTTCCACTTCAATCACTTTTACCGGTACTCCTTTGAGCGTGCCGTTATCAAGATCGCCGAGGAATGCGTCAATCAGTGGTTGCCATGCAGTCCGGTCATTCAGAGGACCGACCTCCACAAGAATATCCGGTGATCGATCCAGAGAGTGGCTCCTACGCTTTTCAGCCGTGGTGATTCGTGAAGGAACGGTGTGGTAGTTGAGCACGACAAAATGTTTCCATTGTCGTGCTATGGCGGAGAAGTAGGCCTCCATCTCCCAGTAGAATGATTTGTAATATTTCTTGATTGACCGTTTGATCACTTCAGAGGGTTCCGTTTTCCAGACTCGAACACCTGGATCGGCATCATGGTTGTTGTAGATTATTTTGTTCGGGCTGCGCTCAAGATCTCCGGCAAAACGGGAACGCCGTAGAACAATTCGGTTTCTGGTAAGCATGACCCATTCCGCCAACCATGGCTCCTCGAACCAGATCCTCTCCTGGCGGGAAAGAGCGATCCAGTGGCCGATCTCACTGGGAAGATAGTGTCCCGAATGGAGAGAAGCCGAGATGATCGGATCCTGTCCCACTGTGCACTCCCAATACGGAATAAGCATTTCGAACACCGTGTTTCCTTGATGGCGCCGGGTGCTGTTTCTGTTTTCGCACTCCGGCGCCACAGTGTTGGTCTGACAGACTCAACTGGCCTTTTTAAGAGGTGCTGAACGCGTCTCGAATCCCATCCGCTCCATGGCGTCCATGGCCAGATCGGCAATCTGACGGGGATGCAGATAGTCCGAGTTGACTACCAGATCGTAGTAGGCGGACCTGCTGGGATAGTGCTCGAAGATCATCTTGACGAAACGCTTGCGCTCTTCATTGG
>JADGBX010000346.1 GCA_015231265.1 Magnetococcales bacterium | reverse complement strand
TGGCGGGTCCAGGGACGCGTGCCGATGGTTCGGATCCGTTCGGCCATCGTCTCTTCGAGAAACTCGCCTCCGACATTGCACTGGGCGATGAATGTGAACTCCTCGGTCAGCGTCTCCAGGAAAGCGGCACGGGCGCTATTAACCTCCTCTCTGGAAAAATCTCCATCAAGGCACTGGTTCAGAAGGGCGATTTCGCGATCGCGCAGCAGCACCTCGAAGCGGGTGCGGATCTCATGGATGCGGTTGTGGATCTTCTCCAGTTTGGTCGCTTTATCGACGATGTGCTCGGGGGTGGTCACCTTGCCGCAGTCGTGGAGCCAGGCGGCCAGATTGAGTTCGCTCATCTCCTGTTCATCAAGACGAAATGTGGAAAAGGGGGGCTGGTCGCAGCCGTTGGCCGCTTCCGCCAGCATGGTGGCGAGTACCGGAACCCGTGAACAGTGGCCGCCGGTGTAGGGAGATTTGGCGTCGATGGCGGTGGCCATGAGTTGCACGAAGGAGTCGAACAGCTCCTTCTGCTGGTCGATGAGTTGATTGTTTTCCAGAGCGATGGCGGCCTGGGAAGCCAGGGCCTGCATCATCTCCTGTTTGTGTTTGCGAAAGGGGATGATCTCACCGGTCTTAGGATCCTGGGCATTGATCAACTGCAGCACGCCGATCGCTTCACCACAGCGAGCGATCAGGGGCACGGTCAGGAATGATTGTGAGCGGTAGCCGGTGGCCTCATCGAAGTCGTGCGTACCGGGCAGCAGGGCGCCTTCCGGGACATAGGCGTTTTGAATATTGATCGTTTTCAGTGTGTTGGCGGCGGTGGTGGCGATGAAACGGCTGTTGGGCTGCTGCGTCTCCGGATCGATCAGAGGGATGGGCGCAAACGGGACCTCCTCCCCTCCCTTGCCGCCGTAGTGCAGGCCCAGGGTGTCGTTGTGGATGATCTCGAAACGCAGTGTCTCGCCGTCCCGGAGATAGAGGGTACCGGCGTCGGCGTTGCACAGCTCTTTGCCGTGATTGAGAATCTCCTCCAGCAGGGTGGGGACATCCTGCTCCTGAGAGAGGGAGATGCCGGTCTCCACCAGCATCTGTAGACGGTCCTGATGTTTCAGAAGATCCTGCCGGTTGTGGTGGAGTGAATCGGCCATGTCGCCGAAGGTGTTGGCCAGTTGGCTCACCTCCAGGATGGGGGAGCGGACCGATTCAATGTCGGTGAGATCGAGATTTCTGATCTTCTCCGCCTGGCGCATCAGTTTGGTCATCGGTGCGGAGATGCGCAGGGAGATCCACCAGATCAGCGGCATCACCATCAGAACGATAATGGCCGAGGTGATGGCGTTGTCGATGCCCAGGTGATAGACCGGTCCGACAAACTCATCCACCGGTGCGGTGATGGCGAGAAATTCGGCGATCCCGTGGCTGGGAGGCAGAGGAAGAATCGTGGTGATGTAGTCACGACCATCAACAGTCATGCTGCCGTTGCGCACCGAGTCCGGGTCGGTTTTAAAGCGGGTGTGGAGTGCGGAGAGTACCGGATCTCCCAGCTCAGCCACAGTATTGAGGATCAGCGTGCTTTTGCCGCTTTCCTCGTCGGCGACGGAACGGACGATGCGTTCCGGGTCGGGGTAGCCGGTTACCTGATCCTCCTGATTGAACAGCAGGGTGGTGCTGGAGGGGGTGAAGCGCTGCTGTGCCAGGAACTCCGACAGAGTGTTCAGGGTGATATCGACGGCAAACACGGCACCGGATCGATGGCTGAGACGGTGAGAAAAGGTGATGCCCGGTTGTTTGAGATGGGAGAAGACGTAGGGGTCCGATTTCGCCGCCTGTCCCGATTTCAGGGCGGCTTTAAACCAGGGCCGCTGCGTCGGGCGGTAGCCGGTATCGGCCATGAATCGGCGTTGGAGGACCGAGAACTGCCGATCCAGAAACGTCCACTCGATCACGCGCTCCCCTTCCGAGGAGGTGTGCATGGTCAAAACACCCAGATAACTGCTGTCGGGAGCCCCCAGATTGGCGCGCATCAACGGTTTGTCGTCGATACGGGCCACTTCATAGAAATCGTCGTTTTCGAAACCGATGTAGAGCGCATAGAAGTTGGGGTTGGCTGCCAGGGCGGCGGCAAAAAAGTGAAACGCCGGGTGTTTCCAGTGCGCGGAAGGGGAGACGGCGGTCTCCTGCATGGAGGCACCGATACGGCTCAGTGCGATGGGTGGGTTGTAAACCTGCCCCACCCGTTCCATAACCTTGCCACCCACCTCCCGGATCAGCTTCTGACCGGTTTGCAGGGAGATCTCGGTGCCTCTGACGTAGGTTTGGCCGATCAGGATGACGCTCAACAGCGTGATGGTCAGAAGAAAGACCATCAAGACATTGAGATAGAGGGGAATCTTGCCGGTGTGGCGGACCATGCTGTTCTCCAGGGTTCGACGGCAGTACGACAGGCGTGCAAGAGACCATACCACTATAACCGTATCATGGTCAGGATAGGGTGTTATTTCAGATGGGGGTAGTGCTGTCCGGGAGATTCTTCTCCGAGAGCTGCCGCATCCAGGACCAGGCGGTGGTGATGATGGTTTCCAGATCGGAATGGCGGGGTTTCCATCCCAGACTGTTTTCTGCCCGTGTGGGATCTCCCACCAGCGCAGGGGGATCTCCTGGCCGGCGAGGCGCGACGCGGACCGGAACCGGGCGGCCGGTGATGCGTTCGATGGTGGTGATGATCTCCCGGACGGAGATCCCCTCTTTGTTGCCTAGATTGAAGGCGTCGTGGCCGGGGCTCTCCGGCAGAAGAGTCAAGGCTTTGAGGTGGGCGTCGGCGATATCGGTGACGTGGATGAAATCGCGGATACAGGTGCCGTCGGGCGTTGGGTAGTCACCACCCAGAATGGTGAAGAGATCCCGCTTGCCCATGGCGGTCTCCAGAACCAGTGGGATCAGATGGGTTTCCGGGTCATGTCGTTCACCAAATCGCCCCTTATGGTCTGCTCCGGCTGCATTGAAATAACGCAAAGCCACAGCCCGCATTTCATGGGCATGACAATAATCCCGTATG
>JADGBX010000345.1 GCA_015231265.1 Magnetococcales bacterium | reverse complement strand
GGATGCGGTGCCGTTGCCCGGTTCCGCCGAGGGCGGTCCCTGGATGGTCACTACCGATGGGTTCACCGTTTCCCCCCTGGAGTTTCCCGGTGGCAACATCGGCTCTCTGGCGATTCACGGTACGGTCAACGATCTGGCCGTGGCCGGTGCCCGACCCGTGGCGATGACGGTGGGGTGCATTCTTGAAGAGGGTCTGGCCGTGGCCCAATTGACGAGGATTCTTGTCGCCATGGCCGAGGCGGCCCGGGAAGCGGACGTGCGGGTGATCGCCGGTGATACGAAAGTGGTTGCCAAGGGGGAGGGGGGCGGCCTCTATTTCACCACCACCGGTTTTGGTGTTCCCACGCCGGGGCCGGATCTCGCCATGACGCGCATTCAGCCCGATGACCGAATCGTGGTCAGTGGTCCTCTGGGTGATCACGGTACGACGGTGCTTCTGGCCCGTGAAGGGTTTGGACTGCACGGGGATGTGCACTCCGACTCCGCCTCCCTGATCCCGGTGACACAGGCGCTGATGGCGCTGCCCGGTCTGCGCTTCATGCGCGATCCCACGCGCGGTGGTCTGGCCACGGTTGCCCACGATCTCGCCGAAGGGGCGGGGCGGGGGGTGCGGCTGTTCGAGAATCGGATTCCCATCCGCGAGTCGGTGCAGCAGGTGTGTGACATTCTCGGTTACGATCCGCTCTATCTGGCCAGCGAAGGGCGGGTGGTCGCCGTCGTTGCCCGAGAGGATGCGCCGAAAGCGGTGGAGATCATGCGCAGTCATTGCCTGACCGAAGCGGCGGAGATCGGTCGTATTGAAGAGCAGGAGGGTGGTGGGGTGGTTCTGGAGACCGGAATCGGTGGCGAACGGCGCGTCGAACCCCTGGAGGAGGATCCTCTGCCTCGCATCTGTTAATGGTGTAATAGGGCGGATGGGGAGCGTGGTGTCGCCTTGATGTTCGAGGTCACAGTTGGTAGCGTCTTCGCCGGAAGATTCTACTCAACGACGGAGAGTGAGCGATGCAGGCACTACGCAAATTGATGGCAAGCCCCTGGTTGCATATTCTGCTGGGATTGATCCTTCTTGTCTCCGCCGGTATGGAGATTCGTGACGATATTCAGAATGCCGTCCAGGGGGTGAAGGCGCATCACGGCGTGTTTGTCTTCGGGCTTTTTCACATTCTGAAAACGCTTCCGGATATCTTCGAGGGGATCGAAGATATCCAGAAATCTGGCGAATAAGGACGCGTAAAACCCCTTGATGCGCCTCATCTTGTGCAGGGTGTTTCTCTGCAAGGTTTGGTGTATCAGGGTTTCACCGCTTCGATGGTGGCGGCGACCACGATCTCTTCGATCCGGATGCCTGGAGCCCAGGTGCGGATGAAGGCGCGGCTTTCGTCCTTGGGTTGAATGCGGATCGAGAGGAATCCCGCCGCACGCAGCATCTCTTCCAGATCCTCGATCATTGTGGCCCCCGACATGCATCCCGAGTGCAGGGCGGGATCATTACGCCACGCCTCCGGCATGGGGGCGGTCGCCACCACATCCGAGATCGCCAGACGTCCACCGCGTTTCAATACCCGAAACGCTTCCCGAAACACCTGCGGTTTCTCCGGTGAGAGATTGATCACGCAGTTGGAGAGGATGACGTCGATGGTGGCGTCGGCCACCGGCAGATGTTCGATCTCTCCCAGCCGGAACTCCACGCTGTCGAAGTTGGAGGATGCGGCGTTGGCGCGCGCTTTGGAGACCATCTCCGGGGTCATGTCAACGCCGATCACCGAACCGGACGCCCCCACCTGCCGAGCAGCTAGAAAGGCGTCAAAGCCGCCGCCACTGCCTAGATCAAGCACCCGTTCTCCCTCTTTCAGAGAGGCGATGGCTTGGGGATTGCCGCAGCCCAGCCCCATGTTGGCGCCCTGTGGAATCTCCATCACCTGGGCCTGAGAGTATCCCAACCCCATGGAGATGCTCTCTGCGGTGTCCATCTCTCCGGAGCCGGGGCAACAACTGCTGCCGGAGTCGGAAGAACAGCAGCGTGAAGAGGCAGCGCCAGCCTGACGCGTCTCGTCTGCTGTATCGGTGACGCTGGTCGCTTTCTCGGCGATGGTGGCGTAGGTGTGACGTACTGAACGGCGGATCGCGTCGTGACGCTCATTCTGCATGATTCAACTCCTCGTCATTGGGATTGTTCTGTTGCTTTATCCGTAAAGACGAAGAGGGTGTGAAAAGGATGCACCTTTTTTAAGTTGATTCGGGTGTCATGCTCAACACTTCGTGCAGTCGTTCTTTTTTTTTCTCTGGTAATTCATCAAGGTGCCGCGATGGTCGAATTCAAATCGGCAGCAGTCGTCGAGCATCGTTTTTACCAGCGCCCGCCCCCGTTGAACCCGTGATTTGGCGCCTGAGAGGGTGAGGTTCTGTCGCTCTGCCACCTCTTTCTGGGTCACTCCCTCGATCTCCGACAGCCACACCGCCTGCCGATAGTGCTCCGGTAGCGCTTCGATCATGGGCAGCAGGCAGCGCTCGATCTCTTGGCGCGCCTCCTCGGAGGGTTCCATCTCCTGTTGGAGCAGCATTTCGGGCAGTTGATCGTGAGGGCGGCGGCTGCGGTAGTGGTCGATGATGGTGTTGCGGGCAACGCGATAGAGCCAGCTTCTTATCCGCGTCGGTTCCCGTATCGTGTCGAGGCGATCGTGCAGGCGGCAGAACACCTCCTGAAGGATATCATCGGCATCGGCGTCGTTATCGATCCGGTTGCGAATGAAACGGTAGAGATCGTCGTGGGTGTGTCGCCACACGGTTTCCGTTGTTTGGGACATGGGGCCTCGAAGCTGGTTGGGTCTGACATCACTCTATTGACTATCCGGGCTAGCGCTAACAGTCCATGAAGAATCGATCCAGCCGGACCACCACTCGCCGAACATCAAGGAGTACCCCACCGCCCAGAAGGCGATCAGGGAGACCGAGAAGTCGATGCTGTTTTTGACCGCAACGTTGATGTTGTTCTTCGAGCGTGTCAGACCGGTTTCAAGACAGAGAAAACCCGCCTGCATCAAGAGAACAAGAAAGGCGGATATGATGATCCACAACACAT
>JADGBX010000344.1 GCA_015231265.1 Magnetococcales bacterium | reverse complement strand
CCCTGACCCGGCCCACCCTGACCCGGTCCACCCTGGGCAGGCTGCCAGCTCTCGGGCAGATGCAGACGGCTGCGGAACTCCTCGACATAGAGCGCGCGCAACAGCGGATCTCTGATCCGCTCGATAAACGGCAGCGCCCTGTGCATCGTGGCGGCGCGCCCTTCCGGTCCCTCCAGATCCAGCCCCTCCCCCATCTTGGAGAAGAGCAGATCCCGCAGAGAGTGGGCGCTGTTCACCAACCTATCGCGCATGCGATCTGCCCCTTCGCGCCGCACCATATCATCCGGGTCGACACCGTCGGGCAGAAAGACGAATCCGGCATGGCGGTCGGCATCCAGGCCATCCAAGGTGCGCTCTGCGGCTCTCCATGCTGCTTTGCGACCAGCGGTATCACCGTCAAAGCAGAAGAGAATCCTGTGCGTCCGCGACCAGAGCATCTGGAGATGGTCCGATGTCAACGCCGTTCCCAGAGGGGCGACGCTGTTGCTGATGCCGTGCTCCGCCAGGGAGATCACGTCCATATAGCCTTCCACCACCAACGCCGACCCTTCACGGCGGATCGCCTCCTGGGCCAGATTCAACCCGAAGAGGGTACGGCTCTTGTTGAACAGAACCGTCTCCGGAGAGTTGATGTATTTGGGCTCCTCCGGGTTCATGGCCCGTCCACCGAAAGCGATGCAGCGTCCACGCAGATCGCGTATCGGAAAGATGATGCGATTGCGGAAACGGTCGTATCCGGCGTTACCGCTCTCCTTGCGAATCACCAGCCCCAGAGGTTCCAACAGATCAAGCGCTGCACGACCTCCCGCAAAGTGGTCGATCAATCCGCTCCATCCCGGCGGGGCGAAGCCGATACCGAATCGCTCGATGCTCCGTCGGGAGAGTCCCCGCTTCTGCAGATAGCGCCGCGCACCCTCTGCCGGAGGGTGCTGGAGCTGCTCTGAGAAGTAGCGGGCGATCCGCTCCATCCGTGTGTACTGTTCCTGCCTCTCTCTCCTCTGCCGGGACTGCTCCGGTGTCACCGGTCGACTCTCGGGAAGGGGCAAACCACTGATGGCTGCCAACTCCTCCACCGCCTCGGGGAAGGTCGCGCCCTTGATCTGCATCAGGAACGCAATCGCATCTCCACCGGCTCCACAGCCGAAACACTTATAAAAACCCCGGTCGGGCCGGACACTGAAGGAGGGGGTCTTCTCGTCGTGAAACGGGCACAACCCCAACCAGTTACCGCCACTGCGCTTGAGCGTGACGTGGCGGCTGACCAGCTCCACCATGTCAATCCGGTCCCTGAGCGCATCCAGGAAGCTGTCGGTAAATGTGATGGCCATGGGTCACTATCCATAGCAGAGCGTTCGGTTGCCGGACGGGAGCGGTCATCACCCGTTTCCGAACTGAGTTTCCTGATATGCATTCGTTCTGTGTATTCAGGATTGGAAAGTGTTCGAAATCCGCATCACAATTACGTTCAGAGCGCTGAGAGCCGCTGTTTGACCAGAGCGGAGAGCTTTCCCATCTCGGCTCGGCCATCCGTACGCTTCTTGAGCAGGCCCATCACCTGCCCCATCTGTTTCATCGTGGTGGCACCCAGTTCGTTGAGGGCGGCATCAATCAGCGTCTCGATCTCTTCATCAGAGAGCGCTTGAGGCAGGTAGGTTTCCAAAATGGTAATCTCCTGCTCTTCCTTGAGGGCGGCATCCTCCCTGTCTCCGCCGCGAAACGCTTCGGCAGAGTCGCGTCGCTGTTTGATCTGGGAGCGGATGATGGCGATCACGGCGGCATCGTCGGGGATGCCTTGCCCAGATTTTTCCTTATTGAGAACAGCAGCACGTACCATGCGAAGGGTATTGACCCGTGCCGTCTCCTTGGCTTTCATCGCCTCTTTGAGATCGTCGGTCAGTCGTTGCCTGATCTCCATATCACCCCTCTGCTGCCTGGTTTTACATGTAACCGAATCGGATCCGGATCCTATCGGAAAAAAAACCGTTTCCAGCACGTCCCGAGGGCTATTTGCCCATCAAAACCCCCTTATCATAGGTCTCTCACCCCGCTTGTCAAGTCCATGTCAAGTCTTTGTCAAGTCTTTGTCAAGTTACCATCGACCGCGACGGCGAGAACGGCGTTTGCATATCGATGTTGCGTTTCTCTTTGGGAAAAGCGATTATGGCGTTTTTATTCATGACTTCACTCTATGGAGGACGGCATGTCTTTCAATCTGGCAATGTTTCTTTCCAAAAGCGCCCCCGGCGTAGGTGTTCTTGGTGCTGTTGTCGGCGGCTCTGCCGCTCTGGCAAAAAATCTCAAAGCAAAATCCGAAGGGGAAATCACCACCCGTGAGGTGGTTGTAGATACCAGCAAGGAGACTGCCGGCGCCGGCGTGGCCACCGCCTTCAGTGCCTACGTCACCGGTGTTGTCGGCGCCAGCCTCATCCCCTCTCTGGGCACGGCGTTCGTCACCGCCGTCGTGGGGAAATACGCCTGGGACCGGGGTGTCGAACTGGTGGAGGATCGCATTCAGGGCAGGGAAGCGCTCTCCGATGAGACCGTCCTGGTGGCAGAGCCGCCGCCCCCGCCGGCTTCTCAGGATACCAACCCCGTTGATCAGCAGCGCCAACAGGCTCTGATCGAACGCTCCGGCAGTGATCTTGTCGCCAGTGAAACGGTGGAAGAGGCCGTGGAAGAGGTCGTGGAAGAGGCCGTTGCCGAGATTGCCGTCGAGGCTGCGGAAGAGGGTGTTGCCGAGATTGCCGTCGAGGCCGTGGAAGAGATGGTCGAAGAGATGGTTGATGATATGCTGGAACAGACTGAAGAAAACCCTGAAGGCAAAACGAAAAACACCTGATTGAAAGAGACGATTATCCCGGTTATTCGCACGCAAGATAAGTGGGCGAAAAACCGGGTAGGGATGGACAAGACTCAGGGGGGGGGGTAAGATACTCCTACCCCTGAACAGATGTGGGTCGGGATCACCCCTGAACGATTCCGGCAGTTATGCATCTATGTTCGCCGGCACCGTGAATAACAGTGCCGGCTTTTTTTTGGCGTGTCCTTATTCCTGATCGATCAACCGCTGCAACCCCTCG
>JADGBX010000343.1 GCA_015231265.1 Magnetococcales bacterium | reverse complement strand
GAAACGAACCTAAAACAGCACAAACCCACCGTCGCCAAAAAAAGTCAAAACCTTGAGGCGCTGCCTCAAACTCCGGCAGGGGCCCCGACCCCTGCACCCGAGGTAGTAACGGATTCACCACCTGAACGGCCACGGATTTACCACCTAACGGCCACAGATTTCCCCATCAATCATCAGCCATCCGATCGCGTTCATGCAGCGCTTCCAGATACATCTCCAACGTTCTCTCCACCATGGCTTGCAGAGTGAACCCCGGCACCTCCGGCACCTCAGGCCTCTTCTGAAGAAAAGCCGCCGTCTGTTGCGCAATTGCCACCTCATCACCAGGCGTCACCGCCCCCTCCGGCAAGAGAGTGTGCAACATCTCACCGACACCTCCGCGACCATAACCGACGACGGGCGTGCCGATTTTCAACGCCTCCAATACGGTACGCCCGAACGATTCCGGTTTCTCCGACAACGAGAGCACCACATCGGAGACCGCCATGATTTCGCGCAGATCGGTACGATGACCGGTGAAGATCAGATCCTCTCCGATCACCAGACCAAGCGCTTCGGCACGATCACGGATCTCCTGCAGATAGGCGCTGTGACGGGGATCTTCTCCACCGACGATCAGACCACTCACCCGCTGCATCGAATCGTCACCGCCCTGCTCGTTCAGAGAGCGCAGATACTCAAGAATCAACAACAGAGTGGCGTGCCCCTTGAGCCGTGTAAGACGCCCCGGCAACGTGACAACCTGCCGCCCCTTGAGGGCAGGATAGTCCCGATTCCACTGCGCCAACCATTTGGAATCCGGTTGGAAACCATGGGAATAGAGAGCATCATCAACGCCACGATGAATCAGTTGGATGCGCTCCGGCTCCACCGACGGATAGCTCTGAAGAATGTAGTCCATGATCGCCGTGGAGACCGCCACCACCCGCTCACCGGCAACCATGATGGCGCTGCCTCGATTCACCGAGTAGAAACCGTGCACCGTGGTCACCAGAAGGGGACGCGTCGCTTTGGGAAGGGAGCGCCACGCCAACCAACCGATCCAGGCCGGCACACGAGATCGCAGATGCAGCACATCGGGCCGCTCGCGCTGCAACCAGTACCGCAGTCGAAACAGCCAGTAGAGAGCCGAGGGATCCTTTCGCCCCACGCTCCAAGGCAGCCAGAGGCTCCCCTCGTCTTGGAGCTGCTGCGTCATGCGCCCACCGGAGGCGATCACCACCGAGCGATGACCGCTCTGCACAAGATGGCGCCCCAGCTCCAGTGTCCCCCGCTCCACGCCGCCACTCTCCAGAGCGGGTAGCATCTGAACCACCTTCAGAGGCCGTTTTATGCTCATGCGTCGCCGCTTTTCTTGAAGAGGCGCGCTACCACCGCCTCGGCGATGCGCTCTGCCTCGTGAAACGGCGTCATCGACGGCGGCGGCAGACGGTTGGTCAGCGTCCAGCGGTCGAACGGCATCACCAATCCGTCCGCCACCAACGACTCCAACCCACGGGTGATGCGACTCTCCTGCTTGCGCCTCGGCGGTGTGAGAATGCCCACGCTCCCCCCCGCCGTCACCGCCTCGTACACCATGGAGACGCTATCTTCACTCACCCACACCCAGCGGCACCGACTCAACTGCTCCGCCACCCAGCCCTGGGGGGTCTCCTGACAGGGAATGGTGGTCATACCGGCCAGATTCAGCGCCGCCACCTGCTCAAGAAACCCCACCGGCGTCCGGCGTGAATCGGTGAGTGTCCAGGCGATGTCGGGGTTTCTCTCCACCACCTGCCGAATCTGCTCCAGCATCTCTTCGGAATCCCAACCGTGGTGCTTCGACGGCCCCCCCACCAGCATCAGCCCCGCCTGCTGGTCAAGAGAGGTGGCAGGTTGAATGGTGTTGAGCACGCCACGGGTGTTGAGAATGGTGCCCGCTTCGTAGAGATCGTCATGTTCAGGAGTCACGCAGAGGTTGAACCAACGGTTGTTGATCCACCACGCCGGTTTCATCAGAACGATGCTGAAGCCTCCCCGCTGGCGTCGTGCCAGAAGAATCGCACTGTGGGTGGCGTGTCCGGCACCGATGATCAGATGGGGGTCGGCCAGGGCGTCCGTAGCGGAATAACGGTTGAACACCATCCCGCTCAGCCAGCCGAAAAACGAGATCGGCGCCACCTCCTCGATGGTGAGGGGAAACCGTCTCTCCAGGGCGGAAAGCAGGCCTCGGACCTGATTCTCATGGCCCGGTTTGCCATCTTTGACCCACCAGACGGTGAGGCGCTTGCGGTTCATGGTTTCCTCACATCTTGCCTGGGATCGGAGCTGGTTTCGTGCGAATGACGTTTCTATCATAGCGACGACCCGGCAACAACCCGGCAACAACCCGTCAGCCCTCCGGCCAGCACTCCTGCCGACTCTTCGAACAGTCGAGCGATCTTGCACAGAAGGGAGGAATCGGGTGAATGCAGTGATCAGAATTAATCAGTTTCACACCCTTCTGCCATTCGATAGTATTGGAGCCAAATGGTCGAAGGGGAGTGTTCCAGGTGGGAGAGAGGTGAGGAATGAACAACCGACCTACCCGGCCGGAAGAGGCACGACAACAGCGACTCCAGGCGCATTGTCCCGGAGATCAGGGTTTTACCAAGGGAAAAGAATGTTTACATACCTCCGCCGTTCCATCGGACTGAAGATTCTCGCTGTTGTCGGTGTGACTGGTCTCGCCACGCTCTTTTCGTTGGGATTTCTCTTCATCACCGCCATGGAGCGCAATCTCCTGGAGGAGAACGCCACCGCCATCGGCAAAACCGCCGACAGTGCCGTGCGCGGTCTCAAGGCGATCATGCTCTCCGGCTATACCGATGTGGCCACCGCCTATGCAGGCACGCTGAAAAAGACCGAAGGCATGGTGGCGTTTCGTATTCTCAAGGTGGATGGTGAGGAGGCGTTTCAGCCCGATCCCGACGCCGAGGACGACACCTCCGACGATGCAGCCCCCTCCGAACCGGAACCCCCGCCCCACCCTTTTCAAGAGGCGCACTTGAAACAGGCGATCGCCTCGGAGAAAGCCATCACCTATCAGGAGATCGGCACCGGCGGCGAACCCATGAAGACCACTCTGATTCCTCTGCTCAAC
>JADGBX010000342.1 GCA_015231265.1 Magnetococcales bacterium | reverse complement strand
CTCTACAAATCGGCCCAGTACAAGGCCCGTTTCGGTGAGGAGTGAGCATGACCGATCCCTCCCCTTTGCAATCCTGGCTCACAGCGCGCAAAAGAGCCCGTGATCAAGGCCCCGGCGGGCCGTTGTTGATGTCCCATCTGGTCCTTGGCCACCCCTCCCTGGAGGAGAACGACCGGGTGATCGACGCCATGGTGGCCGCCGGGGTGGACATCATGGAGCTGCAGATCCCCTTCTCCGAGCCCATCGCCGACGGCCCGGTGATCGCCCGGGCCAACCAGTCCGCCCTGGACGGGGGATTCCGGGTGGCTTCCGCCTTCGACATGCTGGCCCGGGCGACCCGGCGCCACCCCATCCCGTTTTTGATCATGACCTACTACAACATTCTGCATGCGTATGGGGTAGACGCCTTTATTCGCGATGCCGCCGAGGCAGGTGTGCGCGGTTTTATCGTGCCGGATCTGCCCATGGAGAAGGCGCAGGAGGCGATGGATCTGTGTGAAGAGCAGGGTCTGGCCTGGATTCAACTCTTCACCCCCACCACACCGGAGGCGCGTTTGCAGAAACTGGGCAGCCGGGGGCGTGGATTGGTCTACTGTGTGGCGCGCAAGGGTGTGACCGGTAAGGATACGCAGTTCGAGGATCAGTCACTGCGCGACTATCTGGCCCAGTGTCGTCGCAGCACCGATGTGCCGCTGGCGGTGGGGTTTGGGGTGAGCAACCGAGAGGATGTGGAGACCCTGGAGCGTCTCGGTGCCGACATCGCCGTGGTGGGTACGGCGGCTATCCGCGTTCATCAGGAGCAGGGTGCCGAGGCGGTGGAAGGGTTCTTTAGAGGGTTGAAGCCAGAGTAGCGCATTATCGTCATTGCGTATCTTCCCCCTTTTTTGTCAGTCGTAGTTTTCAGCCTCCACCGGGATTGATGGGGATTGTGATGCGCTCTCCCATGAATGGTGTCGTGGTGTCTATGCCGGATTTATCTGAGTGATATAACAGCTGATGAGTCGCGTTGCCATTACCCATGGAGATGCTATTTATTTTTTGGCTGATTTGGCGGCGGCCAGCTCCTTGGCTTCCTCTTCGGCCTTGGCGGGATCGACGTTCAGATGCTCTTTGAGGATCACTTTATAGCGCGCCGTTGCTTCAGAGATATCCTTTTTCACATCCGCTTGTTTCTTGGCCGATTCGCGCACTTTCATGCCCAGCGCCTTGATGGCCATGAGCATGCCCTTTTTCTTGATGAACTCGACGCCGACGATCGCCTGACCCGAGGGGCAGCTTGAGAGCATACCGAACGCCTTCTCCATGACGGCGAGGTTGCCCATTTTGCAGATCCCCATGGCCAGGATGCGTCCGGACATGGAGTTGGTGCGGATGCGGCGGCAGGCGGTGGTGATCAGTTTTTCCCGGCCCTGGGTGGTGAGGCTCTTGTAGACGAGCTGGGAGACGACGATCTCACCGGCGACGGTGGAGTCCTTGGCATACTTCTCCAGCAGAGGCACCAGAGAGGGGACATCGACGGTGGTGGCCATGTGCGCGGCAATGATGGAGCAGGCTTTTTCGTTGTTGAGGCACTTGGCCAGAGCGCGGACCTTGGACTCGATCTTCGCCTCTTCGCGGCTGACGATGCCGGTGGCCAGTACGACGACGCCGGGGGATTTCTCATCGATGAGATTGAGCGCTTCGACCATCTGTTCGACGGCCCCTTTGCCCATCACTTCCATGGCCCAGGTGATCTCCGCTTCGGGCTGATCCTTGGGGGCGGAGGCGATGGCGCGCAGGACGTGATTGACGGTGCCCTGGTCGGCGATGGAGAGGGCGAGGGACTTCATCGCCTTGGGGCTGATAACGGCGTGTTTGAGAGCGTCGATGAGGGGGTTGACCCCTTTGCGAGAGATGATGCCGTGCACCAGGGCATCCACCAGCTCCAGGTCGTCGCTCACCTTGCCGAGGGCTTCGCACAGATGGAACGATTTGACCTCTTTATGCTTGAGGATTGACGCGACGAGTGCCCGGCTCTCCTTGGGCTGCTCTTCCAACTGGCCCAGCGCCTCGATCATCTCGTGGAGCTTGCCGCCCTTGATCACCTCGGCCACATCAATCTGATTCTTGTTGCGATCCACGCGCGCGGTGTTCGTCTCTTCCTGTTCCGCCTCTTTGGCCGCTGCGGCCTCCTCGGCGGGGGTGAAGCGCTGGTCGAGATTTTCCAGTGCCTGGGCGGCACCATCATCTCCCAGTGTATCTTGAAGGAGGGAGCGAATCTGGGCCAACTGTTCGGAGGAGTAACGATCACGCGACATTCTTGCTGTTCCCTGAAATCGTGCACCTGTGCCCGCTCGGCAGGCCATCTGTGCGGTGTGTCTCATTATAGTGTGGGAAGGGGTTCAGTCTCGTGCTGAACGGAGCTTCCGGTTTTGTTCAGAAGATGGTCTTAATGGCAACTCTGGTCAAAACGGTGATAGTATGCCATACATTTGAGAAGATTGAACCTGCATTTTTCTGTCGTCACACGCTTTCAATGCGGCCTGATTTGTCCGAGCGGGCGTGTTTGAGCTGGGCGTTATTCGTGCATGTTGAATGGCCGACCGGTCGCTGTTCGGAAGCAGGCCGGTGGACTCCGCTGGGGGTAGATGCGTAATGATTGACACACAACCCGTTGTTTTGGTTGATGATCTAAATGAAGATCGGCTCAACCACTACCGCAACAGCCGCTATCTTGCCGTGGACTGCGAAACCATGGGTTTACAGACACGCCGCGACCGGCTCTGTGTGGTTCAGATGTGTGATGAGCACGGGGTGACGACGCTGATTCAGACCCGGAACTACACGGCTCCCCGTCTGAAGGAGATTATGGAACGCCCGTCCATTGAGAAGATCTTCCATTTCGGCCGTTTTGACGTGGCGGCGCTGAAGCAGTGGCTTGAGATCGACGTCACGCCGGTCTTCTGCACCAAGATCGCCTCCAAGATCGCCAGCACCTATACCGACCGTCACGGCTTGAAAAACCTCTCCCAGGAGCTGCTCGGCATTGAGTTAAACAAGGAGCAGCAGTCGTCCAACTGGGCCAGCAAAAAACTCTCCGACGAACAGGTTCAATACGCCAGCAACGATGTCATTTATCTGGGAGAGCT
>JADGBX010000341.1 GCA_015231265.1 Magnetococcales bacterium | reverse complement strand
CTCCCCCGACCAAACCAGCAAAACCAGCCACACCCAAGCGCGCCCATTACACCCAATATATTTCTTCAGAAATATATTTCCACACACCTCCAACCAACCAGAAACCACAGTCCCACCTGAAAACCTCCGCTCCGGAGCGTTTTCTGCTTTCTCCCACCAAAGAAGGAACCACCATGACAGTCTCAAGCGACATCAGTCAGGCAAGTTATGCCGGCAACGACTCGACAACGGAGTTTACCGTTCCCTTTCGATTTCTACAGGATTCGGATCTTGAAGTGATCCTCAGAGACGCCGACGATCTGGAAACCACCTGGATCGACGGCACCGACTACACCGTGAGCGGTGCAGGCAACGACAGCGGCACGTTGACGGCGACAACCCCTCCCGCCAGCGGCGAGACGCTGGTGATCAAGCGTGATATGGATTTCACCCAGCAGTTCAATCCGGTGGATAATGCCGCGCTTTCGGCGGAGTCGCTGGAAGAGACGCTGGATCGCCTGGTGATGATGGTGCAGCAGATCGCCAGCACCACCGGTGGCAGCCTGACCAGTGCAGTACGAGCCGCCTCGACGGTGACCGACTCGCCACTGCTCACCTTCAACCAACTGGCTGCCAACAGGGCCGGCAAGGTTCTCGGATTTGACGGCAGTGGCGATCTGGAGTTGCAACAGGGGGTCGGCACCTTCCAGTCGACCTGGAACACGGCCACGGTCTATGGGCCACGGGATGTGGTGATCGACGGCAGCAACGGGGCGGATACCAAGAACATCTATCTCTGTAGCGAAGCGCACACCTCCGGCACCTGGGCGACCGATCTGGCCGCCGACAAGTGGGTGTTGGTGATCAACGTTGCCGATGTGGAGGCCGCAAAAGCGGCAGCAGAAGCAGCACAAACGGCAGCCGAAACCGCCGAGACCAATGCCGCAGCCAGTGCATCGGCAGCCAGCACCTCGGAGAGCAACGCCGCCACATCAGAATCCAACGCCGCAACTTCTGAAACGAATGCAGCCACCAGCGCAAGCAACGCCGCTACCTCCGAATCCAACGCCTCGACTTCCGAATCCAACGCTGCCACCTCGGAGACCAACTGCGCCAACTACGCCACCCAATTGAGCAACGGTTTCGACACCTCGGCCACCGATTCCACAACCATCGGTACAGGCTCCAAGTCGTTTACGGTGGATACAGGCAAGAACTACATCGCCGGGCATCTCATCACCATCGCCTACAGCAGCGACGGCACCCAGTACATGGAGGGGCGTTGCACCAGCTACACCAGCGGCACCGGTGCCCTGGTGGTGGATGTGGAGAGTGTTGGTGGTTCCGGCACCTATGCCGACTGGACCATCAGCCTTGGTGGGCGTGGTCCCAAAGGGGATGCGGGAGCGGATGGAGCGGACGGCTCTGATGGAGTGAATGGAACAAACGGCGCGGATGGGGCCGACGGAGCCACGGGTCCAACCGGTCCCGCCGGACCCACCGGACCCGCCGGTCCTGCGGAGATCAACACGCTCACCGCCGAGACCGATCTGGCCGTGGATGACGAACTGGTGCTCTACGACACCTCCGCCACTGCCAACAGAAAGATGACCCCACCTAATCTCTTCAAAGGAATCAACACGCTCACCGCCGAAGCCTCCATCGACGGTGGAAACGACTACTTTCTGGTCTACGACGCCTCGGCGACATCGGTGCGCAAGGTGCTGGGCACCAATCTGCCCGGCGGCGCGGCAGCGGGTGGGGATCAGATCGCCCGCGACATCGCCATCGAAGCCACAATGACAGCACACATGGCGGTGACCGATTCGGCAGGCACCTATGGCCGGGTTGTCTATGACAACTTCATCAGCGACACCCTGCCCACCTCCACCGATGCCATCTACAGTGCCAGCACCGACGGCTATCGGACGTTCGGAGCGGGTGCTCCATCCACAGTGGACAGCTACTCCACCAGCAACCAAGACTCCTCCATTTCACTGACCGGCACATACCACTACGGCGGTCAGAGTGTCACGCTGGCATCTGCGGCGGATATCTCATCGGTGAAGTTCCAACTCAAAAAGACCGACTCTCCGACTGGCGACATCGTGGTAAAGATCTACGCCAATGCCAACACCCACGGCAGTGGCGATGACGTGCCTACAGGCTCGGCGTTGGCGACGTCCGGAACTGTTGACGCCTCCACGCTGGGAACCTCCTTCGCGTTGGAGGAGTTTACGTTCAGCCCGGCGTACTCGGCCAGCGCCGGAGATTATGTCTTCGTGCTCTACTGGCCGGATCAATCGGGGAGTAATTACGTCGATATCGGCATCGATCAGACAGGCCCGACCCACACCGGCAACTGCGTAAAAGGGACATCTACGCCCGCTTGGACAGCGCATGCCTATGACCTGCCGTTTGAGCTGTATGAAGGGACATCGGCCGTCAACAACATCACCCTGATCTCCGACGCCTCGACCATCGCCGCCGATCAGACCGATGTTGCCGCCTACTTCCGGGTGGAGGATACCGACACGGTGACCGATGGCACCGACCGAAAAGCCTACGCCAGCATCGATGGTGGCACCACCTGGGCCGAAGGCACCCTCTCGACAGTGGGTGATTACGGCACGTCGGAGAAGATCGTCCGGGCCGACTGTGACGTCTCCGGCCAGACGGGCACCAGCCTGAAGTGGAAACTCACCACGCACAACACCAAACAGACCGAGATCAAATCGGTCATGATCTTTACGGAGGGTTGATTATTATGAGCAAGTCCTATCGCCGCAAACAGAGAGAACAGATGGCCGCCGAGTGGCCGCTTGGCAAGCGGGTCGAAGCGTTGGAAGAGGCGCTCGATCTGCTCTTTCCCATTCCGGGCGGACCGCAGATGCCCAATAGGTTCAAACGGCTGATCAAAGCGAAGCGCAAAGCGGAGCGTGATCACCCCAAACGCAGCGCATCATAACCGCACACCCCGATCAACACCGGCAGAAGCGTGGAGCCGCTATCGTCTCTGCCGGTGTTGGTGCTGTTTGCACACGATTCACATGCCATCTATAGTCGTTCCAACTCAAATCTGTACACTGGCATTCTTCTATTCTCAAAGAGATCTGGAACGCTCACGTCAAAAGGCGACACCTTGGAACCCATGGTTCCAAACCTCCTT
>JADGBX010000340.1 GCA_015231265.1 Magnetococcales bacterium | reverse complement strand
CTGCCCGATCTTGCCGATGTCTCCATCATCAAGGTGTTCAAGAATAAGCAGTTGGCCAAGGTGGAGGATTGTGTCGGCTTGATGGCGCTGCTGAGTCGTCATGAAACCCTGAACGATGAGGCGCGCCATATTCTGCACTTCATCTTCGGCCAGTGCCTCTTCAAGAAGGAGGATCGGCCCATTACCGGTGAGGGGTTCGATACGCTGCTGCGCATGACACGGCGCTGAACGGCGCTGGCGCAGGGTGAAAGGGGATGTCGGACATTTATTCCGACGGAAAAGCGCTGGTCGTCCGTTCAAAGAGGGTGCGGAGTGGGATACTCTGTACCGAGTGTTCAGGCGTGTTGGCCGTTGTGGTCGTGCTGGATGAGCACCGGACATTTTAGATAAGAGATTGAGCGTGCAGCAACAATCGCAAGAGATCACACCCATCAAGGCAGCGATGTGGCCGTCTTGGATAGTCGTCGGGTTCGTGCTGATGCTGGCCGTGGTGGGTGTCGTTCCCTCCGCCTGGGCGGAAAAAGGGGGCGCCACGGGCTCAGAACAGGCCGTCGCCACAGCCGCCAAGCGTGCCGCAACGGAGAAATCCGGCAAGACGATCGATGCCAAGAGCGGCATAAGCTCCGATAAAAAAACAACCGGCAAAAAAAAGCGCAAGCGGCCACCGCCTCTGGTGACGTTGGCCACGGTGCACCTCTCCCACGACGGGCCGGTGACCACGGCGCTGGGCACGGTGATCACCCGGCAGCAGGCGCAGGTGGCGTCACGGGTGGCCGGGTGGGTGGAGACGGTGCATGTGGAGGCGGGCAATCGGGTGCGGGCGGGGGATCTTCTGGTGACCCTGGACGGCTCCGAGGTGGCGCACACCCTGGCGATGCGTCGGGCGACGGTGCGCGAGGCGGAGGCAAAACTGCTGCTGGCGAAAACCCAGCGCGAGCGGGACACCACCCTGAAAAAGCGGTCGGTGGTGACCGCGAGTCGGGTGAAGGTCACCGAGGCGGAGGAGGCGATTCAGCAGGCGATGCTGGATCAGGCCCGTGCCCAGTTGGCCCTGACCACCGATCTCTCCAAGAGATACCGGATCACCGCCCCCTTCGCAGGGGTGGTGACGGCGCGCAGCGTTGAGGCGGGGGAGTGGCTGCGGCAGGGCGACCCGGTGGTGACGCTGGTGAATACGGGGCGGGTCGAGCTGAAGGTGCCGCTGCCGGAGTCCATCGCCGGAACCCTGAAAGCGGGCCAGCGCGCCCGAGCGACGCGACGCGGGGCAGGGGAGGGGGGTGCGGTGGCTGTTCGACTGCGCGCCGCTCCGGCCACCATCGATCCCGTGACGCGCAACCGTCTCACCTATTGGCGTTTCGAAACGCTCTCGCTGCCCACAGGCCGTCCTCGTCCCGGCCACGACATGCGTCTGATTCTTCCCTCCAAGAGCAAAAAAGCGCGCCTGCTGGTGCACAAGGACGCCCTGTTGGGACCGGAGAATCGGCGTCGGGTCTTCGTCCTGAAGCGGGCCAACACCGTGCAGCCGGTAACGGTGCGCACCGGAATCGCCGTCGGCAGCCACTACGTGGTGCATGAAGGGCTCTCCGAAGGGGATCGGGTGGTGGTGCTGGGCAATGAGCGGCTGCGTCCCGGGCAGACGGTGCGTCTCGCCAACGGTGATAAGCGAATAAAAGGCGGTGATAGAGGAGACAAGAACGGAGGCGACAGCGGGAACGCTGCCGAGAAGAGCGGTGATGCTGCTCAGGGTGGACAGCGATGAGTCCTGTTCATCTGGCGGTCAAGAGGCCGGTTGCGGTCTTTGTGGCGGCGCTGCTGCTGATGCTGTTCGGGGCGCTGTCGGTGATGCGCATTCCGGTGCAGATGATTCCCGATGTGCGCAAGCCCAATCTCTCGGTGGAGACGCTCTGGCCCGGCGCCGCCCCCATCGAGGTGGAGAACGAGATCACCATTCCCCAGGAGGAGGCGTTGAAGGGGCTCTCCGGTTTGGAGAAGATCTCCTCCAGCGCCTCCTATGGCCGCTCACGGGTGAAGCTGGAGTTTCGCCTCGGTACCAATATGGATGCGGCAACGGTGCTGGTTTCCAACCGGTTGGATCGGGTGAAGAGTCTGCCCGACGAGTCCAGCCGTCCCACCCTGCGCACGGCGGACTCCGACGATGCGCCCATCACCTGGATGCGTTTTCACCGCATCGACCGCAACGACCGCCGCAACATCGACACTTGGCGCGACTACGTGGAGGAGATCATCCAGCCGGAGTTGGAGCGTATTCCCGGTGTGGCACTGGTGAACGTCTACGGCGGACGCAAGAGAGAGCTGCGCGTCACCGTCGATCCCTACCGCATGGCGGCACGGGGCATCACCTTGAGCCGTCTGGTGCAGGCGGTGAGGTCGGAGAATCGGGACATCTCCGCCGGTCAGTTCGATGAGGGCAAGCGCAGCTATCTGGTGCGCTCTCTGGGCCGACTCACCACCCCGGAAGCGGTGGCCTCCATCGTTCTGGCCAGCGGTGAGAACGGCACGGTGACCGTGGGCGATGTGGCGACGGTTGCCTTCGACCATGAGAAGGCGATCCGCAACGTGCGCGGCAGTGGTCAGCCGATGATGGCGATGAACTGTGTTCGGGTGCACGGCGGCAATGTGCTGGAGATCATGGAGGATGTGCACGCCACGGTGGCGCGTATCAACACGACGATTCTGGCCGATACCGGTTTTCGCATCACCGTTCTCTACGACCAGACCGACTACATCGACGCCGCCCTGGAGCTGGTGCGCAACAATCTCTTTCTCGGCGGCTGTCTGGCCATGGGGATTCTGCTGATCTTTCTGCGCTCGGTACCGGCGACCCTGGTGATCGCGCTGGCGATTCCGGTGTCGGTGATCGGTGCCTTTCTGGCCATGGGTGCCATGGGCCGGACGGTGAATGTGATCTCCCTGGCGGGGTTGGCGTTTGCCGTCGGCATGGTGGTGGATCCGGCCATCGTCGCCCTGGAAAATATCGTCAGGCTCCGAGATGGCGGGCTCTCCAGCGAAGAGGCCGCCGTGCGCGGCGTCGGACAGGTGTGGGGAGCGATTCTTATCTCGACGCTGACCACGGTGGCGGTGTTTCTGCCCATTCTGGCGCTGGAGATCGAGGCGGCCCAACTCTTCGGCGAT
>JADGBX010000033.1 GCA_015231265.1 Magnetococcales bacterium | reverse complement strand
GAGAATGCTGCCAAGGATGGTTTCGGGGGGGGAGATGAGGATGATGTTGGAGCTGGTGATGAGGAAGAAGAGGAGTATCCCCTTGAAGATGAAGAGGGCGCAGAGGGAGAACAAACTGCGGAAGGGGAGTCTGACCCCGATACAGAGGGTGTGGGCGAAAACGATCAGGGACAGAATGGCGAAGGGCAGCCGATTTCAGCAGCTCCAGGTGGCGGAGATGACGGAGAGAGCGGCGATGGAAAGCAAGGTTTTCAGGCGCAACTTCGACAGTTTGGTCAAAGCGGCTTCCACATGAAACGAATCAGCATGCTGAAGAAGATGGTCGAGACTCGGGCACATTCTCAATAAGAGACCATTGTGAATCAGTCGATGAAGATTAAGAGACGTCAGTTCTTATCATCATTGATCTCAGGTTCTTTTTTTGCCGCATTTTCCATCTCGTCTGAGGCTTTCTCTTCATTGGTAGAGAGGTAACGATGCATCTCGACCAGACGCTCTTCCAGATCGTGTTCGAATGATTGCAGCGAGGCAAGAAATGTCTTTTTGTCAGAAAGCATGATGTGGATGGCGTCGGCAAAGGTATCAAACTGTTTCAGGGCAGTTCTATCCTGTTCCACGCCAGCCTGTTCTTGTTCAACAAGACGTTGCATCGTCTCCACGGCGTGGGTTAATCCGATGATGCCCTCGCGTGCTTCACGAGAGTGCTCTCTGTTATCCGCCAGTTGACTGCGGCCGGTATCCACACTGTTGGCCAGTTCCCGAGCAAGGTCGGAGAGGCGAGCGGTTTCGGCACGGAGTTCATCGGTGTAGAGGGTGAAACTCTCCGGGCTGGCGTTCTCCCGTCGCGCCTCGGCGGTAGCGTTGGCCGAAAGATCACGAACTCTGGTGACCACATCCAGAAGGTGTTTCAGGATCTGGCTCGCTTTATCACCGTCGTGGTCCGCCTTGCGCAGTGTCGCTCGGTACGCTTCCAGCTCTTTGGACGTGTGCGTCATGTGGCGTTTGGCAGCATCACTCTTCACCGTCATTGCCTGATTGAAGTCTCGACGTCTTTGATTCTCCAGTTTCATCTCTTTGAGAGTTGTCTGGCTCTGCTCAGTATGGGTCAGGCCACTATTGGTCTGGGAAACCAGATTGCGGGCACTGGCAAGAATGGTGACCGCTTCCGAGCGTAGTTCGTGGAGAGCTGCACGCATCCGTTCAATGAGCCCCTCGACCTCCTGATCTCTCTGCACATTCCGTCTGGTGGTGGAGACCCCCAGAATGATGCCTCCGACGAGAGCAACAATCACCATCAATCCCGTCAGTGTAAGAACCATCTGCCACGCCCCCCTCCAGAGAGTATTGACATCCTGCGACAGGGTTCTTGAAAAGAGGGGGTTGACGTTGAAGGCTTGGTTAAGTCGCTCTTCAAGTGCAGAAACCTCATCGTTGAATCGGGACACCTGTCTCTTCAATGAGGCAACATGTTGTGAACGGACACGTGCCTCGGAAACTCTATCGCCTTCACTCTCTGGAAGATCGAGAAAACGATACTTGTAGAGATCGCTGATGATCGATTCACACTGTTGGGAGTAGTGGCCATGGTTCTTTTCAATCTCGACCAAAGCCCGTTTGATACTGTCGAGAGTTTCAAGGAGCTGCTCGTTCTCGGTGGCGTCCATGGCCCGGTCAACCACCTGCTTTCCTTCACGGAGACTATCACGAAGCCTCTGTCCGGCACTGACGAAGGCTTGGTTAAGGGTCTCGAAACGTTCACGATCGGCCGTCTCCGAGACCAGGACGATCTCTCCAAAACGGAGTGACTGGTCCAACAGTTGACGATTGAGTTCAAAGACCGATTTCGCCAAGGGAAGATCGGAGGTGTCCAGCTCCAGCATCTGGCCCCGCAGTGTATGGAGCGAACGCATCCCCTGCCCAATTGCCGACAGTCCCAGCACCAGAACAACGATACTGAGAAGCAGGATCTTAAGGGTGAGACGTGATTGGCCGTTCTTCATCAGCGAACTCCGGGCGGACGCGGCAACTGTGTGGTTGTGAACTCTATTGAAACTGTATGATTCATTTATATCATTTTCATAACAACAGCTTATAGGCTGCAATCGAGAAGAGCACCGGATAGAGTACGTACATGCCGATATCCAGACGGTTGGCGATCACCTTCTGATCTCTCAAGTGAAAGAAGGTTGCGATTCCGGTCTCCAATATCACCAAGAAGAGCAAGATATAAGTGACAATGAAGAAGATGTCGATCTTGACAAGATAACCAACGGCAATCTTATTGGTATTGTGAAACGACATTGCAGACAGAATCGTGATGATTCCCACGGCGAAGCGAGATGCCGCATACTCGAAATTGAGAAAGAATGTGGCATAGGCAATGGAGATCAGCACAAGAAGGGGGATCAGCTTGATGATGTACTGATCAACCTTACGGCGCATTTTCACCTGATAGTTGTATTGGCTGTGCTCCAGCTCAAACAGTTTCTTGTCGTATTTTGGATTGCGATAGCTCCAGATGAACGATTTCTGGGTTGTATATTGGGTGTGGCCACGATCCTCCCAGGGACCAAAATCGAGTCGCCTCTGGAAGAAGGAGTCGTCAGAGATATCCGTGACGAGAATGAGTGACTCACGGGATTTGGTCTTGGGTTTGATTCTGATCTGTAGAATCTGTTCATCGAACGGATAAGCGTGTAGTGGGAATAACCCCTGCATTTCGGCTGTCACGTCGTAGGCGATGAAGTTGAACCCTTCCCGACGGTCGAAATACTTCTCCCTAATCCTCGCCGAGAGGACGGAGCCGTAGGTCATCTCGAAATTGAGTTTCCGATTCATGCTTGGGTCCCAGCGGAACCAGAGCAGAAAATTGACGATGAATTTCTTGTCGATGGGATCGAAGGATTCGATCTCATTGACGTGAATGCCGGTGAATACCGTGGTTGCCCGTCCCATTTCCCGCCCATTGATCAAAAAGACGGGTTCCTTGCTGCGGCGTTTTTTCACCAGTTCCGGGTATTTGATCGTCGTCAACTGAAAGCGTGCTGGAACGAATGCGCCATTCTTCACTTCACCGATGGAGATGGGGCGCCGCCCACTACCCCAGGCATTGAAATGTATCGGACCGGCGATACTGTCAATCGCTTCATACTCTCGAACGAGACGGTTGAGATGGTTTCGGATTCTGACCCCTTCTCCTGCTTCGGTTCCAACTTTGACAGTCGACGCGATGATCATACGGGCCGCTTCATAGGAGTAGGCTGCGACCCAGTCGGGATTGGCCTGATAACGGTGAAGAAAACGGCGTTGAAAATTGCGGGCTGACTCGCCGAGCAGACTGATGAGGAATGGATTCGTTGCGAAGACACCATCGGAGTGGATGCCCGCTTCCTGGATGAAGTGAGGACCACCCAGGCTCTCACCACCAATGAAGCGAGGGCGGCGGACATCCTTCTCACGCAGATGGCGCACCACCTTTGCCGCACTCTTGTAGTTCATGGCCAGAAAGATCACTTCGGCCTTATTCAGCGTATCGAGTTGATGATCCAACGATTGCGCATCGAAGGAGTTGGAATCGATGGAGAGGGAGGCGATCGGCGTGAGTGATTTGCTCTTCAGAGTATCGACGAAGTAGCCCCTGAGAGAGCGCCCATAGAGATCATCGGAATAGACAACGGCAATGCGGCGCTTGGATAGGCCGTGGACAACGTAGTTGGCCAGATAGGTCGCTTGGTGACGATCATCCTGAATAATACTAAAGGACCACTCGTTCTCTTCCGTTACCCGAGGATGGGTGGCGCTCGGCGTGATCATGGGGATTTCACGCTTCGCATAAACCTTGCCGGCCGCGATGGTCGCTGAGCTGAAGTAGTGGCCGATTACTGCGAGTATATTATTCTTCCCCGACAGTTTTTCAGCGCTCTCAACAGCAGCTTCGGCAGCAGTTACCTCACCATTGACATTGGCGTCATCGACAACAGCAAGTTCCAGAATAGTATCCGGAACCTCATCAGCACTATTTGCCTCTTCAATGGCCAGTTGGGCTCCGCGACGCATGGACCGACCAACAGCTTCGAAGGGCCCACTCATCGGCCCGGCCAGTCCGATCACTCGAACGGCACTTTTCTGTGATGAAGGCATCAGAGAAGAGAGGAGTATGATTACCACTCCTATCCCCAGCACCAGTCCCGCAATCATGCGCCAGTGGCTCAATGGTTACTCCTTTCAAGATATGGAGTCACCTTGCCTCCCATTTACTCAACGACTTGGAGTATCAGGACGTGGTTCATAGATGCCCGACGGAAGAGGGAAATCCGAATCATTTTTCATTTCTGAAGAGTCCGGTTCAATCTCATCAAGGGACCCCTCTCCTCCTCCGGATTCATCATCACCCCCCAGCCAATTGTTCCCTCCTTGCTGGGTAGGAAAAAGGCTCCACTCCTGTTGAGTCTCGCCTGGTTCCTGGGGGTTGAAGAGAGGATCATCCGGCGTGATCTCAAATCGGTCCTGACCACCAAGTTCCTCATCAAAGGGAGGCGCGATCAGCCCCGGATTACCTACCTCCCGGTCAGCTTCGGGGAGCAAGCTCCACTCCTCGCTATACGCTGTAACCGGAAGTAGAAAAAGGACAATACCCAACAGGACTCTACCTGGAAGCAATCTAGCCATCATTTCACTCCATCAACCAAAATCTTCAACACTCTGTGACTCCACCGACTACTGTACCGTTTCCCGATCGGTTCAAACAGTTTTTGATCGCATTGTGAAGAGATCAAATGGCAATCGTTGCTAAAAACGGTGGCACGAATAATGCCTTCTCAATGAGATACGATCATGCTGTGAATGCGATGGTGTGTGGAAAGAGAGAGTGCTGACTCCTCGGTTTGTTTCATGAAACCGGAAAGAAAGGTGAGCGTCGTCGTGTACAGATGCGATGGAGCGTACATGTGTGTTCGTCAGATTATTGTCTATCTGTCGATGAGAGGCTATGGGATTACGGAGACCTAAATATCTACGATTGTCCAGCCGCTGGCCGTTGATTCTGCCGGCGTTGGCAATGACTGCCTGTACTGTCGCTGTCGATCCTCTAACCGACAGACAGATGGCAGCGATCCTGGATGCGGACCGCAGTGTGGTCTCGGGCATGCGATCGGCGCTGCCTGAAAAGATAGGACTCTATGATGCGATGGCCCGAGCACTTACCCACAATCTGGACTACCGGGTGAAGCTGCTTGAGCGCGCTGTTGCCATCGATGAACTTGATCTCTCCCGGTATGAGCTTCTGCCGAAGATCGCTGCCAATGCCGGCCTCTCATTTCGTGATCGGTATGAAGGGAGCAGCAGTCTCTCCATCGCGTCGGGAGAGAGGACCGAGGAGTTTTCGGCCTCAGCAGATATTCTGAAGCGGACTTCGGATGTTGGTCTGGTTTGGAATGTTCTCGATTTTGGTGCCAGCTATTTTCAGGCTCGTCAGGATGCCGACCGTATTCTGATTGCCGAGGAGAACCGTCGCCGTATCATTCACACGCTGATTCAGGAGGTGCGTTGGCACTTCTGGATGGCGGCCAGCGTGCAGTCTCTTGAACAGATGGTTGCGCCCGTGATTCAAGCGGCCCAGTCGGCCCTGTCGGACGCGCGAAACATCGAACGGGAGCTTCTGCAACCACCGCTGCAGATCCTCCGCTTTCAGCGGGCTCTTGTCGATGTGATCCGGCGGATGAAGGATATCCAGCACGAGATGGTGCTCTCAAAGAGCCGCCTTGCCAGCTTGATCAACCTTCCTCCGGGTACGAATTACGTTCTTGAAATACCTGAAGATGCTTTTCAGAGTGTTCCGGAACTCTCGCTCTCCATCGAAGAGATGGAAGAGATTGCTCTGACGCGCAGACCTGAGTTGCGGGAGCTGGTCTACAGTGGTCGCATTACCGCCAATGAGACCCGAAAAGCGATGGTTCGCATGCTGCCGGGACTTGAGTTCAACTACTCACTCAAAATGGATAGTAACTCCTTTCTCCAACACGCGATGTGGGAAGAGGCGGGATTGCGCGTCACCTGGAATCTTCTGAACATTGTGACCATTCCGCAGAAGCTTCGTCACGCTCGCGATCAGAAAACCGTTGCCCGTGTGCGCCGTCTCGCCATGCACATGACGGTTCTTTCTCAGGTACATCTCGCCTACAGACGGTTCGAGAATGCTCGACGTCAGGTTACCGATGCCCGTGAGGTGCTTCGTCTTGATAACGGAATCAAACGGTTAACCACTGTTGGTGCCCAGTTGGATGCAAAGTCTCAGTTTGAGCAGATCCGAGCCTCTGCTGATGCGGTCATCTCCACCATGAGGATGTATCAGACTTTCTCAGATCTGCACAACTCTTTGGGGCAGCTCTATGTCTCTCTGGGCGTTGATCCTTTTCCTGAAGCGGTCTCACAGGAGGGCATGCCGGCACTGACCAAAGCTCTTCAGGAGCGTGCCTTGCGGATTCGGGCCGGGTTGGCGGGCAGTGGAAAAATCAAGAATGATTTTCTCCCGGATCCCTCTCGTGAGAGGATGTTTGCCCGCCTTAGGCAAGAGGCGTTTGACACACCTGTTCCCTCGGAAAGTACAGTAACAGTTGAGGGGGAAACTGTCTCCTCCAGTCTCTCCCTTGATGGTGACAAGGCTGTGGACGATGTCTCCATAACGGCATTAGAAGACTCCAATGCCAAATTAGAACACTCCCGAACTCAAGTGGATGCTTTACCACCCCCCTCCCCCGTTTCCGCCCCTGCGGCTGATGCCGCACTTGTGAATACCCGGCATCCTGGCAAAATGCATGAGCGTGCTGAAGAGGAGGCATTGCTGGTTAACAACGGTGGAGTTGCTGAGGATTTCTTCTCGGAAACGGACCCCTTATTCCCACTGCAACACGAGACGGAACTGCCACTGGCAGCTCTCACTGTTGAACAGGCCCGTAAAACCGTTCCACCGGTCACCGTCTCTCCAGAGCTGCTGCAGTGGTTGGGGATTGAACCGGGCACTCTCCTGCCACACCATCGTATAGAGTCCGCGGCCATCTCAAGCGATCAGGCCCAGGAGCAACACTCCAGGGGTTCCAGTTCATTCAATGGCTACACCCCCGGTATACAATCACTTCTTGAGGGGTGGAGCGATGCTTGGTCAAAGCGCGATCTGTCGCAGTATCTCAGCTACTATCACAGTGATTTTCAGAGTGCTGATGAGCGTATGCGGCCGCTTTGGATGGCCGATGTCAAAGAGCTGTTCCGAAAAAGTGGTGCCATTCAGGTCTCAATCAGCGATCCCCTGGTTCAGCGTCTGACACCGGATCATCGTCTGGTCAGTTTCCAGCAGAAGTTCCTGTCCGATCATTTCCGGGATCACGTGGTCAAGATACTCCTGTTGGAACGATCGGGTACCCAATGGAAGATTCTTGCAGAGAAGGGGAGTAAGGCGGAGCGGATCGACTTTGAACGGCAGGCTCGTAGTGAATTTGCCATTCAAGTTGCCTCTTGCCAGACTGCCAAGTGTGCTGACCGGGCACTGCGACAGTGGCAGAAGTATGGGTACGACCCCTATCTGGTCTCCTGGACCGATCAAGCTGGCCGACGCTGGCGGATGGTGCGAGTCGGCAGAGTTCCAGGGCGTAATCTCGGCCAGATCGTGCGTTGGTCCCTGACCAGGCGTCACCGTCGTTCACTGGCAGTTGTTCCCTATTTCTGGAGATCTGAAGAGAGATCATCGCAACCACCGGTTCATAGCACAGCAGAAGACCTTCTGCACTGGATGGGTCGCATCATTCCCGATCAAGCGACGCGCCAAGAGTCACAGCATCTCCTCCACTACGGTCAGCTTCCCGTTGATGCGCAGCAGAATCCTCCTCTCCAGGAACAGGAGTCTGACCAACACGTTCTTCCCGTACTGGATCAGAAACGGGCGATCAGCCATACCATTCGCAACTGGGCTGCAACCTGGTCGCGGCAGGATTTGGAGTCGCATCTCTCCTTCTACGCAACCACGTTTGAACCGCTGGATCGTTTAGGACTGACCCAGTGGCGGGAGTCGAAACGGCTGTTGATGCTACGTCCACGACATCTGTTGGTGGAAGTCGATGAGTTGATCGTGACACCGCTCGATAGAGAAACCGTCATGGCCCGTTTCATTCAAACCATTCGCTCCGACGATCTTCAGGAGAGATTCGAGAAGACTCTGATTTTCGGAAAGGAGAGCGGTTTGTGGAAGATTCTCCTGGAGGCATCCTCACCGCCTTTGACTGCATCGAGAGAGACGGTCCCAGTTACACATGATGGCATCGCTCTGAATGAACAGAGCCAGCAGGATCATACGGTTATTGCTGCTGCCGAGTATGCGATTCAGTTCCAAACATGTCTTCGCAGTGCCTGTGCGATTGAGGCCAAACGCGCTTTGGAGAGTGATGGATTATCTCCCTATGTGATGCGGGTACACGGGGAAAATGGACAGGCGTGGTTCAGTATACGCATGGGACGTTTCTTCAGTAGAAGCCTTGCCGAATTGGTGGCTAGACGTCTCGCCCATCGCCTCAATACCCAGAATGTCGTTGTCTCCTTTGATGGATTGTAATATCTCAGAGTTGCCCAAATGCTTTGGAGCCTTAATCCTATGTTAAACCCTTCCCCTCTTGCACATCGCAGAGTGTTTGTTCTGATTGTTGCCGCCCTGTGGAGCGTGCTCTTTTTCTATTCCATTCAGTTTGTGATGGCTGAAGAGGGCATTTCAGGATGCTCCATGAGTGAGAAGCTGACTGATACCTCACATTATACATGCCTGCCAACGTTTCAGGATTGATCGAGGATCGGTATAGTGCTCAAATGCAGAAAGTTCGAGCACATATCAACACCTCTCTGCCTGTCACGAGCATCGTGATGGGCGTGTTGTGCATGCTTGTAATTCTCCTCCCGTTCTCTGTCAAAGCAGAACACCACACGGAAGATGAGTATGCGTACGAGGAGTATCCGGACGACCCCGATGCGGAGGATGTGGGCATTCGGGCAGAGATCGTTGCTCGGCAGCAGGTGACGCTTGCCGGTGAGATGGCAGGAAAGATCGTTCACTTTTCGTTGCGTGAAGGGGACTGGGTGCAAAAAGGGGAGATGGTCGCTCAATTTCGATGTGAATCCGAGGAGGCCCAGAAGCGGCGAGCGCTTGCTGTTCTCAAATCGGCCCGACATAAGGCAGATGTGAATGCGCGTCTGATTGAATACCGGGCGATCAGCAAACTGGAACACCATCTGGCAACGATTGAACTGGAACGATCACAAGCAGAGCTGGAAGTGATCGAAGCAAAACTACGCACCTGTTTCGTTACAGCCCCCTTTTCCGGCCGTGTCGAGAAGGCCCACATCCGGGCTCACCACTATGTCCGACCCGGAGATCCCTTGGTGGATCTCATCAACGAGAACGCCTTGGAAATCACCTTCGTCATGCCCTCAAAGTATCTGGCCCGAGTTGCGCAGGGGAAGCGGTTCAGGGTGCGCATTGATGAGATGAAGAAACGCTATAAGGCGAAAGTGAAGGGGTTTGGGGCACGAATCGATCCGGTCAGCCAGACCATCAAGGTGTTTGCAACGCTCGTCGGTACATCCAAGGGATTAAAGCCCGGCATGAGTGGCCGCGTTGAAATGAAGTCTCTGATCAAAAAGAGAGAGCAGCCCTATTGATAATGATGGGCAGAAGCCTCACGGAAGACGTTCTGCAACGTACCATGCCATCTTATGTCGCACGTGGCGGGCTCCCAGGACGCTGAATCCCTGCACTGATAGAGCATCTTGAAAATCGTCAAAGCCGAATCGGTCTTCCTGGGGATGGGTGAGAAGAACCCGCCAGAGCGGATGCTGGATGAACTCTGCAAGCATCTCGAATACGTAGAATTTCCCACCCGGTTTCAAGACGCGACGTGTCTCCCAGAGCACATCCCTCCAAGCGGGAACATGGTGGATAATGCCGAAGTCGAAGACTGCATCGTAGCTGTCATCATCAGCCTGAATGCGGGTTGCATCGCCGACGCGTATGGTCGACTCCGGCCAGCGTGGCAGAATGCGTTCCTGAGCAAGAGTCACCATCTCCGGGTCCAGATCGAATCCATCCACACGGTGGGCTTTGAACTGCTGGTGGATCATCTCCATACCGCGACCGTTTCCACACCCCATTTCAAGAGTACGGGCTCCAGGTGTCGGTCCACCCATCTCCAGGAAGAACCGGACATCCACAAGCCGCTGTGTCGCCCAGCGCAGAGGGCTGTTCATCAGCCGTTTTTCAAGATCGTTGAGCAGCATGTGGGGTTTCACCGTCAATCGTGGTAGGTTCTGAGTTGGTTTGATACCGACGCTACCGTTCATTGAACACGGATACAACCCCTTTCTGCCACTGCTATGACTCGTTCTTCCGACTCTCAGAGCCCTTCGTCACCCCCTTCACCGAAGCAGAATCGATCCGGCTCCGGCAAAGGGAAGCGCAAACGTCGTCGCCGACGGCCCGGCAGAGGCAAGTCTGGGAATCGCTCGACCCATACCGGCTCTCAGATACCGAGACACATCCTTGAGCATCCGGGGTGGACGCTGCTTATGCGTCGGGAGCGGGTGAATCTGCAACGGCAGGTTGCTGCTCTGCCCGGACACTTACAGCGGTTGGCCCTGACGCTGATTGACGCGAAACAGCCATCCTCCGGACGGGATTCACGCCATAAGGGAAGAGGAACACGCCAAGGAAGCGGTCTTGATCTCAGTCAGCTCTCGCCTCCGAAGGAGCTTTCCGCTCTTCTAAAACAGTATGATCAGGGGATTGCACGTTATCAGAAGCGTGTGAAACGGGTACCGACTGTTGCGTATCCAAAGAGCTTTCCCGTCTCTGATCGTCGCGATGAGATCAAAAAGCTGTTGGACAGACATCAAGTGATCATCCTGTGTGGTGAGACAGGATCCGGTAAGACCACGCAGCTTCCGCGTATCTGCCTGGAGATGGGACGGGGACGGGAGGGGTGGATCGGTATGACCCAACCCCGCCGGATCGCTGCTCGCAATGTGACCAACTATGTTGCCGAGTCATTCGAGAGTCGTGTGGGTGAGATTGCCGGCTACGCCGTTCGTTTTGAAGATAAAGTCAACAGTGACAGTTTCATCAAAGTAATGACCGATGGTCTTCTGCTCAACGAGATCAATAGTGACTCTCTTCTAGATCAATACGATACTCTGATCATCGATGAGGCTCACGAGCGTAGTCTCAACATCGATTTTCTTCTGGGATACGTGAAGAGAATTCTTCCGCAGCGTCCCGACCTGAAAGTGATCGTCAGCTCGGCGACACTGGATACGGAGAAGTTCTCCAAACACTTCAACAACGCACCGATTCTAGAGATATCAGGACGGATGTTTCCCGTTGAGGTGCGATATCGCCCTCTGATTTCAGTGGCAGCACCAGGAGAAAAATCGGAAGAGCTGGAGCTGATGGAGGGTATCGGCCATGCGGTTGCCGAACTCAATACGCCTCGAACACCGGGAGATATCTTGGTGTTTCTCCCCGGTGAACGGGAGATTCGGGATGCCGGTGAGGTGCTGCGCAAAACCTTCAAAGAGGGAGTGGAGGTTCTACCACTCTATGCGCGCCTCTCACCAAGGGAGCAGCAGAGGATCTTTCGAAGAGGAGAGAAGCGACGGGTGATTCTCTCCACGAATGTTGCGGAAACATCTCTGACAGTACCCGGCATTCGCTTTGTTATCGACTCCGGTCTGGCAAGAATCTCCCGCTTCAGTGGGCGTTCTCAGGTTCAACGACTGCCGGTAGAGGAGATTTCACAAGCATCTGCCAACCAGCGTATGGGCCGGTGTGGCCGTCTGGCGGATGGTATCTGCATCCGGCTCTTCTCTGAAGAGAATTTCAACAACCGTGTGCTCTTTACCGACCCGGAAATTCTACGTACATCGTTGGCCGCGGTGATCATGCAGATGAAGGCTTCCCGTTTGGGAGAGATCCAGCACTTCCCCTTCATCGATCCGCCTAATCCCCGTGCAATTCGTGATGCGTTGCGTCTATTGCGGGATCTTCAGGCGCTCAATGAGCGGGATCGACTCACCCAAATCGGCAAGCGTATGGCTCGCTTACCCGTGGATCCCAGAATCGGTCGCATGTTGATTGAATCTGAGCGGCGGCACTGCGTTCGGGAGATGTTGATTGTGGCGGCTGCTTTGTCGGTTCAAGATCCGAGAGTGCGCCCTTCGGACATGACAGATGCTGCCGACACTGCTCACCGACCTACCCTGGACAATCGTTCGGACTTCACCGGTTTTCTCACCCTCTGGAAACGGATCATCTCTCTCCGTCAGGAAGCCCCCTCACGCAGTCAGTATCGAAAACGTCTGAAAAAGGCGTATCTCTCATACCTGAGAATCCAGGAGTGGCGGGATATCAGAGATCAGCTCAAGCAGCGTATGTCGGAGTTGAAAATCAGAGTCAACAGCGCTGATGCAGGGTATGGAGAGATCCACAAGTCCCTGTTGGTGGGGTTGGTGGATCATGTGGGGTTCAAAGAGGAGAAACACCGGTTTGCAGGTGTACGACAGAGCCAGTTTCACATCTTTCCAGGATCGGGGCTCTTTGCCAAGCCACCCAAGTGGATCATGGCTGCCGAACGGGTGGAAACCTCTAAACTCTATGCCAGAACATGTGCCAAGATCGAACCAGAATGGATTGAAGAGGTGGCTGGTCATCTCTGTAGCCGCACCTACTCCGAACCGTCATGGCAGAAGGAGCGTGGACAGGTTGTGGCAAAGGAGCGGGTGACCCTCTCCGGCTTGGTGGTTCATGCCGGGCGATCGGTCAATTTCGGAACTATCGACCCGGGTGTTTCTCGACAGATATTCATCCAATCTGCCCTGGTGGAGGGCCATTTTCACTCCCAAGCTCCCTTCTTTCTCCACAATCGGTCCTTGATCGAGGAGGTGCACTCCCTTGAACACCGCTCACGGCGCAAGGATCTGATGATTGATGATGCAGAACTGTTTACCTTCTACGATGCGCGCATTCCGGAGGAGATCGTCAACCAAAAAGGGTTTGACGCGTGGAGAAAAGAGACAGAGAGTTCTCAACCCAGACATCTCTTTCTCGACCGTGAGCGGCTGACTAGTGATGCGGCCAACCAGATCGATCTGGAACGCTATCCGGGACACCTTCTGATCAACGGCCATGAAATTGCTCTTGAGTACACCTTCAATCCCGGTCACGGAGCCGATGGGGTGAGTGCATGCGTTCCCCTCCCTCTTCTCAATCAGATTCCCGCTGATGCGTTCGACTGGTTGGTGCCGGGGTTGATCGAGGATAAGGTGTTGGCTCTGTTGAAAGGGCTGCCGAAGAGTCTGCGCCGTCATCTTGTGCCGATTCCCAAGACCGCCGAGGCGTGTCTTGCCAGACTCACGTTTCAAAAAGGGCCTCTGCTGAGTGCATTGGAAGAAGCGCTATTGGAGAGTCGGGATCTTCAGATTCCATCGGATGCCTGGAATCGGGACGCCCTGCCCGATCACCTGCGCATGAATATCAAAGTGCTCGATGACGACCGTATCGTGGCCCAAGGTCGTGATCCCATTGCGTTGCGGCGGGGGCTGACGGAGAGCGCAAAACGCAGCTTCGCTTCCATCCCCAAGAAAGAGCATGAGAAAACCGGACTGAAGAGTTGGACGATCGGACCCATTGCCACAACCATTACCCTTGAAGATGGTGATGAGATGGTGACCGGTTTTCCCGGGCTTGAGGACAGAGGTCAATCGGTGTCGCTGCGCATCTTTGACGATCCTGAACGGGCGGATAGCAGCCATGAGGCAGGGGTGCGGCGTCTGTTTCTTCTGCAACTGCCCAGTCAGGTACGTTTTCTGCGCGATCGCATGAAACCCTCCTCAAAAATCTGCCTTGGTCACGCCTCTATCGGGCCGTGCAAGCAGTTGATGGATGAGCTGCTCAATGCTGCTGTGGAGAGTGTGTTTTTCCCAGGGGAAGGGCGTGAAGCACTCAGAAAGATTCGAGAGGCTGAGCAGTTCAGGAAACGTTTGAATAAGGGCCGGTCTCAGTTTGCCCGGCAGGTGGAAACCTCGATCACCGAGATCCAGGAGATCATGGTGACCTATCTCGAGATCCGTACCTTTATTCAGGGTGCCAAGAAGAGACACAGGGTTCCCCCCCCTGATGCGTTGGATCACTTGGCCACTTTGATGAAACCGGGATTCTATCTGGAGGCTCCGTTGCCATGGCGTCACCACCTGGGACGCTATCTGAAAGCGGTGAAGCTGCGTTTGCAACGGTGGGATCAGTCACCCACTAAGGATGCTGGGAAAGAGGCTCTGATCACGCCTCATCAACGTGCATACACGTTGTTAAAAGAGCGGTGCGACAGGCGTTTATTTGAGAGCTCGGAATTGGAGAGTGCGCGTTGGATGCTGGAGGAGTATCGAGTGTCGGTCTTCGCACCAGAGTTGAGAACCTCTATTCCGGTGTCAAATAAACGTCTCAATGCACAACGCGCCCGTATTCGTTGTCAGTAGCTTCAACGAGTACGAACGCGTTGGGGTAGATTGCATCATAACAGTGACTGGCCCTCTATTAAGAGCCTCAGTCGCAGTTTCTCAGCTATCGGCTGCAGCTGCCTCTTGCTGCTGCTTGGCAACTTCGGCCCTGACCTCATCCATATCGAGATCCTTGGCTTTGGTGACCAGCTCATTGAACGCTTGTTCCGGGAGCATGCCGGGTTGGGAGAAAATCGCGATCTGTTCACGGAAGATCATCAGAGTCGGAATGGAGCGAATCTGGAATCCGGAAGCCAATTCCCGCTCTTCGTCTGTGTTGACTTTGGCAAACACCACATCAGGATAGGTCTCGGACATCTTCTCAAAAATCGGAGCAAACGCCCGGCATGGGCCACACCAGGGAGCCCAGAAATCAACAATGACGATGTCGTTATTCTTGATTGTCTCGTCGAAGTTGTCTTTGGTCATCGTCACTGCCGCCATATCTTAAGCTCCTTGTTGGGCCTATCCGTCATAAGCCCATAGCATTGAGACCCACTGAATACTTTGACATGTCAGGTCTCTAGTGAGAAGAACGCCGCACCCCCGTGGGCAGGACGCAAATGTTAACCCTTCTTCGGGTGATGAATAAAGTCAGTGATTACATCGACAGGAGATCGGTCCGACGTTGTTAAAAGACGACGCACCTCCTGATACCCCTCTTTCACGCGCTGTGATGCCATCTCATCAAAGAGAAGCGACTCCAGATCGTGTTGCAACGTCTCTACCCGCATCTCATTCTGGAGCCGTTCCTTTACAAGATGGCGATTCAGAATCAGATTGACCAACGACACATATGGGACACGGATCAGGCGCCTGCCTAGCTCATAAGAAGTGCGTTTAACTCGATAGGCAACCACCATGGGTGTATCGAGGAGGGCTGTTTCCAGCGTTGCTGTTCCCGACGCAACGAGAGCCGCATCTGCTGCTGCAACAAGATCATACGTTATACCCTGCCTAATCAAAACCAGATTCCTCGGAACATCATCCGGCCATAGCGACCAGAAGAGCTCCTCAGAGAGCGTTTCCGCAAGAGCCACGGCGCACACCACCTCGGCATGAAGCTTGTGCACCTCCGCAAAGGTACGGGCCATGGTAGGCAGAAGCATCTGCAGCTCGCTTCTCCGACTTCCAGGCAACATCACCAGGAGTTTCCCGGTGGTCGGATCAACGTTCAGCTCCTCCCTAATGCTCTCTTGCGGTTTGGAAGAGCGCACATGGTGGACCATGGGATGTCCGACAAAGGTGACCGGTAATGATGTCTCCCTGTAGCACTCCGCTTCAAATGGAAAGAGTGCCAAGAGATGGTCAACGCGTTTTGCAATAGTGTGAATACGGTTGGGACGCCATGCCCACACCTGCGGGCTTACGTAATGGACGACGGGGATACCGAGTTTCCGTGCCCGAGCAGCCAGCATGAGATTGAAATCAGGAAGATCAATAGTGATCAAAAGTGCCGGTTGTTCCGCTTTAAGGAGTGCAATAAGAGCGCGGAAGATTCGCCACACCGAAGGCAGACGCTGCACTGCTTCCACAATACCGATGATCGAGAGCTCTCGAAAGTCGGCCAAGGAGTTGAAACCGTGGGCCTGCATTCTTGGCCCACCGACCCCTTTAGCAGTGATGGCATCAAACCGTTCTTGAAGACCAGCCAACAGATCAGCGCCAAGAACATCCCCCGATGCCTCGCCGGCGACCATCACGATAGTGAGTGGCTTGCTCTTCACCCGGTCTCACTCTCAAGAGAACAGCATAATTATGAAGCGATGGATCGTGAAAACGACTCGATCGATCGACGAATCGCCATGACCACTTCCAGAGCTTTACGTCCGTCACGACCACTGACTTCCGGTGGTTTACCCAGTCTTACTGCGTCGCAGAATGACCGAACCTCCATCTCCAGAGTGTCATGGTCAGTGATCGGAAGTTGCTCACTGGCCAGAGCAGGAACCTCCAAGCCATCAAGGACCATGGTCCCCTCTGTCTTATGGATCACCTGAATCTTCTTAGTGATGAAATCCAATACGATATACGCATCATCCTGGAACATCCTGATGGTGCGGGTCGCCTGTCGGGAGACACGAGAGGCGGTCACATTGGCGATGCATCCATTGGCAAACTTCAGTCGAGCGTTTGCGATGTCCACCTGTTTGGTCACCACAGGGGTGCCCATCGCCTCAACTTCTACCAACTCGGATCCAACGAAATTGAGTATCAGATCCACGTCGTGAATCATCAAATCCATCACCACATCCACATCAAGAGAGCGGCTCTTGAAGGGGGCAAGACGATGAGATTCAATAAAACGCGGTGTCTTCAGAAGAGTACTCTGTCGCAGAGCAACCACTGCTGGGTGGAACCGTTTGAGATGTCCAACCTGAAGAACAAGATTGGAGGCTTCCGCCATAGTGATCAGGTCGTCCGCTTCTTCAAGGTGTTGGGTGAACGGTTTTTCAACCAGTGCGTGGACACCTGCCCGCAAACACGCTTCCGTTACGCGAAAATGGGCAACTGTCGGAACACCGACCGAGACCAGATCAACTTTGTCCAGCATATCCCGGTAATCGGTGAACCAGGGTACCCCCAGCTCATTGCCGACCTGTTCTGCCTGCTCGGGATTGGTGTCAACGACAGCGGTTAGATCGACATTTTCGATAGCGGCGTACTTCTGAGCATGGAATCGGCCAAGGTAACCGACACCTATCACACCGGCGCGAAGTCTATTCTGTTCACTCATGGCAGAGCGCTCCATACATCTCTTAACTGAAGCGTGTCTAACACGCAGTCATCTGTTCATCTATGATAGCCTGATCATCACAATCGGCCTTGATACCGACAATGGCGATTCCGTATCGATTCGCTTCTTGCAGCATCGTGTCAGGATCCAACATCATTGAAGACCCTGCCTCCAGAGCTAAAACAGAGATCCCGGCTTCATGCATTCCTCGAACGGTTCGAGAACCCGTTGCCGGGAGATCCAGACGGTGGTCCTGCCCTGGTTTGGCGACTTTGACTAAAACGCCATCTTTGGAGATCAACCCACCTGCTCGTGCAATCATGGCATCCGTACCCTCAATCGCTTCGACGGCAACCACGATTTTGCGGTGTACGACAACACCTTGCCCGATATCCAATCGACCTAACCCCTTCGCAGCCTCCCAACCGAAGAGAATCTCCTGCCACTCTTCGGGGGTTGGGTGCCTTTTGGTGAGTACACCTGTTGGCGACAGTAGATCAGGTACAAATTCCTTAACGGCTTTGACCGTGATTCCCAGTTTCTCGACCTCACCGGCAATTGCTCGTAAAAGCAGATCGTCATGAAGATGACGGAGTCTGAGAATCAGTTTCAATGCCAGAGTATCGGGACGAGCCGACCATATTTTGACTTTAGTGATTCCCCCGGCAAAGACAGCATCAGTAACTCTTTGACGCTGCAAAAAGGCCAACGCCTTTTTGAATTGCCCCAACCGTACCCACTCAACGGAATCAGCAAGTTCAGCAATTCCAGGGTCGGTCTCATCACGATGAGCAACGATGACGACCCGGCACGACAGCTGTTTTCTGACCGCCTGAACAATCAGCTCCGGCAAGATACCGCTGCCAGCAATCAGTCCAATACAAGGCTCTTTGGAACCGGAGTCAATCGCTCCACTCATGTCCGTTCCATTTACCGTCAGGAGGGATCAACGGCAGAGACCTCGTTGACTGGTCTGGATGAATTCAAGCAGTTTCTGCACTTCCACGCTATGAGAAAGACTCTTCTCCAGCTCTTCAATCGCCTGTTCCAGACGAAGATTGGAGCGGAATATTGTTCGATGCGCCTTACGAATGGTTTTAATGGTCTCTTCAGAGAAGCCGTGGCGGCGAAGTCCAACGACATTGACGCCTGTTATCTTGCAACGGTTACCAGCGGCAGAGGAGAAGGGAACGATGTCCATGGAAACAGCAGACGCACCGCCGATGAAGGCATAACGACCGATTCGGGCAAACTGATGGATCGCTGTCAATCCACCTATGACGGCATCATCCTGAATCTCAACATGACCCGCCAGTGTTGCACCATTGGCCATCACCACACGCTCGCCGACACGACAATCGTGGGCAACATGGCAATAGGCCATGATCATACAGTCGTCACGGACGCGTGTAAGACCGCCTCCTTTAACCGTACCACGATGGATGCTGACGAACTCACGGATGGAGCAGCGCTTACCGATCTCCACTTTGGTGGGCTCGTCGGAATAACCGAGATCTTGTGGTTCCAGTCCGATCGCAGCAAAACTGGAGACGCGGCTTCCATCACCAATTGTGGTGTCACCTTCAATAACGGCTTGAGCACCGATATTCACATTCTTGCCCAGAACCACATCGGGTCCGATGACAGCATAAGGCCCGATAACCACATCGTCTCCGAGGATAGCACCCTCTTCAACAACGGCTGTACGATGGATTGATCCACTCACAGTCAGCGCACCTCATCCGGGTCACGGTCACGAACCATGGCCATGACATCGGCTTCTGCTGCTACATCATCCGCCGTAAAGGCTTTCCCCGTAAAGCGCCAGATATCGCGACGACGTTTGGTCAATGTCATCTCTATGCGAAGCTGATCCCCAGGGACCACCGGTTTGCGGAAGCGGGCGTTGTCAATGGACATGAAATAGACAAGTCGACCCATGACCGCTTCAGGATCTGTAAACTTCGCCAGCATGGCAGACGCTTGCGCCATCGCCTCAAGAATAAGCACTCCGGGCATGACAGGATGACCGGGAAAATGCCCCATGAAGTGAGGTTCATTGAAAGAGACGTTTTTCAAGACGGCGATTCTCTTCCCCTTCTCCACCTCTTCAACCCGATCAATCAAGAGGAAAGGGTAGCGGTGAGGAAGCGTGCTGAGGATATCCTTGATTGAGTCGTCACTCATGGATCAAAACCAACTCTTGGTCTGTTTGTTGAGACGCACCAGAACCATATCGGTGATATCGATTCCAGAATCGGAGTAGAGCACCTGACCCTTACCAAAGATGGTTGTGTACTTCCCTTCACGACCAATGGCAATAATCACTTCACGCAAGGCTTTGGTGATCCGTTTGGTCCAGTGCTTGTTCTCCCGGTCGATCGCAGCCTGGTTATCCTCCAGAAGACGTTGATAGTCACGATACTTCTGTCGCGCCTTGTTGCGCAGCTCACCGAGAGCTTCTGGTTTCATCAGAGCCTGCTTGTTCTTGAGATCAGAACGCATTCTCTTGAGCTCAAGCTCAAGGCCGTTGATCTCTTTCCGCATGGCCATGAACTTCTTTTGCAACAACTCTTTTGCTTTTTTTGCTGCGTCCGAAGATGAGACTGCCCGTTGAACATCCACATATGCAAATTTCAAAGATTCGGCATTCGCGTTTTGACTGCCGACAAGACCGGCAACCAGCACACAGATGATTGCAATTGTCCACCTTGCCATAATCGATCCTTCTTTCACTTGAGATGTGGTAAAAGCCACTTCGCACTGTTCAGGAATTCAGTTCAGGAGATGCTCTTCCCAACTGAAGCAAAAAAGATCAAGAATCCGCTTCAGCACTCTCTAGTCTCTGAAGCGATTGTTCAAGTTCCGCACGATACTCTCTATGTCACTATCCATCTATTCGGACCATGCTCCGAACATGAATAGATGTAGCACTTTTTTTCCGGTTCATCATGTTACTGACCAGCGTTTCCGGTCACGCCACTCTGCAAGAAATACCTCACACTGAGTATGAGACCAAACCTGCACCCAAGTCACAAGGGATACAGTACACTCCTTACATAACGGAGCCCATGCTGAAGCTGAAATTCTGTTTCTGATCGTAGGTCTCTTTGAGGATGGGGAATGCGTAATCAAAACGCAAGGGGCCAAACGGAGAATCCCAGTGAAT
>JADGBX010000339.1 GCA_015231265.1 Magnetococcales bacterium | reverse complement strand
ACCGCCCACAATCAGGATATCTGTATCGATCTCAACAAGATCGGGATTTCCAAACGTTCCCATGGGCTCTACTCCTCATTGACGTTCTCTGCAATCGCTTTCATTGGGTCGAACAGATTCGTCGCAATCCCTGAATTTGCATTATTAATTTGGGCGTGTCCTAATAGAAACACTTCCAACAAAACAGTACCCTATACACACGAATCTGTCCGTGGTAGGCACGAAACGATTCCGATCAGGGCGTACAATGATGAGATGATATCTACAAACAGCAGTTTGCACACGTGCTCGATGGTAGGTTAATCACCCTGTCACGTGTAGGGAAAGACAGCATGTTAAGGAAGTGTATAAGATAGTAATTATCAATAAAAAAAGCCGGAAAGGTCCCTGGGGACCTTTCCGGCCCGATTACGGCGCGTTACTCTCCGGTTGCGGCACGGTGGAGCTTCACCTCAACCTTGTCTTCAGCACGCAGTGATGCGTAGTACTTCTGAAGAACTTCAACCACCTCAGGACGACTGAACTCATCCGGGGGATTCTCACCTTCGGAAAGCATCTTACGAAGCTTGGTTCCGGAGAGGAGCAAACGGTCGTCTTTATCGTGGGGGCAGGTCTTCATGGAAGCCATGCCGCCGCACTTGTAACAGAAGAACGTCCAGTCGATCTTCAGAGGACGGGTCTCAAGTTCCTCCGGAGTAACCTGATCAAAGATGTACTGGGCATCAAAGGGACCGTAGTAGTCACCAACACCGGCGTGGTCACGACCGACAATCAGATGGGAGCAGCCATAGTTCTGACGGAAGACCGCGTGTAGCAGGGCCTCTTTCGGGCCAGCGTAACGCATCTCCATGGGATAACCGGCCTGAATCACCGTGTCATCGGCAAAGTACTTGTCAGTCAGAACATCGATCGCTTCAGCACGCACTTCAGCGGGGATATCACCCGGCTTCAGCTTGCCGAGAATCTGGTGGATCAGAACACCATCAAGAACCTCAATGGCGATCTTGGCCAGATACTCATGGGAGCGATGCATGGGGTTACGGGTCTGGAATGCCGCAACTTGATGCCACTTTTTCTCCTCGAACATGGCGCGTGTTTCGGCAGGACGCTTGTAGATCCCGGGGTATTTCGCAGGGAATTCACCCTCGGAGAGACACTGAACCGGCCCACCAATATTGATATCCTTCTGTCCCATCACCTTCTGGACACCAGGATGTTCCATGTCGGTGGTGCCGAAGGTGCTTTGGCACTCTTTTGCTTTGTCGATTCCGTATTTCTCATTCACGGTCATGATGCCGCGAATCTCACCGCTCTCTTCGTCAACCAGAGCAACATCCTGGCCGATGGAGAGGCTGTCCGCCTGCTCTTTGGTCGCAGAAAGAGTGATGGGGATGGGCCAGAACAGTCCGCTGGCCATGTGACTATCGGTGACGATACCTTTCCAGTCCGCTTCCCCCATGAATCCTTCAAGGGGGGTAAACGCACCGATACCGAGCATGATCAGGTCACAGGATTCACGAGAGGTCATCATGACCTTCTCCAGCCCCTTAGCCTTCTCCTGGGCTTCGGAAAGAGCAGCACCTTCGAGCAGCAGGGGCTTGAGATCGCCACCACCGTGCGGATGAACCAAACGCATAGAATCCTCCTTTAATTCATGGGGATATCCTTCAGCCGTGCTCCAGCACGGAACAGGGCGTCAGGTATTGGATGACCGGGATGTGAGCGACTCGGCAAAATGAGCGAGCGCCCTTCCCCGATGACTTATCCGGTCCTTCTCCTCAGCAGACATTTCGGCAAAGGTTCTGCCTTTGCCATCGTTGTTCTGCTCGACCGGCACGAACAGCGGGTCATAACCGAACCCGTTATTTCCTTGTGCTTCCTTGGCGATGACACCTTCAACAACACCATCAAACGTCTCTGCATTACCAGCAGGATCCGCAATGGCAAGCACACAGACAAACCGGGCACTTCGCTCCTGGTCTGCGACTGGCTGCATGGCTGTGTGAAGTTTTTCGAGATTATCCTGATCCGTAGCATCCGGTCCTGCATAGCGGGCCGAGAAAACACCCGGAGCACCTTGCAAGGCATCGACAACCAAACCGGAGTCGTCTGCCAGAGCGGCACAGCCACAATATGCAGCGACTTCCACGGCTTTTTTTATCGCATTATCGCGGAAAGTCTCCCCATCTTCCACGACTTCAGGACACCCTGGAAATTCATCCAACGACTGCAGATCAAGGGATGACCCTTTAGTCACCCTGCGGATCTCTTCCACCTTTTTTTGATTGCGGGTGGCAATAACGAGTTTCAAGAGCCGACTCTTTCGCAGTTCCTTGAATGACAGAATCATTCGCCTCTACTTGGACATCGGCATGGTGCACGGATACGACTGGATTGTCAAGAAAGTGCGGGTATGACAGCAATAATTGAAGGAACCAAAGAGGGAGGATAGTCCCGATGTATGTGAACGTCGGGCGAAGAGTGTCGGTTTCAGAAAACAAGAGAAGGAGATCTGTCTGTCAGGACAAATCTCCCTGTTGAGGATTGCCAGTGGGCTGGAGAAGAAGCTACTCCCACTCAATGGTTCCGGGCGGCTTGGATGTGACATCGTAGACCACACGGTTGATCCCTTTGACTTCATTGACAATACGGTTGGAGATTCTGGAGAGGAGTTCTGTGGGCATGGGATACCAGTGGGCGGTCATGAAGTCTCTGGTCTCCACAGCCCGCAGTGCAACCACATAATCGTAAGTCCGGCCATCGCCCATGACACCGACACTGCGCACCGGAAGAAACACGGCAAAGGCCTGAGCAATACGACGATAGTGACCCGACTCCATCAACTCGTCGATGAAGATGGCATCGGCCAATCTGAGCAGATCCGCATACTCTTTCCGAACTTCACCCAGAATACGCACACCCAATCCAGGGCCGGGAAAGGGGTGACGGAAGATCATCTCTTCCGGAAGACCCAACTCCAATCCCACAGTGCGCACCTCATCCTTGAACAGTTCACGCAGTGGTTCCAAGAGTTTCAGGCCCATCTTCTCAGGAAGTCCGCCCACATTGTGGTGGGACTTGATGTTCATCGCCACACCGCTTTTTGCGCCAGCAGATTCGATCACATCGGGATAGATGGTGCCCTGAGCCAACCAA
>JADGBX010000338.1 GCA_015231265.1 Magnetococcales bacterium | reverse complement strand
CGTCGGCGGCGGCCTCTCCATCGCCTTGACCGAGGAGAAGGTGAACACCCTGCGTCGTCTCGGCGCCGAAGCTCTGGAGCTGTGCAAGGAGCTGGCCGGGGTGATCAAGGAGGCGCTGGAGCCGAAACAGGAGCTGCTCACCTCCCTGCCTCTTGAGATGAGCAATATGGGGCTGGTCAACGACGGGGTGCATGAGCTCTACGACGGCCAACTGAGACTGCGCGGCACCGACGGGTCGGTGTTCGAATTCCCGGAGGATGCGTGGCGGGATCACCTCTTCGAGCGCTCGTCACCGGTCTCCTACGCCAAGCACGTCTTCTGCAAAACGCCCAACGGCGAGGAGACCTATCGGGTGGGACCCCTGGCGCGTCTCAACTGCTGCGACCGGATGGATACCCCGCTGGCGCAGGCGGAGCTGGAGACGTTTCGCGCTCTGGGAGGCTCTCCCTGCAACCACACGGTGATGTACCACTACGCTCGCCTCATCGAGCTGATGAATGCCGCCGAGAAGATGCACGAACTGCTGCAGGATGATGAGGTCCGTTCCGACAACGTGCGCACCGAGCCACCGGGTGGATTCAAGAACGCCACCTCCATGGTGGAGGCGCCGCGAGGGACATTGATTCACGACTATTCGGTGGATCAGAACGGCATCCTCACCGATGTCAATCTCATCGTTGCCACGCAGCAGAATATTCAAGCCATCAACGAAACCATCGGTCTCTCCGCCGCGAAATATGTCGATCTGGAGGATCAGAAACTACTGAACGCCGTGGAGTTCGGGGTGCGCTGTTACGATCCGTGCCTGTCATGCGCCACCCATCGGATCGGCGAGATGAAGCTGGATGTCACGGTGCGCAGAAACGGTGAAACACTCCGTCGGGTTAAGAGGTAATCGCCATGTCAGAGGTTGTGATCGAAGAAGTGGGCTGCCGGGGCTGTTCCCAGTGTGTGGATGTCTGCCCGGTGGATGTGTTCGAACCGGAGATGGTGGAGGATCACCAGTTAGCCAGGGTGGTGCGGACCGAGGATTGTCTGGGCTGTCTCTCCTGTTACTACGCCTGTCCCTCCCAGTGTGTGGTGGTCTCCGACACCGAGTTGCAGGCGCCCTATTACCGCATTGAGGAGAACATCGCTTTCGTCGAGCGGTTTCTCAAGACCAAGACCGTCTCCAAGTCGATCAGCGACGCCGAGTGGGACGAAGCCTACAGCGATGTGGCCATGACGCTCACCTCCCTGGCCAAAGCGATGCCCGACATCGTTGGTCGCGGGATGAAGGCGGTGGGGCGGCGGTCGGGCAGTCTGGCGGCGTCGCACCTGCCGGAGGCGTATGAGGAGAGGGATCTGGAGGGGGTGCTGAAGAGTCTTCAGAATCGCTTCAAGTACTGCTTCGACTTTGAATATCAGGTAACCGAAGAGGGGGTGGATATGGATTTCAAACCGTGTTCCCTCTTCCAGGTGGTGAAGGATTCCGGCGATGAACCGGGGGAAGCGGTGCTCTGTCAGCTTTTTCACGACTATCTGTCGGGGCTGATCGGGGCATTCGATGGTGGCCGTTATCGGTCGAAATTAAAAGAGGCGGCACCCAACTGCTGCACGGTCAAACTGGATAATGTTCTGTTGTGATCCAGGTGAGTGGAACAGGTTTATTCCCACGCTGATGATGTTGATTTCAAGGGAGAGAGTAGCATGTCGAGAGTTGAGAAGATCAATGAGGTTTTGCGGGCCATTCGTGTCAATTCCCCCGATGTTCTCGGTGCGGTAATCGTCAGCATTGACGGTCTGCCCATCGCTTCAGTGGCACCGGCGGAACTGGACGAAGAGTTGATTGCCGGTATGGCGGCGGCTCTGCTGGGCTCGGGCGAGCAGATTTCAGAGGAGCTGATGGGGGCGAACATGCAGCAGACGCTGGTCCGTTCCGAAAAGGGTTTGATCGTGCTCAACGCGGTGTCCGAGGATGCGGTTCTGGTGCTTCTGGCCAACAAAAACGCCAAGTTGGGACTGATCTTTCTGGAGGTGCGGCGGGCGATTCGCGATCTGGCCGCCGTCATCTGACGCCGCCGGTCGGAGTGTGACGACGATGTTCGGCACCATGGATCGTAGCAGGATGAAGGGGTGGCTGTTGCTCTCTCTCCTTTCGGGTTCCGTCTGCCTGTGGGGATTGAATAGCCTCTATCTGCCCCGTGTTCTTCCTGTGGAACGTGTCGAGGTTTCAGAGGGGGGCTCTTCTCGGTCGCCTCTCTCCCAACCGATGCAGGGTGTCGATGCATCGGCCGGGGGGGTGACGGAGGAGAGGCCGGGAAACCTCGCACACGCGGTGTCCGAGTCTGTCGTTGCCGAGAGCGTCGTGGTGGAACCGGAGGTGGAACAGGCCTCTCTCTCCACGACGATGATCGAGCAGGAGAGACCGGCCACCGTCGAAGCATCGATGTCACAATCGGAGGTGGTGGTGACGACGGTGCCACCCGCCATGGTGGAAGAGGTGGCAACACCTCCGGTTGTCGAGGAGAGAAACCAGCCGGAAACGGTGGTCGAGCCGGAGCCGATGGTGGTTGCCGTGCACTCTCCTGAACCGATCCGGGAGGAGCCTGTCATTTCGGAACCCATGCCAGCAGCGAAACCGGTGGTGATTTCGGAACTCATGCCTGTAGAGCACCCCGTTGTCTTGCCTGATCCCATCCCGTTGTCGAAAGCGCCGCTGGCACAACCTGTGACGGTGATGTGGCCGGACAGAGTGACGATTCGTTTCGCCAGCAATGCCGTGCGTTTCAGCTTTCCCGACGCGGTGGATCCTGCGGCGCTACGACAGCGGTTTGAAACGTGCGCTACGTGTAGAATCACTATCACCGGCCATGCCGATCAGAAAGGGCACCCCCGCTACAACCTGTGGTTGAGTGAGAAGCGGGCCAAGGCCGTGCAGCGCGCCCTGCAGCAGGCGGGGATCGCCGCCGAACGGATGGTGGTTCGCGCCCTGGGCAGTTCGGAGCCGGTGGTGAGCGGGGTCTCTACGGAGGCGCTCTCCCGCAACCGCCGGGTGGAGATTGACGTGCAGAGGGATCCAAAACCATGAGCATGCCCATCATTGCCGGGTTCCTCACACTGGCGGGAGCCTTTCTCTTTCTGATTGCCGGTGTTCTGATTCGTCGCCTCTACGGTCCTGAAGAGT
>JADGBX010000337.1 GCA_015231265.1 Magnetococcales bacterium | reverse complement strand
TTTTTTTGTCCGGTATCCATGATCACATGGAGAAGGGGGTTCTTACGACTCCTCTTTCAGATCCAGAGAGATGGAATTGATGCAATAGCGCAAACCGGTAGGCTGGGGACCATCGTCGAAAACGTGCCCCAGATGGGCATCACAGGCACCGCAGAGCACCTCTACACGGACCATGAAGTGGCTGCTGTCGCTCTCCTCCCGAACCGCTTCCTTGGAGATCGGTTCCCAGAAGCTGGGCCAGCCGGTCCCCGAGTCGAATTTCGTGGAACTCTTGAAAAGGGGTTCACCACAACACGCACAACGGTAGACCCCGGCATCCTTGGCGTTATAATACTTACCGGTAAACGGTGGTTCTGTCCCCTTTTGGCGGCAGACGCGGTATTGATCTTCGGTGAGCTGTTGTCGCCATTCGGCGTCGGGCTTCGTGATTCGGCGTGTCATCGTCTCTCTCTTCAGTGTCTGGATCAGAATTATGCACAGGGAATCGACGTCAGAGTGGTCCCGTACGGATGGACGGAGCAGCGCCATCCATGTAGATGTGACGACCAAGTATATTGCCGAGCAATCAAAACCGGAAGAGAATCGATACGTCTTCTCCTACACGATCACCATCCACAACCACGGAAAAGTGGGTGCGAAGCTGCTTACCCGGCACTGGATCATCGTTGATGCCGACGGCAGTAAGCAGGAGGTGAAAGGGAAGGGGGTTGTTGGTCTGCAACCCCATCTCAACGTGGGAGAAGGGTTTCGCTACACCAGCGGCACCGTGCTTCAGACTCCGGCAGGCAGCATGCGGGGCAGTTACCGGATGGAGACCGACGACGGCGAGCAGTTTGATGCCGAGATCCCCGTGTTTACCCTCTCCGGACCGTTAACGCTGCATTGATAGAGCAGATCGCACGCTGAGGTGTCATGATTCACCACACCCGAGTTGCCGTATCCTGATGACGGCTCATGACTCTCTGGTGAAGATCCATTCGCTGTCGCTGGAGAGTTCCTCCCTGTAGCGATACCCCCCTTCGCAATACTCCTTGAGCGGCTCCGGCGTTTCCAGACGGTTCCGGATCGCATAGCGGGCCATGGAGCCCCGTGCCTTCTTCGCCAGCAGACCGATGATGCGGGCCTTGCCGTCGCGAATCTCTTTGAAGGTGGGCGTGATCATCCCGCCGTCCAGATCCCGTTTCTGTACCACTTTCACATACTCGTTGGAGGCGAGATTGATGGCGCTGCGGTCGGAATGGTCGCGGGTGGCTGCATTGATGGCATCGGTGACGCGAGAGCCCCAGAAGGCGTAGAGATTGGTGCCGCGGGTCGTCTTGAGTCGGGTGCCCATCTCCAGGCGGTAGGCCTGCATCAGATCGAAGGGGCGGAGAAGGCCGTAGAACCCCGATAGAATCGCCAGGCGTGTCCGGGCATGGAGAAGATCCTCGTCGCTCAAGGTGTCGGCGTCGAGTCCGGTGTAGGTGTCGCCCCGAAAGGTGAAGAGAGCGGGGGTGGCGTTCTCCGGGGTGAACGGGGTGGTGACCGCTTGGAACCGGTCGTAGTTCAACCGGGAGAGCTTCTCACTGATCTTCATCAGCGTTCCCAGTTGCTCCGGCGACATGGGGCGCAGCGTCTTGAGCAGTTCGGCAGTCTGGTCGAGAAAATCCGGTTGCGTGGCCGGAGCCGGGAGATCCACGGGCTCTAGAGAGAGCTTTTTCGCCGGAGAGAGCAGTATCAGCATGATCGTCGTATCGTCTGGAGTGAGGAGCGGTCAATAGAGTGCTTAACCTAGAGCATCGGGTCGTAGCCGCCCCAGTTGAAGAACTCCATAATCACATAGAGGATACCGATCACGGCACCGAACAGCGCCAGAAAGAGTAGGGTCGCCTTGATCCGGTGGGCGCGAATATCCTCTTTTCGCCGAACCAGTTTTCGACGGTCGATAGCACGGCGTTCTCCCTCGGGAGGTGGTCCGGCTTCACCTTGTCGCCGGTCCTGTAGACGACGGTCGGACTCTTCTCGGTTTTCTGAATTGGTGCTGTTACTGGGTGTGGTCACGGACTCTTCCCGGCTGTAGCAATGTGTCGATCGTCCATCTTCTATTATCCTCAAGCACTCTACATTATTGACGTTATTCCCGCCGCGAGAAAGTGGAAAACGCACCGTACCCTCTTCCCGGCAGGATCGATCCCAGCAGCGCGGGTCGTTCCGCTCCGGTGGCACCGGGTGCAGAGGAGGGGAGTCCCAGCAGGGAACGCACCGCAAACCAGCCGAAGGCTTGAGCTTCAAGACTATCGGTATCGATGGCAAGCGTCGCCATGTCAGCGAGTTGCGTATCGGGCAGTCGTTGGCGGAAACGGTTGACCAGATGGCCGTTACGGGCACCGCCGCCGCAGAGAATCATGCGGTGGGGGTGGGGAGCAAGCAGTTGTTCAGCGGCACGGGCAACGGTCTCGACGGTAAATTCAGCCAGGGTAGCGAAGCGGTCATTGTCGGAGAGATCGTCGGTTCGGTTGAGAAAACCGTCCAGATAGGCGCGGCTGTAGAGTTCGCGACCCGTGGACTTCGGAAAGGGCCGCAGAGTGTACGGTTCTTGCAGCATCTCCTCCAGGATCGTCTCATCCACCCGACCCAGGGCAGCCCTCTGTCCGTTGTGGTCATACAGCTCTTGACCATCGCTGAGTTGCGTTACCAGAAGATCCATCAGACAACTTGCAGGCCCGGTATCCCCGGCAACCATGGGTGTAGCACCCTCCCCGGAGAGCGCGGTGATATTGGCGATTCCACCGAGATTGACGACGGCGACACGTCTGCCCTGCTCGGAGAAGATCGCCTGATGAAGCATGGGTGCCAGGGGGGCGCCTTCGCCGCCTTCCACCACGTCCGCCGGGCGGAAATCGGCGATTGTGGTGATGCCGGTGCGCTGTCGGATGACGAACGGGCTGCCGATCTGCAGGGTAAACGTCGGCGCACGATGGCGGATGGTTTGGCCGTGGCTGCCGATAACATCCACCTGATCCGGTGTGAGACCGCCCTGTTTGCAGACAGCAAGAACCGCGTCGGCAAGCTGCTCTCCCAATGCGCGATCCAGTGCTCCCATTCGGTCGATCTCATTCTCTCCAGATTGATAGAGAGCGAGCACCTGATCACGAAGTTCCTTGGGGTAGGGGCGTTCGATGGCGGTGAGCAGTTCCG
>JADGBX010000336.1 GCA_015231265.1 Magnetococcales bacterium | reverse complement strand
TCGGGTTCTGGTGACCTTGGAAGCGGGGGCGGTGATCGGCGAGTTGGCCTTTCTGACCAAGCGTCCACGGGCCACCAATGTGATCGCCGTGGATGACGTCACCATCTTCACCATCTCCAGCGCCTCCATGGAGAAACTGGATTTGTCGGTGCAGATGAAGATCAAGGATCAGTTGATTCGAATTCTCGTCTCACGGTTGGACGAAACCACCCAGAAGTTCTCCCAGCAGAAGGAGATCAATCAGACCCTGGTGCGCGCCCTGCGGGACATGGGTACCCGATAAGGTTATTACCGTTCAGCCAGCGATCGGTTATCGGATGTTAGGGTGTGTTGACATTCAGAACAGATCCACGTTTGCGTCAAGCCGGCGCGGGTAGGGGCTGAATCTCAACCTCAATACGCCTTAGAATTCAGCCTCGTCTGAGACGATCCACTCGTCGATTCTACCTTTGAGCTGTCCCGGATTGTTCCGCCACGGATCTTCCGCCACCCAGTTGATCAATGTCTGTTGCAGTTTTCCCAGCCAGGGGCCGGGAGAGCGGCGGACGATATCGAGAATCTCACCACCCGAAAGCGCCAGATCCCGTGGTCGCAGCTGTTCATCGGAAGAGCGCAGTGTTTTACAGCGCCGCATCACCCGTTCGAACTCCTCGTCCGACTCCTTCTTTTTCTTGTCGCTACGGTCCGGAACGGCATCCTGCATCGCCTTGAGGAGACGAAACAGCGCCTCCAGAGGGATATTCTTCTTGATCAGACGGCGCAGAGTGCGCTCCGACGGCGACAGAGGAACGTCCAGATGCTGGATCAGGGAGATCACCCGCTGTTTGCGGCGGTTGGAGAACTGCAACCGGTCCAGCAGTCCCACGCCGATACGCATGGTGAGTTCGCGACACGGTTTGGTACGGCCACCGATCTCGTCGTGATCACAGGCGCCCTGGTTGCTGCGACCGATGGCGTGCAGCATCGCACCCCAGCGCAGATCCAGCATGGAGATGCGTTCGTTCTCTCCGGGTGGTGTGATGGCGAGCATCGTTTTGATGGTGCGTTGCCAGGCGGTATCCTTGTTGCTGGGGCAGGTGATCGTCTGTAGTGCTGCGATTTCGGGCAGCATGGTGCGTCCCAGCGGGGCGTTGAAGAGGCGTGTGATCAGCGCTCTGTCCCGGTCGTTTTCCAGGGGCAGGGATAACATCTGGTCCAGCTCCGCGCGCAGTCGGTCCGTGGCCAGATCGGTGGCATCCACCGCCTCTGCTTGGGCGAGATGGAGCTCGTCCGGCACACCTCCGAGGTTGAGCGCATAGCGGAACAGGGTGAGCGCCCGCAGAGGATCTTCTCTGATGGTGGCTTCGCCCTGTACCAGGCGGATCTGTTTCGAGTAGAGATCGCGCAGGCCGTGAAACGGATCGATCAGCGGCCCGTCGGACCAGAGATAGGCGATGGCGTTGGCGGTGACGTCGCGATGGCGCAGCGCCTCTTCGATGGTCGGCTCGTGGTCGGGACGGAAACGAAAGGTGGAGATCTCGATGGTGCGTGGCCGGTCGTTCCGCTTCAGAGGAACCAGCAGGCTGTTGTGCTTCTTGCCCATGACCACGGTCTCATAGCCCGCCTTGAGCAGGCGCTGACGACACTCCGTCAGGGGCATGGAGACGAGCAGGTCGAGATCCTCGGGAGGATCATCACCGGTCAGGCATCGGCGCAGCACCTCGCCAACCAGGTGAACCGGCCCGATAAGGCGGTTCAGATCGTCGAGAATGGTGCAAACGAATGTGGAGAGACCACTGCAAATGGATTGCGTCATGCTATCATACCAGTAATGTACACAAGAAAAGATTAGGTCAACAGGCACCGCCCGTCAATGTCCGATACCGACGATATCTCCCCATCTCCTCCTACTGCAGCCGTTTTGACCCTGGGCTGTCGCGTCAATCAGACCGATTCAGGGCGCATCCGCCACCTTCTTGAACAGAAGGGGTACCGAGCTGGCTCCGGTCTGGACGGCGCTGCTCCGGAGGTGGTGGTGATCAACACCTGCTCCGTGACGCTGGAGAGCGATCGACAAGCACGGCAACTGGTGCGCAAAGTGGCCAGAAACCACCCCGATGCGGAGATCGTCGTCACCGGCTGTTATGCGCAGCGGGCACCGGAGGAGTTGCGCGCCATCGAGGGTGTGGGCCATGTGCTGGGCAATGGAGAGAAGTTCGATCTGGACGGCGTGGTGGCCGATCGGCGGCTGATCCCCATCAAGGTGGCTGCCACGGAAAGAGGGGTGGAGCCGCAGTCCGACGGGGCGGTTGCCGGGCGGACACGGGCCACACTGCAGATTCAGAATGGTTGTGACGAGCGCTGCACCTTCTGTATCGTGCCGTCAGTGCGCGGACGCAGTGTTTCACAACCGCTGTCGGACATTCTTGAACAGGCACGGACATTGGTCGAGATCGGTCATGGCGAAATCGTACTGACCGGTATCAATCTCGGCGCCTATGGTCGGGATCTGGAGAGTGGTGAAACCGTCAGTCGGGTGGTGCGGGGGGTTCTCCAGCTCCCCGGTCTGCGCCGTCTGCGGCTCTCTTCCATCGATCCGGTGGATGTTGAGCAGGCGTTGATCGACCTTTTCGCCACCGAACCCCGTCTCTGCCCTCATCTGCATCTCTCGGTACAGTCGGGGGATGATACGATTCTCAAGCGCATGCATCGGCGCAACAGTCGGCAGGATGTCCTGGACCGGATCGTTGCGCTGCGTCGGGTGCGTCCTGAGATCACCTTCGGGGCGGATCTGATCGTCGGATTCCCTACCGAGTCGCCGGAAGCGTTCCGCAACTCTCTTTCACTGGTGGAACAGGGGGGCATCGGCCATCTGCATGTGTTTCGCTACTCCGACCGTCCCGGTGTGGCCGCAGCGGATATTCCCCGCCGTTTTCGAGTGCCCGACCAAGAGATAAAACGGCGTTCCGGGGTGTTGCGGGCGCTTGGGGAGCGCATTCTCAACCAGCAGAACTGGCGCATGGTGGGCCAAAGCGTGCCGATTCTTGTGGAGAAACGGCGCCGAGATGGTCTGATCGAAGGTCACAGCGCCCACTTTCTTACCGTTCACGCTCTGGATCGCGGTCAGACGCAGCCGGGTGCGATGGTGTTGGTCCAAATCGAGGCTCTGGAGAGGTCGGGTGGGGTGCTTATGGGGCGGGTGGTGGATGC
>JADGBX010000335.1 GCA_015231265.1 Magnetococcales bacterium | reverse complement strand
CCCAGAGACGAGCCCGACCCCCTTATTCTCTGGCAGCAGCAGGTGAAGCAGTACTACCAGCACACCCTTGCAGGCAAGATCAACGACCACCTCGCCACCGCGCCCGACTCCCTGCAACCGCTGCGTGCGGAGCAGGAGCAGGAGCGCTTCGACCTGTTGCGGCAGATTCACGATCCGCAGCAGCGGCGGGCACTGGATCAGGCGCTGCGCACCATCGATGAGGCGCTGCTCACCCAGGCGGAGGAGATGCGTCGGCAGCAGGCGTTCGAGAAGGGCCGCACCACGCTGCAACAGGGGCTTGAACTCCAGAAGCAGCAGGCGGTGACCGGCGCGGTGGGCGGCAGCGTCGCCATCGGTCGCGGTCTGGAGAGTATCCGGGAGAGCGTCCTGGCCGGGGCGCTGGGGCCGGAGGAGGCGGAGATTCTGGCGCAGCAGTTTCGCGACACCATCGCCGAGGCGCTGCTCACCGCCCGCATCAAGGAGGATCCCGCCACCGCCGCCCGGTTGCTGGAGGCGGGCCGGTTCGACAGCTTCGAGGATGGCGCCCCCTGGCTGTCGGAGCCTCAGAAGAGCACCGCGATCACCCTCGCCAACCAGTTGGCCGAGGCGCGCATCAAGGATGGCGAAGAGGCGGACCGTCTCGTTGCCCAACAGCAGGAGGCGGCCCGGCGCGCGGCGGTGCAGGATCTGGAGAGCCGCATCACCGCTCCCCAGCCCGGTGACGAGAAGAGCGGCCAGGAGCCCCGGCCCATGACCAGCCGTGAAGAGCTGGTGGAGGCGCGCCTCGTCGGTGTGTTGAACGACGAAGAGTACAGCCGCCTGCGCACCGCCCTGGACCAGCGCAGCCTCACCCCACCGTCACCCCCTGAAGCGTAATAAAAACTATAGAACGGGTGGTTTCAATGACTTGAACCATAATGAACGCCCATAGTCATTGAAACCAACCCAAACTTTCTCTATACTCAACCTCATACATTATGAGTATCGCCATACGCAGCCCTATGGAGCGAACAGATGCCCGACCATCGTCAATCATCCGAACTTCAGTGCTGGACTCGAAAACGCCGCAACGGTTCAACCTACGTCATCTGTCGGGATGGTACATCAGGTGCCAACCGCAGGCGTGACTTCGAAGAGACCCTGGATCGTTCCCGGAAGAATCCGCGGTTCTTCTATGATGCCATCGATCCTAAAGGGGGACAGAGAGTCGTGATACGAAACGGCAAGATCGTTGCCCGCGAATATACTGATATCGGTCCTGACGGCGAGAAGATAACGGGCATGTATGACAGTGAGAACGAGGAGTGGACGCCCGCCGCAGAGTACGGAAACACCACCCCGTCCGCCTATCAGACCCGCAGAAGTGTGGAGAGGGAGTTTCCCACCATTTTCGTTGACCGCTGGGCTGCTGTAACGGGCGATGTAGCCGCGGCCTATTCAACGGGTGTGGCGATAATGGCACTGCCGATCATCGTGCCAGCATTGGCAGTTAATGCGGGTTCGGCTCCCGGTTATGGAGCTATGGTGATCGGAGCTGCCACGGATGCTTACGCTGCCGCCAAAACCGACGATATCACAAACATGATCCCGACCGGTCTTGGCGTGTTGAGCCTCTCTCCAAAAATTCGATTCATCAAAAACACTCTTGGAGGCGCAGGGTCAGAAGCTTTGGGCGCTGGCTTCACTGCCGCCGGAACCGGAGCAACCTTCACCCTCAATGATCCAACACAAGCCGCCAAGCCATCTGCGAAGAGCACCGCAAGCAAAGAGGCAGTGCCATGAAGGAGACGACTCTGGAAGAGACCGGCCTCACCGATGAGGAGATCGTCGAAATCTACGGCTCCCGTGAGGAGTACGATAGAAGAGAACAGCTCTATCACCAAATCGTCAAATACGCCATCACTCTCTCTCTCGTCATGCTTCTGCCCTATCCGTACTATCACATCGAGTTGTATTTACTGCTCGGCGCGCAGGCTACCCTCACTCTTGGAACGATGCTGGCTGCCGACATCATCAGCCGCTACGCCCTGGAGCTTCCCTTCTTCCACGGCAAACCGTTCTGGCCAAACCCGAACGTGTTCAAAAAGAGACGACTGTTAACGATGCTGTTTGCCGGGTCACTGTTCTGTTTCATCATCGCGCGGTCGCTCAACGCATTCTTGCACTTTCTGGAACCGTAACAGTCGGGTATCGCTCCCGACGGCAAGAATATAACCGGCATGAATAACAGTGAGAACGAGCAGTGGATACACCCCTCGGGGAGAACACATACTATGGTATACACGGAAAGAGAGAAACCACTGCACGTCGAGTATGAGATGACCATGGAGCAGGTGATCGAGACCTTCGGCACCTATATGAGGCGTTCCAACACGCTGATGAATTGAGCTGGCGTATCTCCAAACCAATCTTCCTACTGCCATTTCCTCTGCTCCTTCTCTGGCCGTACTATGAGGCGCTCCCCATAGAAATCATTGGCTGCCTGATACGTGCCAGCTTCGCTCCCTTGATCGCAGCCGATCTGCTCTCCCGACTCTTTCTCAAGCTGCCCTTTTTTGTAAGCACTCCGTTCTACCAAGACCCTGTTAAATATCGGTGGAAGCGACGAATCACTGCCCTGTTAGGTGGTCTTGTGTTCACTGGCCAAGGTTTCATCGGCTACCTCGGATTCTATACCGCTTTCACCCCGCCCTGGTGAGAGAGAGGATAGACGACCCCACCCTCTCCTGCCTCCTTATGCGCCACGGTGTGATGAGAATGAGATCACACTCTGCGCACTATTGCGTCACATTGCGTCACACGCCCGTCAAACAGTCGTCCAAAAGCCGCTGACAGCCCCATCGGGGCCGCTTGGCACGGCATCTACTGAGAAACGCAGCAAAAATCGGAATTTATGCAACGCACACTTACAGCAGGGACGCCGACGATGCGTGTGAATGATATCAGTCTCAAACCGAAACTTCTGGTCCTCTTTCTTCTGGTTGGACTGCTGCCCATGACGCTGGTGGGATGGCTGGGATACGAGGGGTTTCACAGCGCGATTCTCGGCACAGAGCTTAAGTCGTTCGGCCAGCTCAAGACGGCGAGGGAGATCAAGAAGTTCTGGATCGAAACCTACTTCGACGAGCGGCAGCGGGATATCAACGGCCTGGTGGAGATGGTGGACATCACCCGTACCGAGGCGTTCAACAA
>JADGBX010000334.1 GCA_015231265.1 Magnetococcales bacterium | reverse complement strand
GAGAGAAGAGGATACGATCGATTTCCAGGCTCAGGCCTGACTGCACCGCTCAGAACAGTCAGAGATAACGGAAAACCGACATGGCTCTGAAAACATATAAACCGACCTCAAACGGTAAACGGCATCAAGTATCGGTCGTTCTGTCCGGCCTCTCAAAAGAAGGCCCGGAGAGATCACTCCTTGCGCCGCTCTCAAAATCCGGTGGTAGAAACAACTACGGGCGGATAACGAGCCGCCATCGTGGTGGAGGTCACAAGCGCCGCTATCGTATTATCGATTTCAAACGCAATAAGCTGGATGTTCCGGCAACTATTGCACGTATCGAATATGATCCGAATCGGACGGCGTTTATCGCTCTTCTGCACTATGCAGATGGTGAAAAACGGTACATTCTCGCACCTCAACGGCTAGCCGTTGGTGCTAAGATTATGGCGACCCGCACGCAAGGTGGAGTGGAGATCAAGCCAGGAAATTCTCTGCCCCTGCGTTACGTCCCCATAGGAACGATTGTTCATAATGTTGAGATGAAGCCCTTCAAGGGCGGCCAAATGGCCCGTTCTGCAGGCAACTCTATCCAGTTGATGGGTAAGGAAGGTAAGTACGCCCAGTTGAAGCTCCCCTCCGGCGAGATGCGGATGGTGCTCCTGGACTGCATGGCGACTATTGGACTGGTATCTAATCAGGACCACAGCAATATCAAAATCGGTAAAGCTGGTCGTGTGCGTTGGATGGGCAAAAAACCCTCAGTACGCGGTGTGGTCATGAACCCAGTCGATCACCCTCATGGTGGTGGTGAAGGGCGTACATCCGGTGGTCGTAACCCGGTTACACCCTGGGGCGTACCGACCAAAGGTAAGAAAACACGTAACAAGAAGAAGCAGTCCAATCGTCTTATCATGCGTCGTCGTCGTAATACACGAAGATAAGGTTTTTCACAGAGTCGTGGAAAATGAAACGAAGGATTGCATAAGTCTAAGCAGTTCTATAATGTGCTTGGCTTTACTATCAGAGAACATGCTGACGAGGTGAATCGTGGGTCGATCGATTAAGAAGGGCCCCTTCTATGACGACTATCTTGTGAAGAAGGTCGAGCAGCAGAAGGACTCCGGACGCAAAGACATCATTAAGACCTGGTCGCGCAGATCAACGATCATTCCTGATTTTGTCGGCGTTACATTCGGTGTACACAATGGACGTAAGTTCGTCCCGGTCCTCGTAACGGAAAACATGGTAGGGCATAAATTCGGCGAGTTTTCCCCGACTCGACTCTACTATGGGCACGGATTCGACAGGAAATCCAAGCGCAGCAGACGTTGACATCGGAGTGAGGAAGAATCATGGAAGCTGTGGCCATCACACGACAGGTCCAGGTATCACCGACTAAAGCGCGGCTGGTTATCGATCAAATCCGAGGGAAGCAGGTTGAGCAGGCCCTGCAGATCCTTGAATTTTCTAAGAAGAGGATCGCCCAGACCATCACCAAAACCTTGAAGTCCGCTATCGCCAATGCCGAGAACAATCACGGTATGGATGTTGACACGCTGGTGGTTTCCAAGGCTTATGTAGACGGTGGCATGATGATCAAGCGCTTCCGTCCCCGGGCAAGAGGGCGCGCAAGCAGGATTTTGAAACGTACGTCCAATATCACCATCGCAGTCGCATCTGAATAAGACCAGACTGCCGGTCAGCACTCAAAACAGCCGACCTGGTAACGTAGAGGAAAAGTAATGGGCCAGAAGGTACATCCAACAGGATTCCGGTTAGGGATCACGAAATCCTGGAATACCAAGTGGTATTCCGATAAGGGTTACGCCGATTTGCTGCTCGAAGATATTCAACTGCGAGAGTGGTTGAATAAACGATTGGCCCATGCAAGCGTCTCCAAGATCGTGATTGAGAGGCCGGCACAGAGAGCACGCATTAACATTCACTCTGCACGTCCCGGCATAATCATCGGCAAAAAAGGGGCTGATATCGAGAAACTGAAGCAAGATCTTCAGCGCGTCTCCTCTTCAGAAGTGCAGATTAACATTGTTGAAGTGCGGAAACCGGAATCTGACGCCCAGCTTGTTGCAAACAGCGTTGCTCAACAACTTGTACGCCGCGTAGCTTTCCGCAGAGCAATGAAACGCTCAGTGACTTCGGCCATTCGTCTCGGAGCTGAAGGGATCAGAATCAACTGTGCAGGACGTCTCGGCGGCAGTGAGATTGCCCGCACGGAGTGGTATAGAGAGGGTCGTGTTCCTCTGCACACGCTCCGAGCAGATATTGATTATGGGCTTGCTGAAGCCAGGACCACATACGGAATCATCGGTGTGAAGGTCTGGGTCTTCAAAGGCGAGATCATCGAGAAGAAGTAGGACCGAGGCCAGCTAAATGCTTTTGCAACCGAAGAAAACAAAATATAGAAAAGCGCACAAAGGTCGCATACATGGACTAGCGCACCGAGGCTCCCAGCTGAACTTCGGCCAGTACGGGCTGAAAGCGTTGACGCCCGGACGTATCACAGCTCGACAGATTGAAGCCGCTCGCCGAGCTATGACCCGTAAGATCAAACGTACTGGACGTATCTGGATCCGCGTCTTCCCTGACCTTCCTGTTTCTAAGAAGCCAGCGGAGGTGAGGCAGGGAAAAGGTAAAGGCAACCCTGAATATTGGGTAGCCCGAGTAAAACCCGGACGCATTCTCTATGAAATGGAGGGTGTACCCGAGGACCTTGCCAGAGAAGCTATGCGTTTGGCGGGATCAAAACTCTCTATCCCTACACGGTTTGTGGCAAGAGACGGAGGTAACGACTGATGAAAGCTTCGGAACTCCGTGAACTGTCAGATGCCGCATTGGAAGAGAAACTGGGAGAGTTGAACAAAGAGATGTTCAACCTTCGTTTTCAGGTCGCAACGGCGCAGATGGAAAATACAGCAAGAGTTCGTCAGGTGCGCAGAAGTATCGCCCGTATACACACCATCAGGAACGAACGGGTCGATCAGGGAGAGGAGAGCTAAGATGCCCCAGCGCATACTACAAGGTGTCGTTGTCAGCAATAAAATGGACAAGACCATCGTTGTCAAAGTAGAACGAAGTGTAAAACATCCGTTCTACGGAAAGATTGTCCAGAGGTCCAAGAAGTACAAGGCTCACGATGAGTCGAACGGATGTAAGGAGGGACAAGTCGTTAAGATTCGCGAATGCCCCCCTATCAGCAAAGACAAAT
>JADGBX010000333.1 GCA_015231265.1 Magnetococcales bacterium | reverse complement strand
AGAGTCACTGGATAAGTTGTTGCTCTCTTGGAGTGAGGAGATGAGCGTTGGAGTTGACGCTATGGATCAGGACCATCGGCAGCTCATGGAGTTGGTCAACCAGTTGATGCGGGCGCTGCACGCTGGGGAGGTGAAGGGGGTGATCGGTGATGTATTGCTGGAGCTTCTGCACTATACCGAGACCCACTTTCGACGCGAAGAGCGTCTGATGATGGATCATGCGTTTCCCGACCTGGAGAGTCATAAGGCCGAGCATCAACGCATGACGGAGAAGTTGGTCGAGTTTGAGCGCATGTTTCGTGAGGAGGATGTCGCCCTGAGTCAGGATGTACTGCGTTTTCTGCAGCACTGGCTGGTTCATCACATTCAGGGCGTGGATCAGGAGTATGCCCGCCATATCGCCCCTCACTAGTCGGAGGGGGTGAGGTGATTCAAAAAGGCCGACACATGTTGATGCGTGTGTCGGCCTTTTTTTAGTGCGGCGGGTTAGTCGTCGAGGTTGGGGGCCAGCCACTTCTCCGCCTCTTGGAGGCTGATCCCTTTGCGGGCGGCGTAATCTTCCAGTTGATCCTGGCCAATGCGCCCCACCGAGAAATATTTCGATTCCGGATGGGCAAAGTAATAGCCGCAGATGCTGGCCGCCGGATGCATGGCCAGGGTTTCGGTAAGGCGTATCTCGGTGCGTTCGGTGGCCTCCAGGAGCTTGAACAGGGTCTCCTTCTCGGTGTGGTCCGGGCAGGCCGGGTAGCCGGGGGCGGGGCGGATGCCGACATACTTCTCCTTGAGCATCTTTTTTAGCGATAGATTTTCATCGGGCGCATAGCCCCAAAACATCCGCCGCACCCGCATGTGAACCCGTTCGGCGAATGCTTCGGCCAGGCGGTCGGCCAGCGCTTTGAGCATGATGGCACCGTAGTCGTCTTGCTTCTTTTCGCAGGCGGCTACGGCCTCATCCAGTCCGACACCGGCGGTGACGGCAAACAGGCCGATGTGGTCCATGATGCCGCTCTCTTTGGGGGCGATGAAGTCCGCCAGTGCCCGCATGGGGGCTCCGACGGCGGAGGGTTGCTGTTGACGCAGGGTGTGAATCACCGCCAGTGGTCCCTTCTGCTGTCCTTTGGGGTCAAACACCTGAATGTCATCCCCCACGGCGTTGGCCGGGAAGATGCCGAACACCCCTTGGGCTTTGAACAGTTTTTCATCCACGATGCGGTCCAGCCACTTTTGGGCGTCGTCGAACAGTTTTCGTGCCTCATTGCCGCTTTCCGGGTGGTCGAGGATCTTTGGGTAGAGCCCTTTGAGTTGCCAGGTGTGAAAGAAGGGGCTCCAGTCGATCATCTCTCGCAGCTCGGCGATGGGGTGATCGTGGCATCCCTGGAGTTCGGTGATGTTGGGCATGGGGGTGGTTTCGCCTTCCCAGTCCAGGCGCAGGGCCTGACGGCGTGCCTCTGCCAGGGGTAGTGGAGGTTTTTTCTCTTGGCGTGCAGCGCGGCTCTGTCGGATCTCCTCATGTTGCGTCTTGAGGGCCTGAATGAACGATTTACGACGTTCGGGGTGGATCAGATCGGCGGCGACGGAGACGCTGCGTGAGGCGTCTTTCACCTGCACCACCGGGCCGCTGTAGGCAGGGGCGATTTTAACGGCGGTGTGGGCCTGGGAGGTGGTGGCTCCACCCACCATCAGCGGGATGGTCATTCCGGCCCGCTCCATCTCCTCGGCAACACGAATCATCTGCTCCAGGGAGGGGGTGATGAGGCCGGAGAGGCCGATGATATCCACCTTCTCCTCCTGAGCGCGGCGGATGATCTCTTCGGTGGGGGTCATGACGCCCAGGTCGATCACCTCGAAGCTGTTGCACTGGAGGACCACCTTGACGATGTTTTTGCCGATGTCGTGGACATCCCCTTTGACGGTGGCCAGCAGGATGCGGGCGCGACTCTGGGGTTCGCCGCCGCTTCCGGCGTTGGCCTCTTCGATGTAGGGGGTGAGATAGGCTACGGCCCGTTTCATGACCCGAGCGCTTTTCACCACCTGGGGTAGAAACATTTTTCCCTCGCCGAACAGGTCGCCCACGGCGTTCATGCCGGTCATCAGTGGTCCCTCTACCACCTCCAGGGGGTGTGCACTCTGTTGGCGCAGCTCTTCGACGTCGGCTTCAACGTGGTCGCTAACCCCTTTGATCATGGCGTGACGCAACCGTTCTTCCACCGGCAGCTCTCGCCATGCCTGGCTCTTCTCCTCGGTGGCGGAGCCGTCGCCTTTTACCTGATCGGCGATCTCCAGCAGTTGATCGGTGGCATCTTCCCGGCGGTTAAGAATGAGGTCTTCCACCCGTTTCCGGAGTGTTTCGGGAATCTCCTCGTAGACTGCCAACTGGCCGGCGTTGACGATGCCCATATCCATTCCGGCTTGGATGGCGTGGTAGAGGAAGGCGGCATGGATTGCCTCGCGCATGGGGTTGTTGCCCCGAAATGAGAAGGAGACGTTGCTGACACCGCCGCTGATGAGGGCGTGGGGGAGGTTCGCTCGGATCCAGCGGCAGGTTTCGATGAAGTCTACGGCATAGCTGTTGTGGTCGTCGATGCCGGTGCCTACTGCGAAAATGTTGGGGTCGAAGATGATATCTTCCGGCGGAATATCGGCCTGTTTGGTGAGTAACGTATAGGCCCGTTGGCAGATCTCAATGCGCCGTTCCAAGGTGTCCGCCTGTCCCTGCTCATCGAAGGCCATCACCAGTACGGCGGCACCGTAGCGTCGGGCCAGTCGAGCCTGTTGCAAGAAGGGTTCTTCTCCCTCTTTGAGGCTGATGGAGTTGACAATACCTTTGCCTTGCAGGCACTTGAGGCCCGCCTCCAGCACCTCCCAGTTGGAGGAGTCCAGCATCACCGGCACGCGGCTGATATCCGGTTCGGCGGCGATGAGGTTGAGAAAGCGCACCATGGCTGCTTTGGCGTCGAGCATCGCCTCATCCATGTTGATGTCGATGACCTGGGCGCCGTTCTCCACCTGCTGGCTGGCCACCTCCAAGGCGGTTTCGTACTGTTCATCGAGGATCAGCCGTTTAAAGCGCAGCGAGCCGGCGACGTTGGTGCGCTCGCCGATGTTGACGAACAGAGTGTCCGGGCCGATCTCCATGGGTTCCAGGCCGCTGAGCCGCATGCGGGGGGGGATCTCAGGGATGGGGCGCGGCGTGATCTTCTCCACGGTTTTGGCG
>JADGBX010000332.1 GCA_015231265.1 Magnetococcales bacterium | reverse complement strand
CCGAACAGAAATCGCCCGGCGAGAATGTCATCTCCCTCCTGAATCTCCAGCAGGGCGTCACCACAGCGTTGACCGTTGACGCGGGTTCCCGCCGAGGAGCCGAGATCCTTCAGGAACACCTTACCGTCGCGAAGAATGATCTTGCAGTGCTGTTCGGCGAGGCTTTCGTCATCGACGACGAAGCAACTGGAGGTGCTGCTGCCCAGAGTGTAGCCGTTCTCATGTCCGCCACTACAGGCGCCGCGAAAGGCGGCAAAAGAGAAGATGTGACTGGCGGCCAGATCCTCGCCCAGGTCGGTGTAACCGGGAACGCTCTGCGGCAGAAGCTTCTGATCGGCCCCGTCTGGCAGGCTCTCTTCGGCGAGCAGGGTTCCAAAGAGAAAGTCGTCGTCGGCATACTCCTGAAACATGGTTTTGTTCAGGCGTCCGGCCACTTCGAAGATGTCCGCATGGTGGACACGACCGGTGGATTGAAGAATGCCGTCGATGGAGCCGATTGAGATGCCATCCATAAGAGTTGATACCTTACGTGCTGAATGCCTGCCGTGCAGCGCCGAGAGCGGCGAGCGTCACGAAAAGAGGCCGATCCACCCCGAAATATCGAAAAAGGGCTCTCAAAACATGGGGCAGTGGTCAACCATGATCGATCGCTTCACCTTGCCTGCTTCTCTTCTGCTCTGCAACCACAAACGAACCGGCGGCAAGAAGCGCTCCGTCCACCGGGCAACAGTTTCCCGCAGCAGGCGCATTCTGCACGGGGCGGCACCCCCCTTCCGGCCACGAGGAGGGGAGGGGAGCGGCGGGCCGTCAGAAGATGGACGCCATTATTTAACATATTGAAATGATTGTCTCTCCTTTGACGGAGAAGGGGGGCTTCGACTCTCTGAAATCGCACCGGTTTTCACCACGGCACGCATCTTGCGGAATCCTGGGATAGACAGGCACACACACCGCATCGATGATCCGGACCATTTAAGAGTCCCGGACGAGAGCCTGTCGCAGAGTGGCGCTTTTGGCCTTGATGCAGCGTTATGCGAGAGGCGATTCTCAAATCGCGCACCCCTTGCATGAAGACCAGGATCACCACTCTGCGACAGGCTCAATTGACGATGCCCAACGAGGAGAAGGTTCGGAACGATGCTCTTCACACGGAAGGACGATCGCATCAGTGACAGTGAAACGTGCTCTCTGACAGGGGAGGACGACCAGAAGCTGGGACGCCGGTTCGACCCCGGTCACATCATCTATCATCGTGGCGAGCCGCTGGGTTCGTCTCTCTACATCGTCCAGAAAGGGACGGTGGAGATTCTTCCCCACGACGATTCCCGTACCCCTCTGGTACGGGTAGGGCAGGGGGAGATGCTGGGCGTGACGTCACTCCTGGAGGATGCCAGTGAGCACATGGTCACCGCTCGGGCCAGCACCACCTGTTGGCTGCTTACCGTCGATCGAAGCCGTCTGATCCGCAGCATGCATGCCGATCCGTCGCTCTCCTTCAAGGTGCTCTGCGGGGCGGCGGAGCGGATTCGACGTCTCACCACCGCCTACGCCGAGCAACTGGAACAGGAGCCGTTGGAACTTGCCGATCCATCGTCGGTGGCGCTGCCTGCGGCGTCGGTATCGGGCGAGGAGGCGGCCTCGTTCCTGCTGTCGGAGATCCGCTCCAGCGTAATGCCCGCGTATCCGGCAATCGCTTTGGAGCGCTCATCGGGATAGTCCCCTTCGAAGATCACCCGCGCGATGCCGACGTTGGCCAGGGCGCCCATGCAGGCGCCGCACGGCTGGCAGGTGACGTAGACCGTTGAATCCGCCAGCCCAATGCCGTGGCGGGCGGCGTTGGCGATACCGTTGGCTTCGGCGTGGGCGCAGACGCACAGATGCAGCCCTTCACCACTGGGAACCCCCAGCTCCCGCCGCTGACACACCTCCGGATGGGGGTAGCCGCTGGGCACGCCGTTGAATCCCGTCGCCAGCAACCGTTTGTCGCGGACAAACACCGCCCCCACACGCCGACCGGCGGCACAGGTGCTCATCTGTGCTGCCAGATGCGCCATATCCATCCAGTGACGATCCCAGTGTGGCCGCATGGTGGTCTCCTTATGCTCTTCTATTAATAGCCCGTTTCTATCTACTCTCGAATCACTTTTTCACAGCCGCTCCGGTGGGGCAAGCTCTTTCCGAAACCCCATGGCGCGCGTTCTTCTGTGTGAAATCCTTGCCAGAGGAGGAGATTCAGGGTCGAATAGCGGCATCGTGGTCTCTCATAATTATTCCGGAGTTCTCTTCCTATGCCCTGGATTCGATCCGGTCTGCGTTCCCTCTTTCCCTCTCTCACCTGGCAGGCGCGCCCACAGGTTGCCCGGGTGGTTGCCGCCTGTTCGGACGACGCCACCATCGTCGATCTCGGTGCTGGTGGACGGCAGGTAACGGCGACCACGATCACCGTCGATCACGCACCGTTGCCCGGCACCCGTCTTATTGCCGATATCGAATCCCTACCCATCGCTCCCGGCAGCGTCGATCTGATCATCGCCACCGGACTGCTGGAGCATGTGGCTGATCTCGATGCGGTGAGTGCCGAGATGGTGCGCATTCTCAAACCGGGTGGCCGGGTGCATGTGGAGATCCCCTTTCTTCAGCAGTATCACGATGATCCCATCGACTGCCGACGCTTCACCCAGCCGGGATTGGTGCGGCATCTGGAGAGTCTCGGCCTGACGGTGGAGCAGGACGGGGTGCACATCGGTCCCAGCGTCACCCTGATCACCCTCACCGCCTACTACTTCTCGCTCTGGTTTCAGGGTAGCTCCCTGCTCTCCAAGGTGGTGTCCAACGGGGTGTTTCTGTTGGTGTCGATCCTTCTCTTTCCGCTGAAGTATCTGGATGCGTTTCTGATCAAGCGTCCCGGTGCCCACCGTCTCGCCTTCGGCGTCTATGCCACTGCTCGCAAAGCTGTTGATCCCTGATTTTTTTTTGGGGACAGTGGGTGGTGCAACTTTAGGTCCGGCTTTTTTGGGGACGGTGTGTGTGTGCTGCTTTAGGTCCGGCACCAATTACACTCTGCTTTGTGGTGCCCGACATTCGGTGCCTGTTCGGTGTGGTTCCTTTCTGGATGGAAACACCATCGAGGAGTGGGGGTTATATATTTCTAAAGAAATATATGGGTGAAATGGGCGCGCTTGGGTGTGGGTATTTTGATGGATCGGTCGGTGATGTTG
>JADGBX010000331.1 GCA_015231265.1 Magnetococcales bacterium | reverse complement strand
CAGAGACTCTGCGAAAACCAACCGACTGACACGGTTACCCCAAACATCCGTAATCAGGTGTTGGGTGTGTGGTTCGGGATCAATAGTCAGCGTGTGATCCAGAATGGTGCGCTCACCGTGACGGATGGGGTGCAGACGGACCAGATGCGGAGAGAGTTTCACGGAGCGGTCGTAGTCGAACCGTGTCGTATGAACCAGTTTAACTGTTCTCTCCATGCTCTTCACCCGTGTTTTCCCAATCGAAGGCAGGGAGTTGATGAAACAGATTCAGCAGACCCTGGTTCCAGGTACTGCGCAACTCTTCGAAGATGGGGGACTTTCGTTGCAGGGTTCGACGGACGGAGAGCTTCAGGTGATCCTTGTGATAGATGGCCAGATCTACGGGTGGACCCACGGAGAGATTGGAGCGGATCGTGCTGTCCAGCGAGACCAGGGCACAGCGGGCGGCATCGTCCAGAGTGGTTCCGGGGCGGATGATCCGGTCCAGGATCGGTTTGCCGTATTTGGTCTCGCCGATCTGGAGAAACGGTCCGTAGGAAGAGGGGGTGATGTAGTTGCCCTGGGGGTAGATCAGGAACAGTTCCATCGGTTGACGACCAATCTGGCCACCCAGGATGAACGACGCCTCATAAAGGGTATTATCCTGTTTCAAACCATCCTGATGGTTGTTCTGAATCGAGACACTGAGCTGTCCCACATGCTCGGCAAGATCAACCATGCTGTTGGCGTTTTTGAGCGTGACGCCAACCCCTTCCTGTTGCATCTCCATCTCCAACCGCCGAACCAGCAGCTGGGTCGTCGCCAGGTTTCCGGAGGACAACAACATGATGAAGCGGTCGTCGTCCCACTGGAACTGATGCATTTTGGAGTAGGTCAGCACCTGATCGATCCCGGCACTGGTGCGCGAATCCGAGGCAAATACCAGCCCATCATCCAGGGCGATTCCAACACAATAGGTCATGGTCCGTGTTCCGGTTAGTTGCCCATAGTGGCGCGTTGCATTTCCAGATGTTGCGTTTCTGAATGCAAGGGGGGCGGAGTTGGTGATGTTTGAAACCGACCACCCGATGTCACGGCTGCCCGGAAATAGGTGGTCTGAATCGTATCGTGCAGGGCGGCCAGCATCGTTTGCAGATCATCCAGGAAACGGTGCAGGGAGTCCGACTGCATCTGTTCAAGATCAACCGAGAAGAGCTTCTCTTCAAGGCGACGCAGGTGGGTTCGGATCGGGGCGGAATAGGCCATATCCTTGATACAGCCCTCCATGACCAGGATGCAGTGTCGGAGAGCCCGTGGGAATCGTGTGTTCTGCAGAATGAAGCGCAACACCTGGGGCCCCTGAATGCGCGGTGAGACCGATTGCCGATACATCTGCAAACCGTTCACAGCCCTGATGACCATGCGCCATTGACTGTTCTCGAACGGCTGATGTAGCGGATCGTCGGAGAGATCGAACAGACGCACCCCCCTGACATCGAGTATCCGGGTCAGCATGTCGGCCCGTTCGATGTTCTGTCCCATGCGGTAGAAGTCGTAGGCCAGGTCGTGGCTCATACTGCTGCAGAGCATGCCATTGATCTTTTCGCACTGCTGGATCACCGCTTCGAACATCTCTGTTGACCGGTTCTCTACGGCGCTCTCTTCGTTGAAGCTGTCTACCAGGGTGCGCAACTGCTCGACATAGGTCCAGGTGCGGGTGGGAAATACACCTCGGATAACACGGAGATTGTTGCGGGCGTTCTCCACCAGAAAGGCCAGGGATCCCGGATTGTCCAGTGGAGTCTCCATGTGTTCGGATGGAGCGTTGACGAAATAGTGGATCATCCCCTCCCGGGTTAATGGTCGCTGCGCCGAGTCGGAGGGCGGGGAGATTCCGATGATGGCGGCGAGTTGTTCCCACCCCCCTGATCGGTGGATGATATCCTCCGGCATGTCCAGCAACAGATGTTCCGTAGCTTTGAAGAGGCGGGCGGTATTCTCCACCCGATCCAGGTGTCGGGCCAACCAGTATATGTGTTCAGCGACTCGGGAAAGCATGCGTGTTACTCCTTACCCTGTAGAATCCAGGTATCCTTGCTGCCACCCCCTTGAGAGGAGTTGACGACCAGGGAGTTCTTGACAAGGGCGACCCGTGTCAGACCACCCGGTGTCACATAGTGTTTGTGTCCCTGCAGAATAAACGGGCGCAGATCCACATGCCGCGGTTCCAATACACCGTCGGCCATGGTTGGCACCGTCGACAGTGAGAGCGTCGGTTGGGCGATGTAGTTACGTGGATTGGCACAAATCCGTTCATGGAATCGCCGTCGTTCGTCCGTGGTGGCGTGGGGTCCGATCAGCATACCGTAACCACCGGATTCGTTGGCTGGTTTCACCACCAGTGTGTCCAAATTATCGAGAACGTACGTCCGTTCCGACTCGTACATGCATTTATAGGTGGGCACATTGCGAATGATGGGTTCTTCGTCCAGGTAGTAACGGATGATCTCCGGTACGAAGGCGTAGACCACCTTGTCATCAGCTACCCCGGCCCCGGGTGCGTTCACCAGACCAACCTTGCCCTTGCGCCATGCGCGCATGAGACCGGACACACCCAGCACCGATTGGGGATCAAACACCTCGGGATCCAGGAACATGTCGTCCACCCGTCGATAGATCACATCCACCCGTCTCGGGCCGAAGATGGTCCGCATGTAGACAGTATCGTCCTCTCCCACCATCAGATCCGGGCCTTCCACCAACGGCACACCCATCTGTCGGGAGAGATAGGCGTGTTCGAAATAGGCCGAATTGAATATGCCCGGTGTCAGGACCACCACGTTGGGAGATTCCACATCGTCCGGTGCAAGTGAGAGCAGGAGATCGTGCAGCTCTGAGGGATAGCTATCCACCGGCATGATGTCGTGGTTTGCAAAGAGGTCCGGAAAAGCACGTTTTGTGATCATCCGGTTTTCCAACATATAGGAAACACCTGAAGGAACACGCAGATTGTCCTCCAGGATATAGAGGGTGCCGTCCTTGTCCCGAACCAGATCCGAACCACAGATGTGTGCCCACACTCCGTATTTGGGTGTCATGCCCCGGCATTGGGGCCGATAGTTGACCGAATCGGCAAGCAACTCACCGGGAAAGATGCCATCCTTGATGATCTTCTGATCATTGTAGAGGTCATTGATGAACAGATTCAGAGCCGTGAGCCGCTGGATCAATCCGGTCTCCATCGTCT
>JADGBX010000330.1 GCA_015231265.1 Magnetococcales bacterium | reverse complement strand
CATATTTGCGTTCGGTGATATCACGGATGACCGCCATGCCGTTCCACTGCTCTTTGTTACGGAAGGCCGACAGGGAGATCTCAACGGGAAACTCCTGCCCCGCTTTCTTACGTGCTGGCAGCTCCAGAGTCTGGCCGATGAGTCCTCCTTGACCTGTTTTTTGAAAATTGCGCAACCCCTCTGCCAATGGTTTATGAAACCGTTTTGGAACGATCAGTTCAATGATCGGTTTTCCCAGTGCTTCACCCTCGTCGAAGCGAAACAGGCGGCTTGCTGCTGGGTTCCACAGGATGACGATCCCTTCGTGATTAACGACAATGATCGCCTCCTGAGCCGAAGCGCTGATGTTACGAAATCTCTCTTCGCTCTCCCGTAATCGCTCTTCACTGCGTTTACGCTCTAGGGCATACTGTATGGTCCGTTTGATCAAACGGCGGTCACCACTCCCCTTGATCAGATAGTCCTGAGCGCCGTGAGCCATCGCTTCCAGGGCATTGCTTTCATCATCCAGACCGGTAAGGACAATGATGGGCAGGTGGGGTAGCTGCGCCAGTGCGCTTTCCAGGGTAGCTATACCATGACTGTCCGGTAATCCAAGATCCAGTAATACCACATCGACCGAATGAGTAGCCGCGTGTTCCAGTCCACTTTCAAGGCGGTCAAAACAGGCCAGTTCAAACGGTTCACCACGAAGGCGCTCCTGCAACAAACGCACATCCGCACGGTTATCTTCGATCAGCAGAATGTGGCGTGGTGTGGTACTCATGGTGACTCAGGAGCCCGTTTGACGATAGTGAACCAGAAGTTATCCAGTGATTGTATCACAGTTGAAAACTGTGAAAAGTTGACTGGTTTGGTGATGAAGCAGTTGGCATGCAGATCATAGCTGCGTAAAATATCTTCTTCCGCCTCCGAGGAGGTGAGAATCACCACCGGGATACGCCGCAGCACCTCATCTTTTTTTATAATATCCAGCACTTCAAGACCACTCTTCTTTGGCAGGTTAAGATCCAGCAGAATAATTTCAGGTCGGCGACTGTCACGATATTCACCACGCAAAAAGAGTGCATCCAATGCCTGCTCCCCATCGCGGGCAATGAGTAGGGTATTGGCGATGCGGTTGCTCTTCAGCGCCATTTGGGTCAGACGAATATCGGCTGGATTATCCTCCACCAGCAGGATATGAATCGGGGTTGCCATCTCTTTGGTGTCCATGGTGTCATCGTTCATGGTGATGTCCCAGAATACGGGTTGGGGGGAGAATCTTGGGTTTCGATTATTGGACTCACTCGTGGGAGGTCAATGCTAAAGGTGGCACCAGTTCCGAGCGAACTTGTCACTTGGATGCTGCCGTGATGCTGCTCCACGATGCGTTTACATACCGCCAGCCCAATGCCGGTTCCCTCATACTCGTCACGGGTGTGAAGGCGCTGAAATATTGCAAATATACGCTCTTTATACTGCTCATCCAGTCCGATGCCGTTATCTTTGACACGAATGGTCCAGCCCTCTGGCTTTTCTTGAGCATCGATCTGGATACGGGGTGGGTTATCGCTTTGAAACTTGATGGCATTACTGATTAAATTTTGCAGCAGTTGCCCCATCTGTACGGCATCGCCCATGATCGTCGGCAGCGGTCGGTCTCGGATGACCTTGGCACCCGCTTTTTGGATCGCCATGGATAGATTTTGTAAAATATCTTCCAGAACAGTCTCCAACGAAACCGGCTCATGAGGTTGTGCATGGGTGTGGATTCGGGAATAGGCCAACAGCGCATTGATCAGATGCTGCATCCGCGTTGCCCCTTCAAAGATGAAGTCGATGAATTCATCGGCATCCTCATCGAGACGACCATGGTAGTTTTCTCTTAATAGTTCGGCAAAACTGGCTACGGCACGCAGTGGTTCTTGTAGATCATGGGAGGCGACGTAGGCGAACTGTTGCAGTTCATCATTAGAACGGGTCAGCTCTTTCTGTTCCAACTCCAGAGCCCGTTGTGTCTGTTGTATGGTCTCCGACATGCTGTGTAATGCTTCCAGCAGTTCTCCGAGTTCATCATGAGACCTGTTGTCCGGCCACTCTATGGCATAATCGTTGCGGCTGATCTGCTGCGCCACCTCTTTAGCGGTTTGTAGAGGGTTCAAAATACCCTTTAGAATGGTTGTGGTCAGAGCGATGCCAAGAAGGATGGCCAGAATGACCATCCCACTCACCATCCACAACGCCTGCCGCTCCACTCTTTCGGAGTACTGCACCGACATGCTTGTCAGGTTTTCAATGCGTTGCAGTAGATCTTCTGACTTCAGGTAGAGGGCCTTCTCCTCTTCCTCAAGAAGTGAGACAACCTGGCCTGAAATCGTTCCGGTCTGCGTCAACCACCGGTCGAGCTGTGATTCTACGGCGTGTCGAAGGTGCTCTGTCGGTGCTTGGAGCTGTTCCAGGTGTTGTAGAAACTCAGTATGGGCTTTTTGAAATGATGCCGAGGCCACAGGGCGCGCGCTCTGTTGCTCCAAGAGTGCACGTCCCAACACAAGGCTCTTGGCCATGATGCTCTGTTTCTCTTTTTCCAGTTGCCGGTAATGAGCAATCACCTGTTGAAGCTGTTGCTGTTCATCCAAAACGGTATGGCGAATGATCTGTTGAAACAGAGCCACCTGTTCCAACTGTTTATGCTCCATATCGCCGATCTGCTTAATCAACGGCATGTGATAGGTGGAGATCCTCTCCAACACCTCACCGGTGCGTATAATCTGACGCAATCCATAACTCCCAACCGCAATGGTAAGGAGCAGTCCGACCAGCATGGTCACAAAAAGACGTCGGCGCAGCGTTTGCCAAGGGTTTAGGAGTGGGGCAAATAGAGTGTGCAAAGTACGCTTGTTCGCCATTATCGCCTTTCCAAAGATGCTGGTGGTAGTTGATTAGTATATTCGATCTTCCTACCACTTGAGAAAACTACCCAAGAGTGTGGAATAACCCTCTGAACGACGATCAGCACTGTATCCATCCCATTCTGCCCAATCAACGCCGCCAAAAACACCAAGGGTGACTTTCATGGGTTTATACTGGTACAGATCCCAATTACCGCTCAAGTTGATGATATCCAAGCGGTCCTCCTCCAGACCGGATCCGATCTCCTCTTCGGCCCGCCCCCAAGAGAGAGCAGCCTTCCACTCCTCTCCCGTGTAAAGGGCGGCGAGTGCATAATCTTTACGATCAAAAATCC
>JADGBX010000032.1 GCA_015231265.1 Magnetococcales bacterium | reverse complement strand
ATTCATGGGTATGTTTTCCACCGACATGGCCATCGATCTGGGCACGGCCAACACGTTGGTCTATGTCCGGGGCCGAGGGGTGGTGCTCTCCGAGCCGTCGGTGGTGGCAATTCACGAGAGTTCCCGCGGGGTGCGGAAAGTTCTGGCGGTGGGCAACGAAGCCAAACGCATGCTGGGACGCACACCAGGCAACATCATCGCGACCCGTCCCATGCGGGATGGGGTCATCGCCGACTTTACCGTCACCGAGGCGATGCTGAAACACTTCATTCGCAAAGTGCATAAGCGGCGTCTGTTCTATTCGCCGCGGATCATCGTCTGCGTGCCCTTCGGCGCGACGCCCGTCGAGCGACGGGCCATTCGCGAATCCGCCGACAGTGCCGGGGCTCGCGAGGTGTTCCTCATCGAGGAGCCCATGGCGGCGGCCATCGGCGCGGGACTTCCGGTAACCGATGCCAGCGGATCGATGGTGGTGGACGTAGGTGGTGGAACCACCGAAGTCGCGATCATATCGTTGGGTGGTATCGTCTACTCCCGCTCGATTCGCGTCGGCGGTGACAAGATGGACGAGGCCATCGTGGCCCATGTGCGGCGGAAATACTCCCTGCTCATCGGTGAAGGCACTGCGGAAACCATCAAGATCCAGATCGGCTCCGCCCACCCTCTTCCCGAACGGCTGGAGGTGGAGGTAAAGGGGCGCGATCTGGTCAACGGTGTGCCCAAACATCAGATTATTGCCGACCCGGAGATTCTGGAAGCGCTTGCGGAACCGATCAACGCCATCGTCGAGGGAGTGCGCGTCGCTCTGGAAAGGACACCGCCGGAGTTGGCAGCGGATATTGTTGATCGCGGCATCGTGCTCACCGGTGGCGGAGCACTGCTGCGTGGTCTGGATACCCTGTTGGCGGAAGAGACCGGCCTGCCGGTGATTATCGCCGAAGATCCCCTCTCCTGCGTAGTGATGGGGTCCGGGCGCGCTCTTGAGGAGTTGGACATCATGTCCGACATCCTCATGGATCGCTGACCTTTTTTGAAGCGTTGCATGCATCCCGGTGAACCACCATGGGTTCCCTGATCGCTCTGCTGAAACAGTACCGCAGTGAACTGACCGCCGTCATCCTTCTGATGGTCGCCGTCTTTCTGATGCTTGCCGTCAGAACCGGCACCGTCACCATGCATTCGGTCCGCGGGGTCATCATCGATATGGTGAGCCCGATTCAGTCTCTTATCCTCTCGCCACGCGACGCCTTCTACGGCGCTCGCTCCTGGTGGACCGGCATCGAAAACCTGACCCTGGAGAATCAAGCCCTCCGCCTACAGTTGCAGACACTCAAGGCGGAGCGGATCCGTACCCAGAGCCTCGCTCAGGAGAACCTTCGCCTGCGCAATCTGCTCAACATGCCACCAAAACCGGGCTTTATTCGGCTCTCCGCACGGGTGCGCGGGGAGTCCTCCTCCGCGTTTGCCCGTTCAATAATTCTCGATGCCGGCACCATCGACGGTTTGCGCCGGGAGCTGGCCGTGGTCACACCCGATGGGCTGGTGGGACGGGTCGCCCACGTCTCCCAGCACGGCGCTCTGGTTCTTACTCTGTTGGATATCAACTCTCGGGTTCCGGTACTGATTCAACGCAGCCGGGTTCGGGGCATCATTGCCGGCAACAACGGCTCCAGCCTGCAGATGACCTATGTGGCCAAAGGCACGGACGTTGCCGTCGAAGATATGATCGTCACGTCGGGAACCGGTGGCATCTTTCCCAAAGGTCTGCTGGTCGGACGGGTGGCTGCCATCGACAGGGGAGGGATCGATCTCTACCAAAAGGTGACCGTGAAACCGGCGGTCCGTTTCGAACTCCTGGAAGAGGTCTCCCTGCTTGTCCCTGAAGACCCGGAACGCTTTGCCACCGCCGAGCGTCTGGCCATCGCCGACGATCTCTCCCAATCCGGAGGGGGCCAGCCATGATCACGCAACGGCTCCTCGCCTCACTGAGCACCCCATGGATGCCGGCGATCACGGTCTTCATCGGCGTCATCATTCAGGAGATGGCCCTCCCGTGGCAGGGATGGTCGGTCATGCGGCCCGACTTCTCCTTGATCATTCTCATCTATTGGCGTCTCTATCGTCCCGACCATGCCGGACCGCTGCTCGCCTTCAGTTCAGGACTGGCACTGGATGCCCTGGCCGGCACCCCTCTGATGGGGCTCACGGCCGCCAGCCGCCTGCTCATCGTCATGGGTATCGGCCACTTCGGCAACCGTCTACGCGCCGCTGAGTTTCTCGTTATTGCCACGGCCATCACGCTGCTCGCCTTCCTGGAGAGGGGCAGCCACTGGCTGCTTCTGGGCAGTGTGCAGGGATTCGATGCCCGACTCTCGGCACTCTTAATGCAACCGGTGGCCACGGCCCTGTTATCTCCTCTGGTGATCACTCTCCTGATCAGCATCCATAAAACCCTTCTTGAGAACGATGTGGGCACCCACGGCATGGAGGATATGGAGATGCGCTCCACACTACAGAGCGACATGAACGGACAGGGAAGAGAGTGACCGTGACACCTGCGCCCTCCTCTCCCCACTTCAAGCTCGGACACCGGGATCGCAACCATGCTTGAAGATGACCACGAACAGTTCCGTTTTGATGCCCGACGCCGCCTGCTGCTTTTCGGTGGGATAAACGCCGGACTTTTCATGTTGTTGACGGGACGCCTGTTTCATCTTCAGGTGCTCAAAGGGGGGCTTTATCACGATCTTGCGGAGAACAACCGCATCAGTCTGCAACCGATCCCTGCCCCGAGAGGCCGGATATTTGATCGAGATGGGCGGATTCTGGTGGAGAACAGTCCTGACTACCAGTTGGCCGTGATCCCCGATCTTACGGGAGGTCTGAGGCAGACTCTGGTGCGTCTGCAACCTGTCATCGGACTCACCGCAAGCGAACTGGAAACGGTTCTGAAACAGGCGAAACGGCAGCGTTCCTTCCTGCCGGTGCGCGTCAAAGCCCACCTCTCCTGGGAGAATCTCAGCCGCATCGAGGCTCGAATCGCCAACTATCCCGGTGTCATCATCCAGACCCAATCCCTGCGCCACTATCCGTTCGGACGCATGGCAGCCCATGTTTTGGGGTATCTTGGCGAGGCGTTGGATGCCGATCGCAAAGCGTTCAGCGCACTCCGTTTTCGCTCTGGTGATCTGGTGGGAAAAACCGGCATGGAACGGCTCTATGAACCCTACCTGCGCGGTAATGAGGGCGTTCGAGAACTGGAAGTCAACGCCTATGGACGCCAGGTGCGCGAGCTGCACACCACGCAGCCGCGCCCCGGAAACGATCTCACTCTGACTATCGACGGAAGTTTGCAACGAGAAGCGGAGAAGGCGCTGGAAGGGATGGCTGGCTCAGTGGTGGCGATGGACCCCCGCTCAGGGGAGATTCTCGCCATGGCCAGTCAACCGGCGTACGATCCGAATCAATTCATCCGCGGATTCTCCAGCAAACAGTGGCAGGAGCTGGTCTCGGACCACCGCCGCCCCCTGACCAACAAGAGCATCCAGGGCAACTATCCACCCGGCTCCACCTTCAAGATGATCGTTGCTCTGGCCGCTCTGGAGGCGGGCATCATCGATCCCGAAGAGCCCCTCTACTGTAACGGCCATCTCAAACGCCAGAACCACCAGTTCAACTGCTGGAACCGCAGCGGTCATGGCTGGGTCACCATGGAGCGCTCCCTGGCGGAGTCGTGCGACGTCTACTACTATCGTCTGGCAGAGAAACTTGGCATCGATGCCATCGCCAGGCAGGCGTGGAAGTTCGGTCTGGGCGATCGAACCGGCATAGGACTCGCCAGTGAGCGCAGCGGCCTGATCCCCTCAAAGGCCTGGAAGCAGGCGGTGCACAAAACCATCTGGTTCCCCGGCGAGACCCTGATCTCCGCCATCGGCCAGGGATATGTCCTTTCGACCCCCCTGCAACTGGCTGCCATGACCGCAGCGCTGGCCAATGGTGGTATCCTCTACCGGCCTACGCTGGTTCGGCCACCCGGAGTCTATCAACCCGTCGTCACACGTAACATCGGCATCAATCCTGAGCATCTGGCGGTCATCAGACGCGGCATGCAGAAGGTGTACACAGGCCGTTCGGGAACGGCCCGCAACGCCCAACCGGTATCGGTACGAGCCGCCGGCAAGACCGGCACCTCACAGGTGATTCGCCACCGCCGGGGACACTCCCGCCGCAACGAAACCAGGGAAGAGAAGTTCCGGGATCACGCTCTGTTTGTGGGGTATGCACCTATCGATAATCCGGAGATCGCCATCTCGGTGGTGATCGAGCACGGTGGCAGCGGTGGAGCCACCGCAGCGCCAGTGTGTCAGCGCATCCTGGACCACCACTTCTCCACGCGTAATAATAGTGTCCATGCGCCAGATACAGGAAAAACCTGAACGCCACGCCCCCGGCTTTCTCTACGACGACAGCCACGACACTCCCAACGCCAGGGAGCGTCTGCAACGACTGCCGTGGGGACTGCTGCTGCTTTTGGTACTGGTGGCAATCGTTGGTGGTGGCGTGCTCTATTCGGCGGTGGGCGGTGGGGAGAACCTCTCGCTGCTTCTGCGGCAGTCGTTCCGGTTCGGCTTGGCCCTGTTCATTCTCTGCGCCATCGCCCTGTGGGGGGATGACAAGTTCTTCCGTCGTTACTCCTATCTGATCTATGGCGCCATCCTCTTTCTTCTTGTGATCGTTGCTCTGATGGGCACCATCGGCATGGGGGCACGACGTTGGCTCGATCTCGGATTCTTCCGTTTACAACCCTCGGAGCTGATGAAGGTCGCCGTGGTGATGGCTCTGGCCCGCTTCTACCACGACCGCACCGTCAGTGGCCACATTGGCTGGCGACAGATTGCGGTCCCTATGATCCTGGTGGCCATTCCGGTGGTTCTCATTGCCAAGCAGCCCGATCTCGGCACCGCTGTTCTCGTTGCTGCGGCCGGGGGCGTGGTGATCTTCGTTGCCGGACTTCCCTGGAAAGCGGTGGTGGGCATCTTCGCCACGCTGGGCGCCTCGCTGCCGCTGGCCTGGAACTGGCTGCATGAGTACCAGAAAAAACGGATTCTCACCCTCTTTTTTCCTGAAGAGGATCCTTTGGGCTCCGGCTACCATATCATCCAGTCAAAAATCGCCGTTGGCTCCGGCGGCCTGCTGGGCAAAGGGTTCATGGGCGGTAGCCAGAGCCATCTCGATTTTCTGCCGGAGCGTCACACCGACTTCGTCTTCTCCGTCTTAGCTGAAGAGTGGGGATTCATCGGCAGCGTCGCGTTGCTGATTCTCTACGGTCTGATTATCCTGCGAGGCATTCTCATCGCCTCATCGGCCAGAGATCGCTATGGCCTTCTCCTGGCGTGCGGATTGACGTCGATCTTCGCCTTTCACGTGGTGATCAATATCGGTATGGTGCTGGGATTGCTGCCAGTTGTGGGCATACCCCTACCCCTTGTCAGCTATGGCGGCAGCTCCATGCTGACGGTGATGGCAGCCATGGGACTGCTGGCACATGTCAGTATTCATTCGAAATATCATGGGCGCCCACCCGCACCCGTGTAAAAATAGAGCGTGCGTTCCTCTTCAACCCCTGCTGGGACAACCATGAAACTTTCAGAACTTTCTGCTCAACTCCATCTGCCCCATCGTGGCGGCGACCCCGACATCACGGGCGTCGCGCCACTCGAATCTGCCGGGGCGTCGGACATCTCGTTCGTCTCCGAGAAGAAGTTTCTCCAACAGGCCGCCTCAACAGCAGCCGTCATCGTCCCGGAACAACTGGCAAAAACTCTGCAGATCCCCCATCTCATCAGCCCCTCGCCTGCGCTGGATCTGGCACGAGTCGGCGAGATCTTTCAACTGGAACAGCTTCTGGTGGATGGAATCTCACCGCAGGCGTCTGTCCACGCCAGCGCCCAACTGGATGAGAGCGTCTCCGTAGGCCCTAACGCGGTGATCGGTGCCGACTGCCGTATCGGTGCGGATACGGTGATCCACTCGGGAGCCGTGGTTCATCAGGGCTCGATCATCGGCGAGCGGTGCATCATTCAATCCAATGCCGTGGTAGGCTCGGAGGGGTATGGCTATGAGTTCGTTGAGGGACACCACCGACGTATTGCCCATTTCGGCCATGTAGAAATCGGCAATGATGTGGACATCGGCGCCAACTGCACCATCGACCGCGGGCGCTTCGGAGCAACCTGCATCGGTGACGGCACCAAGATCGACAACCTGTGCCAAATCGCCCACAACTGCCAGATCGGCAAACATGTGATCATTGTCTCCCAATCTGGTGTTGCAGGATCTTCAGTGGTGGAGGATTACGTGGTCATCGGTGGACAGGTGGGCGTCATTCCCCATGTGACGATCGGCAAAGGGGCCAAAATCTCTTCAGGCGGTGGCGTCATTTGTGACGTTCCCCCAGGCGCAACCTTCTCCGGACTCTGGGGTATCGATCATCGGGAAAACACGCGCGCCGTCTTGGCCACCAGAAAACTGCCCAACTTTATGAAAACCGTCAAAGCGTTCATGAAAAAGCACGGCGGTTGAACCGATTACTCTATCCGATACTCTGAGTATTCATCGCTGAAAACCCTGTACGATCAGGAGATGTCATCGTGAGCAGTCAGAAGCCGATCAATGTGGAACATCACGTCAAATCACGCTACTCCAAAGGTGCACAGCAACAGGTTGAAGCACTCTGCTGCCCCGTCTCCTACGATACAGATCTGCTGAAACTTCTTCCCCAGGAGATCATCGACAAGGACTACGGCTGCGGCGACCCCTCCCGCTATGTCCGGCCGGGTGATCGCGTGCTGGATCTGGGATCAGGTGGTGGCAAGATCTGCTACATGGCGGCCCAACTCACCGGTCCGGAAGGCTCCGTTGTCGGTGTGGACATGAACGACGACATGCTGGATCTTGCCCGCCGCCACAAAGCGACAATGGCGGAAAAACTGGGAAGTGACCGGGTCACCTTCCACAAAGGGCGTATCCAGGATCTCAGCATGGATCTTGAAGCACTGGATCAGCGTCTTCACAGCTATCCGATTCAATCCGTTACCGATATCGAAGCGTTCGAGACCTGGAAGCACACCTACCGAACCGAAACACCAATGATCGCCGACGACAGTATCGATCTGGTGGTCTCCAACTGTGTGCTCAATCTGGTAGACGCCTCTGACCGCGAACAGATGCTCGCCGAACTCTACCGGGTTGTGAAACCGGGGGGGCGCGTCGCCATCTCAGACATCGTCGCCGATGATCAGATCCCAGACAGCATGAAGAACGACCCGGAGCTGTGGAGCGGCTGCATCTCCGGCGCCTATGAAGAGATGGCGTTCATGGCAGCGTTTCGGGATGCCGGCTTCTCCGGCGTCACCATCGACAAGTGGGATGAGACACCGTGGAGAGTGGTGCAGGGCATCGAGTTCCGCTCCGTCACCCTCACAGCGGTCAAACAGCCTGTTGAGTGGCAGACCGAAGCGGGTCAGGCGGTCATCTACCGCGGCCCTCTGGCTGCCGTCATGGACGAACTGGGCAACCTCTATCCCGCCGGAGAACGCATGGCGGTCAGTGAAGAGGTGTTCAACCGCCTGGGAGAAGATCCGTACACCGATATGTTCATCCGCATCCAACCCGCCAACCCTCCAGCCCGACTCCCTTACACCGCAAAAGGGGGAACACCTCGCCCTGCCTTTCTCACCCGCGGCAGTGGTAAAAAAGACCGTTCGGATGGCGGCAAAGGTGGCCGCTGTTGTTGATGATGAACAGAAAAACGCACACTATACTCAATATTTTCGGCAGAACGCCCCAACCGGGAGTCGTCAAGACCCGTCTGATTCCGGAGCTGGGTGCCGATGGGGCTCTTCGTGCCCACCGAACCCTGCTCACCCACGTCTTCCGGAACGCACGAACCTGGCAAAAAGTGGGGAAAAGGCGTGATGGCCGACGCTGCATCTGGCTCTGGGGTGTTCCGGATGCCCACAACAGCCTCTTCGTCAAGATGCTTCCCTGTGGAAAACGGCTGCGTCAACCCGGCGGCGGCTTGGGACCGGGCCTGTTTCGGGCATCGCAACTCTCCTTGAGAATGGCAAATCGCATTATTCTTCTGGGTGGAGATGCGCCGAGTGTGGATGCCGGACGCCTTCACGAGATGGAGTGCGAACTGGAACAGAGTGATGCGGTCCTGATTCCGGCAGAGGATGGCGGATTCGTCGCTCTGGGGCTCTCCTGCTGGCACCCTGCGCTCTTCCGGGGCATCTGCTGGGGCTCGACCAGCGTCTGCGATGAAGTCCGCAAACGGTTCAATCGGTTGGGAATTCGCTGGCGGGAACTTGCGCCGCTCTGGGATGTGGACCGCCCTGAAGATTGGCAGCGATACCGACGCTGGATCTCTCCCACCACACCAGGAGTGGCGTAACCCCCTGCCGGGAACGGCCTGTGGTCACTGCGTCACTCTCCCCAATCGGCCAACTCCTCACCGATATGCAGGAAAGCCTCTGCCTGTTCACAATACTCCAACTCCTGAGCCCGTAAACGATCGATCTCCTGATTGATGCGGTCAAGCTCCTCCAACGACTCTTCAGGAACACCGGCCACCTCCCCGTCCAGGTTGGTTCGCGTCAGATCAGCCTCCAGCGTCCACTTCTCCATGTGCAGTGCGGTCAGTTTCAGGCGCACCTCTTCACGGTCGGCACGGGCGTGGGAGATCTGGATCTTCTCCATGAAGGCGCGGAAGTCGTCATCGGCATAGTTCTGGGAGCGCTGACGAAAATCGTTCACCTCATCGTAGTTATCGAAAAGAACGGTGACGATTCGCCAGTTAAGTTCTCCGTTGTCACTCATGGTGTGGATGATCGATTCGACCCGTTCCCGTTTCAAGCCGGGCCGGTAGGGACGATCCTCTGTCAACGCCGTAAAAATATCCGCCAGGATCAAAATGCTCGCAGCCAGCGGAATGTTCGCCCCCACCTCACCGATGGGGTAGCCGGTACCGTTGGCCTTCTCATGGTGCAGAGAACACCACTCCACAAGATCTTCGATACCGCGAATGGGCTCCAAGATGCGCGCGGTGTGGTAGGAGTGGGACTTGATGATCTCGTACTCTTCACTGGAGAGCTTGCCCGGCTTCTCCAGAATATCGTTGGGAATGGCCAATTTACCGATGTCGTGCAGAAACCCGGCCACCATCATCCGCTGGCACTCCCGCTCCGAAAAACCCACCAGACGCGCTACATATTCGGCCACCGCCGACACACCGCGAGAGTGTGTCGAGGTGAAGCGACTGCGGAAGTCCACAAGTTGGGACATCAGATGGGCGTAGGAGGTGATCACATCGATGGTGAGATCGATCTCGAACCGCTTCACCCGCCGCTTCAGAATGACGGAGAGATTGGGGGAGGTGAGATCCAACCAGAACTCTTCACGCCGGGCCAACTTCTCAAACCAGTCCACCACCCTGGGGCAGAACATCCAGGGCGTGTTCTCCCGGATCCGCTCGACGATCTCACTGCGCTGGGAGTAGATCTCCCGTCTATCGTCAATGAGAATGTCGATGCGGTCGGCCAGATGCAGCACATGGCTGATCAGAGGCACGCTTTTTCCATAGAAAGACTCGCCTGCTCCATGGCACCAGCGTACATGGTGGTAGCGAATCGCTTCCGCAGCATCCTCAAACAGCTCAAACTCCTTGAGCAGTTGATACCCCACCTCCGAGTGACGGTGGGGATTGTCTACGTCGAATCCGAGAAACTCCAACCGCTCCTCACGCGTCAACGCACCGATATCGTGCAGCATACCGGCGATGATCACCGTGCTCTCCTGCTGCCGACTGAGATAACCGGCCTCACTGAGACAGGAGGCGATATAGGTTACTCGAATGTGATGATTGACCAGTTTGCGATCAACAAGATCAACGGCATTGGATATCGAAGCCACCAAATCAAAAACATCAATAGTCGGTGTAAACTTCATCTGTCAACTAACCCCTCCCACAAAACTCCCGGCACGTAATCATTCAATCTCGACGGGGAAATTCCCGTCATTTTTCTTCGCCAGATCCGTGACTTGAACAATAATAAAGCCACGCGGATGACACTGATCCTGTATCTAACAGTCAAAGGTACAGAGTTAATGTCCATTTTAACCTATAAACCACTCTGGCGCAGCAATCAACGATAGGTGACGTGCTCAGACCCGGTAACCCAGAAAGCCAAAGACACACGGAACATGCATGACAAAGAGAGCGTTCCGAACGTACAATGGAGTGCATGAACAGCGCGCACTCTTCATCCACGCATGCCGAACGCACCAAAACCGCCGGCCCCTCTTTTGACAAGGTTCTGCTGGCCCAGGCGATTACCGGTTTTTGGCTCTTTTTGGTGTGGTGGGGGTTTCTGCATGTCGCCGTCAAGATACCGGCTCCGGGCATGCTCGGCCAGTTCACTCTCAACGTGACCATCATCGCCGTTGCCACTTTTCTTGCGTGGTTGCTTCATCAGGGCATCAACAGGCTCGCAGGCAGACGCCCTGCCATCCGACTGGTTTCGGCCTTGTTGCTGTTGGCTGTGGATATCAGCGCTGCGCTCACGTTCTGGCTGGACTGATTCTATCGGAGCCCCAAGCCGATAAAAACGATCATGCCCACCCACTGATTACTGAGAAACATCTTGAACGCCTGCTCGCGATCCCCATGGCGAACACGCCAGATCTGCCAGGTGAAGTGCCCTTGAACCACCATCAATACCAGAAAAAAGCCTGGGGAAGCCTCCACAGCGATTCCGCCGATGAAGAGCATCACAAGTGTGAGCCCGTAGAGCAGGGCGACCGCCTGAATAACACGATCTCCGAAGAGAATCGCCGTGGAACGCACACCGATCTTAAGATCATCGTCCCGATCCACCAAACCATAGAGAGTGTCGTATCCCGTCGTCCAGACCACCGTTGCCAGGAAGAAGGGCAGAACCGACCACTGGAGCCCATTGGTTGCCGCTGCCCAGGCGATCACCGTCCCCCAGCCAAAGGCGATTCCCAGATAGAGTTGCGGCAGATCGATGAAGCGCTTGGTATAGGGGTAGGAGACTGCCAGAAAAGCGCCGGCAAAACAGAGACCGATGGTCAGAAGATTGAGCATCGTCGCCAACAAGAGTGCTACCAGCAGCAACACCAACAGTAGGACAATCGCCACGCGCAGTGTCACACGCCCTGCCGCCAACGGACGGTCGCGGGTACGCTCGACATGGGGATCGAACTTCCTATCGGCGATATCGTTGGCCACGCATCCCGCCGAACGCATGACGAACGCACCAGTAACGAATATCATCACCAAACCCCAATCCGGTGAACCGCCTCCGGCCGCAACCAGAACCCAGAGGGAGGGCCAGAGCACGAGCCAGGTGCCGATGGGGCGATCAACCCGCATCAGGCGTAACAGCTCTCGGCCCAAAGGCCACGGGAGATCATCCACCAGACGCTGCATCATGAGAGAGACTCCATCGCTTTGAAGAGGACTGTCTGATCGTCATGGACGCACGGATTACCATGCTTTTCGCGACGCAGTATCGTACCTTTTTATGCTACGGATGTACACGCGACCCAGAGAGCGGCAACAGAGGAGATCCGGCATGCTCAAAGTACGGGTGATTCCCGTCATGCTGTGGAAGCAGGTGGGACTGGTCAAAGGGGTAGGATTCGATAGTTGGCGCCGTGTCGGTACCGCCATGCCGGCGGTCAAAGTCTACAACACCCGCGAGGTGGATGAGCTGATGTTCATGGACATCACCGCCACCGATGAAGGTCGCGCCCCCGATGTTGCCGCCATTGATGAACTGGCTGCTGAGTGTTTCGTACCGTTTACGGTGGGTGGAGGTATCCGAGATCTGGAGACCATTCGCATCCTGCTGCGCTCCGGTGCCGACAAGGTGGCCATCAATACTGCCGCCTATGAGATGCCAGATCTCGTGCGAGAGGCTTCGGACCGTTATGGTGCCCAGTGCGTGGTAGCCGGTATCGATGCCCGACGTGACGACGACGGCAGCTACCTCTGTTACAGCCACTCCGGAACCCGGGCAACACAACACGATCCCATCACCTGGGCCAAGGAGTTGGAACGGTTGGGTGCCGGTGAGATTCTGCTCACCTCCATCGAACGGGATGGCGCGATGAATGGGTACGATCTGGAGTTGATAGAACGGGTAACGCGCTCTGTCTCCATCCCGGTCATCGCTCAGGGAGGAGCCGGAAACTATGCCCACCTCACGGCTGCCATCAAGACCGGTGCGTCGGCCGTCGCAGCAGCCAGCATCTTCCACTTCACCGAACAGACCCCTGCCGAAGCCAAAGCGTTCATGGCAAAACAGGGTATCCCCGTCCGAACAACGGCAACGCATGAACCGGTTTCCCACGATTTCGGCACCTTCTGAATCGTCTTCAACCACCACCGTTCAGCTCTCTTAATGCAAAGAGATCACCCGGAATCATGCCGATCTGATGACAGCGCCGACCTGCGTTTCAACACCTGACGATAGAGAGCCGCATTGATCACGAATACGGCGACACCGATGGTAATGAACAGCGCCCTGGGCGGTGTCTCGCCAAGCAACAGGGCCGGATAGATCAACGGTAGAATATAGTGATCGATGAAGCTCTCTCCATACCCCTCCTGCCACCCCAGGAAGCGGAAACGGTTCTCAAGATGGGTCAGCGGGCAGATCCAACCCATCATCTCCACGGTAATCCCCCACGCCACAGAGGGCAGATGGATCCAGGCCATCCGCGGCCATCGCATTACCAGGAAACCGCCGAAAAGCACGAACAGCACAAAGAGCAGATGCACCACCGCCACCAGATCCGCTAAAACCCTCCACGTCATAGCCGCCCCTCTCTCATGAATGCACGCCTACCCCCGGTTGACGATGAACGATTGCCCAAACCACCACGGGTGGTATCCTGTCTCAACACACAGTGAACCCAGCTCTCGGGAAGAACACCATGGGCCTGATCCTACGCATTCTCCTCTTAGTTATTCTCTTCTATTTTGGCCGTGCCATCCTGCAACGGGTTGCCAAACGCATCTTCGAAGGGTTCTTCCGCCCCCATATCCCCGACGATACACCTCCCCACGGCGATCACAATCGCACCTCCACCGGTCACGAGACTGACGGAAATACCAAGCAGAGCGGAACCGACGAAGATCCTCTGCTTCAGTGCCCGGTGTGCGAGACCTGGTTTCCCACCAGCCAGGCCCGCTCCTATCAGGAGCACCGCTTCTGCGGCGATCGTTGCTTCCGTGTCTTTGAAGAGTCCCTCAAAGAGTACCGGAACCGTTGACTCGGCAACGCCGTTATTATACTCCTCCCTCTCCATTCCGCTCCTGCCTCCCAGTATCGACAGAGAGTGTCACTTATAGTCACCGCTCTCCGCCTGGGTGACAAAGAGTGTCACATCCTGACAATTCCCGTCATCAGCAAAGAGTGACACTTTTTGCAAACTTTCATTACTCTGTTGATTTTACACAGTATTTAAAATTGGCACGCCATTCGCAATATAGATCCTCAAACAGCATTGATTACTGAACGAATAACACGATGAATAACGGAAGATTGTTCACACACACAGGAGAAGAGAACATGAATACCCGGATCACACGTGAAAGTGGTTTTACTCTGATCGAACTGATGATCGTCATCGCGATCATCGGCATCCTGGCCGCGGTTGCCATGCCTGCTTATCAGGACTACATCGCCCGCTCCCAGATGTCCGAGCCGATCCACCTGATGTCCGGCGCCAAGTCGCCTCTGGCCGAGTACTACAGCACCAACGGCGCCTGGCCCACCGAGCTTAACGAAGTTTACAGCACCGCCTCCGCAGCTGCCGCCACAGCCGGCACCGACAGCGGCAAGTACACCGACTTCGTCTACGGTGAAGATGGTGGTGGCGCAGTCTACTATGTCCACGCTGTCATGCAGGACGCTGGCATCAACGGCAACATCCAAGGCACGCAGATCTCCCTGCAGACCTCCGATGGCGGCTCCACCTGGCTCTGCGGCCCCACTGTTGCGGCTTCCCTCCACGGCGACGCCTCCGGTGCAACCGACAACCAGTACCTGCCCACTTCCTGCCGCGACACCATCACCTGATTTGGGTGTGACCTGACGGTAGCAGTGTAAAAATAGAAGCCCGGCTTGTCCGGGCTTTTATCATTTCAGTCACGATGGAGAGTCACCATGCCCTTTCAACAACAAAGCCAGTCATCAGGGTTTACGTTGATCGAACTGATGATTGTCATCGCCATCACCGGGATCCTCACGGCCATCGCCATGCCGGCCTATCAGGATTACGTCGCCCGCTCTCAACTTGCCGAACCGATCCACATCATGGGCGCTGCCAAGGGGATGCTGTTCGAAAGCTATCAGATGGGTAGCTCCTGGCCGGCCGCCTTCACCGATGTCGTCGCCTCACCGAACGGGAAATATACACAGAACATCACAGGCACCGGCTCCGGCGACGACTACGTCATGCTCGCCACCATGAACAGCGCCGCCATGGGAGGCGTCAACCAGGCACTCACCGACGCCACGCTCTCCATGGGCACCTTTGACGGTGGTTACACCTGGAAGTGCGGACCCGGTGTTCAGGACTTGGCAGGTACGGCCCATGCGGATGCCGTCAACACCCGCTATCTGCCCTCCTCTTGTCAGGAGACAGTCGGCCCGTAAGCACGTTGCAGCCACCAGTACCGTCATGCGTATGGTGAGAGCGACTCCGAAACCGGGAACAAACATGTTATGATTCCCGTCTCACTGATGCGAGCAAGAGTGCATGCCCGAACAGTCTCTCAAACACTTATGAAGATGCCGCCATCATGACGATCGACAGCGTGAAGGATCACAATACCGGTTTCAGCAAACAACTGAATGGCCGCTTCGATGGAATGATCCGTCTGGAGGATATCGAGCAACTCAAGGAGGCAATTGCTCTCCACAACGACTGGTTTCTGATCGAACCGGGTGAGCCTCTGCCGGAAACCACCATCAGCGGCTACCGGGCTCGGGATGAGCTGACCACCCTGGTGGATGAGATTCTGGAGGAGGAGCGCGGCGTCTGGAGCACCATGGTCTATGTGCAGAGCAAGAGTGATCCGCACATCGTCAAAGTGTTTCATCCGCGACGTGCCGGGTGTGGATGCGGTGCTGGGGGGGGGATAAAACCGTGGCGAGTCTTGACACGCGTGCAACCGGAGCCGGTTGCCGAGTGGGAAACAGCTGACAGTTGCACCCCGCAAAGTGTTGAAAACGAAACAACCACACCGCCTGTTCCTCTATGGAAACGGCTCTTTAAAACCCCGTAGTCACGCGCCGAAGGGTTGCCAGATGGTTGCCGAAGAGAGCCGATCACCCCATCAACAGCTTCCCATGCTCACAGTGGCTGCGGCGCTGATCATCGATGAGAGAGGCCGCATTCTTCTGTCGCAACGGCGCAAGGACGCCCATCTGGGCATGATGTGGGAGTTTCCCGGTGGTAAAGTGGAATCGGGAGAGACGGCGGAGGCCGCAGTCATACGCGAGCTTCAAGAGGAGCTGAACATCACACCGGATGATCCCGAACCATGGCGTTTCGTCACCCATGACTACGACAGGTTTTACCTGCTGATGCTAGTCTTCAAGGTGGTGGAGTTCTCAGGCACCCCCACGGTACAGGAGAGCGAAACCCGGGCTATCGGCTGGTTCGCCCCTTCAGAGCTGGCATCCCTCGCCTTCCCTCCGGCCAATGCTCCGCTTCTGACCGCAATCCAACGCATGGAGCATCATACTCCTGACGATGATCAGAACCCCTGAATCACCAGACCATCACGCAATTTCGGTTCGAACCAGGTGGATTTGGGCGGCATCACCTCACCGGCATCGGCCACCCGCATCAGCGCCTCAAGCGTCGTGGGGTGGAGGGAGAAGGCAACACTCATCTCTCCGGAGTCCACCCGCGCCATCAACCCTTCCATGCCACGAATCCCCCCCACAAAATCGATCCGTGCATCCCGGCGAGGATCGGTGATTCCCAGAATCGGTGACAGGAGATGATCACTGAGCAGACTGACATCCAGGGAGGCGACCGGGTTCTCCTGCTCGCCGACGCCCTCTTTCAGTGTCAGGCGATACCACCGTCCCGTAAGATACATACCGAAACAGCGCGGACGACGCGGGGAGAACGGCGTGTCGACAGCATGAACCTCGAAAGCGCCCTCCAGAGCCTTCAGAAACGCCTCTTCCGTCAAGCCATTCAGATCGGTAACAACCCGGTTGTAATCCAGAATCTTGAGATGACTGTCAGGGAAACAGACCGCTAAAAACCGACGAAACTGTGTACTCTCCTGCTCGGAATCACCCTGTTTACGCCTCTCGAGACAGATATTCTCGGCAGCGGCGGAGCGGTGGTGTCCATCGGCGACGTAGAGCGTGCCCACCTCTTCGAAGGCGGTAACCAGAGCGTCGATGCGTTGCGGGTCCGCCACTCTCCAGAGTGTGTGATGCACCCCGTCATCGGCCTTGAACGCATTTTCTGGACGCTCCTGCATCACGTCGTGAACAATGGAATCTACCGCTTTGGAGTAGCGATAGGTGAGAAATACCGGCCCGGAGTGGGCGGAGAGGCGACGGGCGAAATCGGTCCGATCCTTCTCCTTCTGAGGCCGTGTAAATTCATGTTTTTTGACCCGATCCTCCATGTAGGCATCCACGGAGACCGCAGCGGTCACGCCAACCTGTTCACGCCCGTCCATCACCAAGCGATAGACATAGAGAGAGGGGGCACTGTCCTGTTGGAGCGTGCCGTCACGCACCATCGTGTCATAGGTTGTTGCCGCCTGCTCATAGACCGCGGGATCGAACTCATCAATACCTGGGTCGAGATCGATCTGGGCCTTCGAAACGTGCAGAAAGGAGTGGGCATTGCCCGCGGCCATCTCCCGAGCCTCTTCGGTGTTCATCACATCATACGGCAGTGCCGACACCTGGGCAGCCAAATCGGCACGGGGCCGAATTCCGGCAAAGGGGAAGATCAGTGCGGGTCTCTTGTCAGACATTATCGATTACCATTCATCGTTCATTATGAGGAGTGCGTTTTTCCTGTTTCCGTCATCCGTTTCAGGGCCGTGATGGTCTCCTGATAGCCGGATTGCAGAGGCTCCAGAACCACTGATGCCCCAGGGACATCACCTCCCCGACCACGCTTCTCCATTTCAGCAGCCAGTCGATGCAGCCGTCCTTTTCCGAAAGCTCCGGCAGCCCCTTTCAGACTGTGTGCCCGCTCACGTATCGTTGAAGCATCCTCTTCCTCGATCGCCTTTGCAATAGCGGCGAGGTGACCGGGAGCATCCACGGCAAAGAGCGTGATGATCTCATCCAACAGGGTGACATCATCAGCAACAGTGCGCCAGATGTGCTCCTCCTCCAAAATCGGCAATCGATCCAATACATCGTCCTGACTGCCACCCTCTCCCGGACCGGAAATGCCAGATTGAGACGGTCCCGCTTGAAGTCCGTGACCCTCCTTCACCGGCACGGTTCGTTCCGACACAGGCTGTAGATCGGCAGAGGCCTCCATCATGGGGAAGAACATCTCATCCCCTGAAAAGGGCATCCGTCCCGCTTCAAGATCGGAGATCACCCGACACATCTCATCAAAGAGGCGATCAGCCCGCACCGGCTTGTTGTGCAGACCATTCATACCCGCCTGCCGCGCACGTCCCGGCAGGGAGTTGTCGGAGAGCGCTGTCAGAGCGATGATCGGAACATGGCTGCCCGTCCCCCCCCGCTCCCGGCTACGAATCGCCTCGGTCGCCTGGAGCCCATCCATCTCCGGCATGCTGATATCCATCAGCACCAGATCAAACTCCTCGGTTTCCAGCCGCTCCAAGGCTCGGCGGCCATTCTCCACCACCACCACCTCATGACCGTGAGATTGCAGCAGACGGGACATCAGCTCCTGCGTGAAGATGTTGTCTTCGGCAAGCATGATGCGCAGCGGCTCCGAACATCCGGTGATATGGCTGCTCACGCTCCCTCTTGCCGCATAAGCTACCGATCCATCCCGTTCGTTGGGATCGGATACACTACCGGAGGCGTCGGGAAACACCCCGGTGAGGGACTCCGCACCGAGAGTGTGATCAGCGTCTCTCTTCTCCGAAACCGGTGGCGACGCCTGCCGACTCTCCAGAGCAACAAAGTGGCTGTGAAGATCTCTTGCCAACTCTCGTATCAGTCGCAACCGATCACGCTGTTTGTTATTGAGCGGTGTCCCAAGCAGAAACTCCGCATGGGCCAGGATCTCATCCGCAGATCGAGCCCCTTCCGTCGCCTGCAACAACTCATCGTCTATCATGCCTCTACTCCGGCAAAGGAAAGGAGATCAAAAATCCTCCACAAAAACACCAACCCGCTCGAACATCCTCTCCAACTGATCCATAGTCGCTCGCGCCTCGGGATAGTCGTTACGGGTGAGAGCGCGCTCCATGCGCCGGGTGAGACGCACCATGCCCGACGCCCCCATGTTGGCGCAAGCACCTTTCAGCTCATAAACCATGTTGGAAAGCGTCGCTACCTCCGCATCCTCATCCACCGCCTCGCGTAAACGTTCGAGCAGTCCACGCGTAGCCGGGAGGAAATGAAGCAGCAGTTCACGAATCACATCATCGTCGTTGCCGAAGAGTTGCCGAAGCTGGATCATCTCGATGGGCGGCATCTCACCGGCGCTTTTGGGAATCCAGTAGGCAAGCTTCTTGGCCAGCTCCTCCGGACTCACCGGTTTGCTGAGATAGTCGTCCATCCCCTCTCTGAGACACCGTTCCCGATCCCCTTTCATGGCGTTGGCGGTCATGGCGATGATGGGGATGTGGCGATTTCTCGCCCCGTCGAATTTACGGATGTGGCGCGTCGCCTCGAATCCATCCATCACCGGCATCTGACAATCCATGAGAATCAGGGCATAGGGCACCTGAGAGACCGCCTCCACCGCCTCCTTGCCGTTACCGACGGCGTGGACGGCAAACCCCATTTTTTTGAGCTGCATGCGGGCAACCTTCTGGTTGACCACATTATCCTCCACCAGCAGCAGCAGGCTGCCGGACTCCATGGCGTCGTAGGCGTCGGGCTCCTCTTCATCGCTGCTCTCACTGCTCACTTTTTTTGTCTGCGGAATCTGCGCCTTAACCACCTCCGGAGCGACCACGTCGACCAGGCCGTTCACCAGATCCTCCTGGCTGAGTGGCTTGGAGAGACAGGCGGCAAAGCCCAACTCCAGCGCAGAGGCTTCCCAATCCTTGTCATGGATATTGGAGAGCGTCATCACCCGTGTCGCTTCGAGAACACCATCCTCATTGAGCGTCTGGAGCGAGAAAGTGGAGACATCGGCATCGATCTGACCCGAGCCGACGATCACCACATCATAGGGGCGGCCCTTGATCGCCGCTTTGCGAATGGCACGTTCGCCCGTCTCTCCACCCAGCACCGACCGACACTGAACACCCCAGGCGTTGAGATACCCTTCAAAGATCTCCTGATCCGACGAGCGATCCGCCACCAACAAAATCCGCTGACCATTCAGCGGCGCGATGTTGAGATTCTCACGCTCACTGGCCGAGGGGAGTCCGGAACGGGCAAACGGCAAGCGGAACCAGAAGGTCGACCCCTCTCCGGGACCGGGGCTATCGGCGCCGATCTTACCACCGATGAGATCCACCAACCGCTTGGAGATCGCCAATCCCAACCCGGTCCCGCCATACTGACGGGTGGTTTTGCCATCAGCCTGGGTAAAGGGTTTGAACAGCTTCTTGAAGAACTTCTTCCGCCGCTTGGGTTTCCCACCCTTGGCCGCCAAACCGATACCGGTATCGGTCACCGAGAAGAAGATCACCACCTTCTCCTCATCCTCCTCTTCCACCTGCACCCGCAGCACCACTTCACCCTCTTCGGTGAATTTGACGGCATTGCTCAGAAGATTGAGCAGAAGTTGCCGTAAGCGGGCCGGATCCCCCTTGAGAACACGGGGAATGCGCGGTGAGACGAAGCTCATCAGCGACAGCCCCTTGGCGTGGGCCTGGGAAGCGAGCAGCTCGACGGAACCCTCCACGACGCTGACTGGAGTGAAATCGATCTCCTCCAGATCGATCTTACCCGCCTCGATCTTGGAGAAGTCGAGGATATCGTTGATCAGAGCCAACAGCGACTGGGCCGAGTCCCGAACCACGGTGGCGAACTCGTTCTGATCCGGCTCCAGGCGGGTATCCAGAAGCAGATTGTTCATGCCGATGATGGCGTTCATGGGTGTGCGGATTTCATGGCTCATATTGGCCAGAAATTCACTCTTGGTCTTGTTGATGGTTTCGGCAGCGATTAGGGCGGCCTCCTTCTCCCTAAGAGCCTGCTGTGTAGCCTTGATATGGCCAATATCCTTGATGACGAAGATGTGAAACAGGCTCCCCTTCTGGTCGATGACCGACATGCGTGAAGCGGAGACCAGCACCTCCACCTGATTGCCGGCGGCATCGATCAG
>JADGBX010000329.1 GCA_015231265.1 Magnetococcales bacterium | reverse complement strand
CCGGTCCCAGCCGAACCCATTCGCTCCCCCTCTCCCGTGCGCTCTACGACGGCATCAATTCCTGGGCTCAGAGCCATCGGGGTACAGCCTACCATGTGATTCTCGGGGTGTTGACGCTGCTGTTTCTGGATAGCCGGCAGGGTGGGGAGATGGTGGTGGGCATCCCGGTGCACCATCGCAGCAGCCGCTTTCGGGATACCCCCGGCATGCTGGTGGATATCAATCCACTGAGGATCACGCTCGATCCGGAACGCGCTTTCATCCACCTGCTGGGTGAGATGATCCAGGAGATGCGCAGCAGCTTCCGCCATAAGCGCTTTCCCGTCGGCGAGATCGCCCGGCTGGCCGGAATCCGGGGCGGGCGGCAACGTCTGTTCGACATCGTTCTGACCCACGACCGCTGGGATCTGACGGTGGCGTTCGATGGGGTTCCGGCCTCAGCGGACCGACACTTTCCCGGCTCGCTCTCCCACGCGCTGCTGGTTACCATTCTCGAGAATCACCCCGACCAGGATCTGGAACTGCTCTTCGAGTTCAATACTACGGTCTTCGATCCCGATGAGATGCCGCTGTTGATCCGGCGGACAAAGCATATCCTGGAACAGGTCATGGCGCAGCCGGAGCAGCCGGTTCGTAGTCTGTCGCTGTTGCCGCCGGAGGAGCGGCAAAGGGTGCTTGACGGCTTCAATCCCAGCCCCGTTACGGAGTCGGAGTGGCTTGCCGTCCATCGAGTGTTTCAAGAGCAGGCCGAACGCACCCCCGATGCCGAGGCGCTCTGTTGGAACGGTGGCTCCATGACCTATGGGGCTCTGGAGCGCGCAGCCAACCGTCTGGCGCGGCATCTGCGGAATTCCGGGGTGGCGGCTGAGGGGATGGTGGGGCTCTGCCTGCGGCGCGGGCCGGAGATGATCGTGGCGGTGCTGGCCATTCTCAAGGCGGGGGGAGCCTATCTGCCGCTGGACCCGGATCACCCCCCCGAGCGCTCCCGGATCATCCTGACCGAGGCCGAGGTCGGGCTGGTGGTCACCTCCTCCGAACTGGCCGAGAGTGTGTCGCAAGACGGTGTGGCGGCTGTTATTCTGGAGTCGGGATCGGACCCGTGGCCACAGGGTGATGACACCCCGCTGGATGATACTCCGATTGATGCCGACACGCTCGCCTATGTGATCCACACCTCCGGCAGCACAGGCATTCCCAAGGGGGTGATGGTGGGGCATCGGCCGCTGGCGCTACGGATCGACTGGATGGCGCGGGCTTTCGCGATGGAGCGGCGGGATCGGGTGAGGCAGTTCTTCCGGCTGGCATTCGATCCGTCGGCTCATGAGATCTTTCTGCCTCTGACCACCGGCGCAACCCTGGTGCTGACCGATCCCGGACGCCAATCGGCAACGGCTCTGCTCGATCTGATGGAGTCGCAGCGGATCACCATCGCATCACTGGTTCCCACCATGCTCGATGCCCTGCTGCCTCACCGTGACGGACGCGATCTCTCGGCCCCGCGCATCGTCACCAGTGGCGGCGAGGGGCTCTCGGCACCGCTGGCTGAACGGGCGCGTGGGCAACTGGGCTGTCGCCTGCTCAACTTCTACGGCCCCACAGAAGCGACCATTCTCTGTTCATCCTGGGAGGGCGATCCATCGGAAGAGCAGGGAGTTCTGCCGCTGGGCAGGCCTCTGGATGCGACGACGCTCTACGTCCTGGACCACTTGGGCAACCCGCTACCCGTGGGTCGCGAAGGGGAGATCTGCATCGGTGGGGAGGCGCTGGCCAGAGGCTATCTCAATCATCCCGAGCAGACACGGGAGCGGTTCGTGGCCGATCCTTTCTCGGAGCGCGACGGGGCCATGATGTTCCGAACCGGGGATCGGGGAGTCTGGCGGGCTGATGGTCAGCTCCTGTTCCGGGGGCGTCAGGATCATCAGATCAAACTCCGGGGCTATCGCATCGAGTTGGGCGAGATCGAATCGGCACTCCGACTCCATCCGGATATTCACGAAGCGGTGGTCGGTCTGCACCGACCGTCCCAAGGCGAGCTGTTTCTTGTCGCCTGGATCACGGCTGCACCTGGTCGAAGCCTGCACACGGAGCCCATGCGCGGTTTTCTTGCCCAACGGCTGGCGGACTACATGATTCCGACCGTTTTCATGGTGCTGGATCGACTCCCCACCGGTGCCAACGGTAAGATCGACAAGGATCGACTTCCGCCCCCCAGCCGACAGGATGCCGGCCATACCGGCTCGCAGGCTCCGCCGGTCACGGAGTCTGAACAGGCGATACATGTCCTCTGGCAGAGCGTTCTGAAACAGGGCGACTATGGCATCGATGACGACTTTTTCATCGTCGGCGGAGACTCTCTGTCGGCCATGACGCTGTTGGCTGCCATCGATAGCCGATTCGGGGTGAAGATCCCTCTGGACACTCTCTTCGCCGGACCGACTGTCCGCACCATGGCTCGAACTCTGGAGCAGCAAAGAATGGATATTGGCTCCGGGCAGCAGACGTTGGCCAGTCGTGGTGGTCATCCTGATGAGATCGGTCACCACAGCTCCTGTGTCGTGCTGACACCAATCCGGCACGACATCGACCAGAACCCCCTGCTGTTCTGTGTCGCTTCATCGCTGCGGGATCGCACCCGGCTCGGTCGGGTGGCCGCCGCCATGGGGGATCGACAACCGTTCTACCTGCTGCAACCACCAGGCACTTGGCCCGAGGGGAGGGAACTCACCATGGATCTGCTCGCCGAGGATTATGCCGAGTTGCTGGTTTCTCTGCTGCCTGACGATGGCAGGTTTCGGATTGCCGGTTATTCGGTGGGCGGATCGGTCTGCGTTGCCCTGGCTGCCAAGCTCCTGGACCGCAAGGTCGAACCAGGCCCTCCCATCATGTTGGACACCATTTACCCGACACTGATCGGGCTCTATGTCTGGGGATATCGACTCTTGAGCCGTTTGGTAGGACTGCTGCCGGTGCGCCTGCCCTATGCCCACCGCTTCGGAGATGCCGGACTTCTGGTGCAGTTGACTGCGCTCTCCCGATCCACTCCGAAGCCTTTTCCGGGGCCGGTGGTTCTGATCCAGGGTGCCTGGGTTTCAGGGACTACCTGGAAGCTGTTCGGGCGCAGCCGTCGGATATTTCCGCACGGGCTGATCACCAGTAAAGTGGGTGGTGGCCATGGTGGTATGACCCGGGGGCGTTTTCTTCCCCGGTTGGCCAGGCGCCTGGAAGAGACACTGTGTCGAT
>JADGBX010000328.1 GCA_015231265.1 Magnetococcales bacterium | reverse complement strand
AGCAGGGGTTCCGTTACTCCGAAGCGATGCGGACGTCGGGCATCATCTGGAACGATGAGACGCTCGACGCCTTTCTGAAGAACCCCCGACTCGCCATGCCCGGCAACGCCATGCGTTATCTGGGATTGCGCATCGATCCCGACCGAGCGGCGATGATCCGCTATCTGAAGACGCTGCGTGATTCGGAGCAGGAGAAGACGTCCACCCCTGAAGGTATTCAATAAGTATCGGATGCAACAAACGAATGGAGCGGGGTTTTCCGAACATGTGTTCCCACCCCGGTTTTGATAGACTTGCGACGATACCGCGTTGATCTGTTCGATTCGTCTTCGCGTTTTTCGTCATACGCTTGCCAGATAGAGTGTCTTTGCCATGACCAGAGTGACCATTCCCCGCCTGAGCACCCGTGATGCCGATTTTGCGTCCCGTTTCGAGAAACTTCTCCACTGGGACGAGGGGGATATCGGTGCCGTGGAACGGACAGTAGCCGATATCATCAGCGATGTGCGTGCGCGTGGTGACGAGGCGGTGATCGCACTGACCAGCCGTTTTGACCGGATCGATCTAACTCCGGAGAGCATGGCCTTCTCCAAGGAGGAGATTGCCGAGGCCCGGGCCTCTCTGCCCGAAGAGGATCGGAAGGCGCTGGAGACTGCGGCACAGCGGATCTGGGACTACCACACCTGGCAGATGCCCGCCATGGGTATGGAGACCTATCGGGATTGGCAGGGAGCGGAACTGGGTCAGCGCACCACACCGCTCGATCGGGTCGGGCTCTACGTGCCGGGAGGGTTGGCCAACTACCCTTCATCGGTGTTGATGAACGCCCTGCCGGCTCGTGTGGCTGGTGTGGAAGAGTTGATCATGGTGGTTCCAACGCCGGATGGTATCGTCAATCCTCTGATTCTGGCTGCAGCGGATATCGCGGGCGTGGATAAGGTGTTCCGGATCGGTGGAGCACAAGCGGTGGCCGCGCTTGCGTATGGTACGGATACGGTGCCGTCAGTGGATAAGATCGTCGGACCGGGCAACATCTTCGTCGCCACGGCAAAGCGGCAGGTGTTCGGCAAAGTGGGGATTGATATGATCGCCGGTCCCTCCGAGATTCTGGTGGTGGCCGATCGTCACAACGATCCCCGCTGGATCGCAGCCGACCTGCTCTCTCAGGCGGAGCACGATGAGGAGGCCCGTCCTTTCCTGATTACCGATGACGCCGGTTTTGCCGACCGGGTGGAAGAGGCGGTCAATGCGCATCTGAACACTCTTGAGCGTCGGGCCATTTGTGAAAAGTCACTGGCCAATCGGGGAGGGATCATCCTTGCCCGGGATCTGGATGAAGCGTGTGAACTGGCTTCGCAGGTGGCATCGGAGCATCTTGAGTTGGCCGTGGAGGATCCCGATGCCCTGTTGCCGAAGATTCGCCACGCCGGTGCGATCTTCATGGGGCGCTATACCCCCGAAGCGATGGGTGACTATGTCGCCGGACCCAATCACGTACTGCCCACCGGAGGAACCGCCCGTTTCTCCAGCCCATTGGGTGTCCATGACTTCATCAAACGCACCAGTATCATCCGCTGTACCGAAGCTGCGACACGCGTGATCGGCCCGGCTGCCTCACGGTTGGCGGATCGTGAGGGACTGACCGCACACAAGCTGAGTGTTGATCTACGGCTGGAGAAGTGAACGATCTACGGCTGGAGAAGTGAACGATCCACGGCTGGAGAAGTGAACGATCCACAGCTGGTAATATGTTGACGGAGAGTGGAAAGACTCAGCCTCCGAACCAGACGTTCTGTTTCATGTGCTCCAACTTCAAAATCGCGATGTTCTGATACTTCATGCGGTCGATAATGTTGAAGAACATCATTTTATACATTTTGATGCGGATCGTTTCCGGCAGAGAGACGAACGCCTGGATTGAGAATCGGATCCCCTCGACGTAATCGTCATTGGCGATCACATTGACGAAGCGGGTGTTGACACCATCCACCGGGCTGATGCCAAGAAGACGTCCCGGTCCCAACGTAAAGAGGGTGATGCCCGGCGTCTCCTCCTTCTCCATGGTGACCGTACCCTTCAACAGAATGAACAGTGAACCATCCCCTGGTCCCTGTGTGAAGATGCGATCCCCTTTTTGATAGTGCTCCCTGCCCGGTTTCATTCGGTAGATAACTTCACTCTCTTCAGCAGTGAAAAGCGCGGAAAAAAGCAGTGATTCCGGCAGATGGTAGCTGCTGAGGGGGTTGCCGTTGTAGGGGCGGGTGGATTGCTCTTTCTCCAACTGCGTCAATTCAATAACGGTTTGGTGCAGATCTTTGAAGCGTCTGGTGATGCGCGGGAGAAGATTGTGTAGCAGTTTAATCTGCAATCGAGTTGAAAGTGTCTCAAAGGAGTCCGGGGTGAAGCTCAGTGTTTGCGTCTCTTCAATGGCACGGATGTTGGCCGTACGTTCACCGCCTTGGAAAAAGGTAACCTCTCCATAGATAAAACCGGGTCGTAGCTCACCGAGAATCAAATCCGGTTGACTGCTTTTCGTTACTTTGGTGCGACCGGTCAACTGGATGAAGAGATCGCGGGTGACTTCGCCCTCCGTGATCAGAAAATCGTCTTTGGAGAAGGTTTGAACGCCCGGTGTGAGCGCAGCAAGCTTTGTAAGATCCTCGTTGGAGAACAGAGGACCGAAAACCGTTCCGAGATTGATCAGTGCAGAGGACATTAAAATGGTGCTCCTGGATCACATCTCAGGTTCATAAACCTGAAAGAAGTCGTCAAATAGCGGAAGATGAATTAAAGAACGCCGACCTGGATTATCGCTATCCCTTTAGTATATCACACCTGGGAAGAGAGGGTCTTGACTGTTTTTTTTGCCAGTGAAGAGAGAGCATACTGTGTCAAAGCGTGAATGGGAATGAATCTTAGTTCAGTGTAGAGATCAGAGTGTGGAATTCCTGTAAGATGGGTGGCGTGCAGCACCTGTTGTCGCAGGTGAAAATGGGTGAAGGTGTGTCGCACTTCCTGGAGAGGGCGCGGCGTGGTGGTGGTGATGTGAAAATCCCGGTTCAATCTGTGCAGAAGGTGCGTGTCACTGAGCATGGAGGGATCAGCACTGGGTAGAGTCTCGGCCAGGTCGGTGCCAGGAGGTTCCCAAAGAGTGGCCAGAAGACCGGAGTCGGGTCGCTTCCCAAGGAGAAGGGAGCCATCAGCGTCCGTGATCAGAAACGAGAGACGATATCGTGTTGGTTTTTTTA
>JADGBX010000327.1 GCA_015231265.1 Magnetococcales bacterium | reverse complement strand
GAGACACCTCTCTCATGGAGCGGGAGACCTCTTCAATGCTCATACTCTGATCATCCACCGCATAGAGAATCTCATTGTTTGAAGAGGCGATTGTCTCAATGATCTTCGAAACATCCACAGTGCCTTCAGCCACATCTTCAGCCTTCAACTGAATCTCATCCACCTGCTCGGAGATCATATTGGTCGCTTCACCCGTCTGGCGGGCAAGATCCTTCACCTCATTGGCGACCACGGCAAACCCCTTTCCGGATTCACCCGCTCCAGCCGCTTCAATGGAGGCATTGAGCGCCAGCATGTTGGTCTGCTCAGCGATATTGTTGATCAGTTCAACCACTTTGCCGATCTCTTGAGCTGAGATGGAAAGCTCTTCCATGACCTGAGAGTTGTTATTGGCTTTTTCACGTGCCCGAGTGGACTCTTCACTGGCCATTTCACACTGTCGACGCACCGCAGACAGGGACTCCGTGATCTCGGTGATGGCCGAAGCCACGGTTTGCACATTGGCACTGGTCCGTTCAGCCGCCTCACTCACATGTTTCATACTGCTGCTGGCATCTTCAGAGGCAGTCGCAACCGACTGAAGATTGGTGTTGGCTTCATTGGAGGCCGTGTGGATACTGCTCATGTTGGTGCTCGCCTCTTCAACGGAGGCGGCAATGGCACTCATTTTTTCATCCGACTCGGAGCTCCAGGCATGGATTGTCTCCATATCCGTGCTCATGTTCGTGGTCTGCTCGTGAATGTGCTTCGTCCGCTTCTCAAGTCTGACAGCGTTATCCTTCAACTCGGCAATTCCATCGGAAAGAGAGGTGTTATCACTCGAAAACGCATCCATATTCTCCTTCAAACCACGAACCGTCTCGGAAATCCGCACTCCAAAGGCGTCAATCTTTTTACAAAGGACGCTCAACTCCCCTTTCCCGGACTCAAAACCGGTCCTGGCAGTGAGTTCACCCTCTCGCCATTTGGTCAACACACCATTCACTGTCCTGAGAATCTCGATCATACCACGATGAATCCAGGCGATGACCAACACTCCCATGATCAGAAACCCGATAAAAAAGGTGTTTCCTGACGAGCGCAGATCTTGGCGTTGATCTCGAATTTCGGAAAACGTGTGATTGGAAACGATCTCGGCAGTGGCCACCAGTTCGTTGGCAAGACGTCTGAGCCCTCGCGCCTGTTTTGCAGCACGACCGTTGGTGATAGCGTTGGCATCCATGCGCTTGCCGTCCAAGAGCAGCGCCAGCACTTCTCCACGGATGACACGCCAGCGCTTCATCGTCTCTTTGATCTTTTTTATCTGGTTCTCTTCAACGGCTTGAGACTTAACCAACACCTCGACCTGTTCCGCAATTTCCCGTTCCAGCTCATTGACATGATTGGACGCTTTCTGGCGACCTGTCAGATCTCTGGCGAGGATAGCCTCTTTCATCCGGCGTTGAATGGCGGAAACATTGGCTTCGATCTTCAAGGCTGCCGATCCTGCCACATACGCACTCATATAGAGTTGCGAGACGGAATCGGTGATCCGTACTGCCCGACTCTGTGCTGAGAGGACGAAACCAAGCACCAGCACTGCAAGAACAGCAAAACCGAGCCCAAGACGGACCCTTATATTCAGCTCTTTCAAGAGCATGCGGGAGATCATGACAGCCACCTTGTCCTTCACTGTTATGTACGCGCATTGGACTGCAGAGAGTGCAGGCCAACTGGGATCCATGCGTCAATAATCCACGAAACATGGATACCGAACATAATGATCGGACAAATTCATGCAATTCCCAGTCCAACAGTGATTTCAGACCAGTGAGCGTCCCCCATCCACTCGAATGACTTCACCGGTGACAAAGGGAGTGTGGGCAAGAAAGCGAACCGCCTGGACGACCGATTCCGGATTGGATTGGCGGGCAAGAGGGGTCCGTCGGAGAGCGCGCTGGAAAGAGTCGACCATCATTGAGTCATCAGGGCTCAGAACAACACCAGGTGCGACAGCGTTAACACGTACATCCGGTGCCAGATCCCGCGCCAGCCCCCGTGTTGCCTGCATGAGGGCCGCCTGGGTAGCACTATAGGCGACATAGCCCGCAAGGGGCCGTTTCCCCCAAATATCGGCAATATTGATGATCGATCCGGACTGTTTGCCAAGGTGTGGCGCTGATTTGAGAGCCAGCCAGAGCGGTCCGAGTGTGTTCACCCGGAACTGTTGTTCCATCGCTTCCCAAGAAGCGGTATCTACACCGGTGGGAGTGAAGAGCGACGCGTTATTGACAAGAAGATCCAAGCGGTCGAAATGGCGCAGGGAACGGTTGATCAGTGACGTCGCTTCAGAAGGGTTGGAGAGATCGGCCTGAATCGCCGTCACGCTCCCTCCCAGTGTCTGCATCTCCTCAGCGAGAGTCTCGGCAGATGTGTGGGAAGTATTGTAGTGAATGACGACTCCATACCCATCCGCAACCAGCGCCCGCACAATCCCAGCCCCGATCCGATGACCTGCTCCCGTTACAAGAGCAACACGCCCCTCTCCCGGCAACGTCCCGTCATTGTGAAGTGTACCTGCGTCATACACATGAAGCCGTTCAGACGGGGAGTGCTCCGTCGTTTGGGGAGGTGACTGAGATGAGGATGTCTCAACAGCGTCAGGACGAGGAAGAGCTGTTTTGTGATCAACCGAGGAAGAACCGGCGGGAAGAATCTCAAACCGATTGCGGCGGGAGCGCAGAATAATCTGCCAGGGGGATTCCGGATCCGGTCGTCCCTTTCGGCGTTCATCCCAACGATAGATGAACCAGAGGGGAGCAAGAACGACGATAAACGGCGCTGCGAGGAAGAGTGCAAAGGCGAACTTCAAACCACCGAAGACCGACCCTTTATTCTGAATGGAAGGGCGTTCGGAGGTGTGCTCATTTTCGGAATCGGAGGGGTGGTCGTTCACGGTATCACCAGTTGGCAACCACCCCTTCGAACTCCTTGATCACTGTGGATCGTCTCAAGCGCGGGGGTGGTACTCTTGATGGATCTTTCTCAGCCGCTCGTTCGCCACATGGGTGTACACCTCAGTGGTGGAGATATCGGCATGGCCAAGCATCATCTGTACGGCACGTAGATCGGCACCATGATTCAGCAAGTGGGAGGCAAAGGAGTGGCGTAGCAGATGTGGTGAGAGACGTTTACCTATTTTAGCGTGTTCGGCGTGGCGTTTAATTATGTACCAAAAGTTCTGTCGCGTCATGGCGGCGCAACGATTGGAGAC
>JADGBX010000326.1 GCA_015231265.1 Magnetococcales bacterium | reverse complement strand
GGGATCCTGAAACCGGCAACCATATCCGCCGCACCCAGAACTACGTGAAGATTCTGGCCGAAACGCTGATGGACCATCCGAAATTCACCCATTTCCTCACCCCGGAGACCATCACTCTGCTCAGCAAAACCGCTCCCCTGCACGACATCGGCAAAGTGGGCGTGCCGGATCAGATCCTCCTCAAACCGGGTCGTCTGACCAAAGAGGAGTTCGAGATCATGAAGCATCACCCGACCTACGGGCGTGATGCCATCGCCGCTGCGGAGCGCAAACTGACCGAACCCAGTGACTTTCTCAACTTTGCCAAAGAGATATGCTACTCCCACCACGAAAAGTGGGATGGATCGGGCTATCCTGACGGCATGCAGGGGGAGGAGATTCCCATATCCGCCCGACTGATGGCCATCGCCGATGTCTACGACGCCCTGATCAGCCGCCGCGTCTACAAGCCCCCCTTTACCCATGAAAAGGCGATTGCCATCATCGAAGAGGGCAAGGGGTCGCACTTTGATCCCGATATGGTGGAGGCGTTCCTCTCTATCTCCGATGCCTGCTGGGAGATCGCCGAGAAGTACCAGGACTCGGAAGAGGATGTGCAGGCCAAAGCCGGAACCTCCACCCCGTAACGTCGTTGTAACGGCGCGTTTCAGAGCGATGGAGGCGTGGCAATCCGCATCTGCTGATCCCGATAACAGACGGTGATCTCCTCCAGTTCGACCGACAGTAGCAGCGGCTCCAGAAAGCGCGGCCAGAGAGACTCTTCGGGTGGCAGCCCCATGAACACCTGAAGCAGAAGCAGGAGATTACAGTCGTGGCAGACGTGCAGATGCCTGCCGGTGTGTGTCGCACGCTGCTGTAACAGATACGCAAGCAGACGCCGGGCCGATTGCTGAGGATCGGGATAGTGCCGTGTGTCCAGATCTCCCGCCAACCAGGCATACACGAACGCCTCGGAACCGTGCTCGAACAGCGCCTGACTCCCCTGCATGAAGTGGCCGATATGCTCCGGGGTGAAGGGGGGAAACAGCGCCTCCACCGGCCCGTGATTCACCGGATGAATCGCGCACGTTTGCAATCCGTCAAGCAGGGACTCCGCCGTCTCGCGGCAGCGCAGAACAGGACTGTGGAAGATATGATCCGGAGGAGTGTCGGCGAGACGTGTCGCCCCCAACCGCTCCGCCTCCCGACGTCCACGGGGCGTCAAACGGGTGCCGTCCACCTGGGCGAGTTGCCGCAACACCGGTCGTTCGCCATGCCGCATCAACAGAATGGTCTGCTCCGGCGCATGGTGGCGCAACTGCGTGTAGAGTGCTTCCATGATATGAGACCAATCCCGCGTTGATTCCACGCCGTCTTGCTCCTTGCACCGATCTCTTCAATGGAAGAGCACGACTCAGGCTGGAATGAGTCATTGATCTACACCTTGCAGCGCCGCCGAATCCTCTGCAAGGGAGCGCACTCTCCTCTGCCGTTTTTTCGCGCCGAACACCTCTGCTCACAGCGATGTCACCCTTGACGGACTGCAAGCCGTTTTCTATGATGAAACTCAAGTTTTTCAGAGTGTATCACCTGCTGACCGTCGTAGACGTGATACCCTTACCGTGCCTCCTTTCCCTCTCTTTTCTCGTTGAAGAACAGGGAGCAGGACGGGACCCGAGCATGTGATTCCAGAGGCTGCTCCGCAGTGACAAAGGACCGCAGGCCGACTGTAACCGACCCTCCGGCCATCGCCGAACTGCCGCCGGATCACCTGTCGCCTCATCAAGACAGAACGCACTGAACGAAGATCCGGATGGGAACCAGATGACCGACACCACACACACTGCACCCAATTGCCCATACAAGGGAATCGTACTTGCAGGGGGATCCGGAACCCGCCTCCACCCGATGACATCCGCCTTCAGCAAGCAGTTGATTCCCATCTACGACAAACCGATGATCTACTACCCGATCAGCGTTCTGATGCTGGCGGGCATCCGCGATATCCTGATCATCACCACCCCGGAGGATGCACCCCTCTTCCACCGCCTGCTGGGCGATGGCAGCCAGTGGGGCGTCAACTTCAGCTTCACCGTTCAAGAGCGCCCCGAAGGGCTGGCGCAAGCGTTCCATCTGGGCGAATCATTCGTCGGCAACAGCCCGGTCTGTCTGATTCTGGGGGACAATCTCTTCTTCGGTCACCACCTGCCGCAGATGCTCCAGGCCTCCACCAAGATCACCGATGGCGCCACCATCTACTGCTCGCTGGTGAAAGAGCCGGAGAAGTACGGTGTGGTGGGGTTCAACGAGGAGAAGAAGGTCACCTCCATCGAGGAGAAACCCAGCGATCCCCAATCCAACTACGCGGTCACCGGTCTCTACTTCTACGACAACGACGTGATCGAGATCTCCAAACAGATCACCCCCTCGGCCCGTGGGGAACTGGAGATCACCGATGTCAACAAAGTGTACATGGAGCGCGGTAATCTCAATGTACAGTTCCTTGGCCAGGGTTTCGCCTGGATGGATGCGGGCACCCCGTCCGACCTGATTGAGACCGCCATGTTCGTCCGGGTGATGGAGCTGCGCCAGGGGTTGAAGATCTCCTGCCCGGAAGAGATCGCCTTTCGCATGGGTTTCATCGATGCCGAGCAGCTCTCCCGGCTCGCGACGCCTCTCAGCACCACGGAATATGGAAGCTACCTGCGCAGAATCATTGACGTGGATTTCAGATAATGCGTGCCGAACCTTTAAAACTTGAGGGTGTCTACCTGATCACCCCGAAACGGTTCGATGATCCCCGAGGCAGCTTCTTCGAGGTGTGGAACCGCAAGACCCTGCACACTTCCGGCATCAATGTCGGCATGGTGGTCCAGGAGAACCAGAGCCACTCCAAAGCGGGCGTTCTGCGCGGTCTGCACTACCAAATCCAATACCCCCAGGGCAAGCTTGTCCGCGTACTCTCCGGAGCAATTCTCGATGTGGCGGTTGATCTGCGCCGCTCTTCACCAACCTTCTCCCAGTGGCTCAGCCACACCTTGACCGCCGACTCCCGAGAACAGCTCTGGATCCCTGCCGGATTCGCCCACGGTTTTCGCGTGCTGGGCGACTCTGCGGAGATCCTCTACTCCTGCACCGACTACTACTGCCCGGAACAGGACCGCACCCTGTTGTGGAACGACCCCGATATCGCCATCGATTGGCAACTCACCGAGGGTGAAGAGGTTCTGCTCTCGGACAAAGATCAAGCCGGGCATCTGCTTCGCGATGCGGAAACCTATCCATGAAAGT
>JADGBX010000325.1 GCA_015231265.1 Magnetococcales bacterium | reverse complement strand
CACACCTCCTTTTAGGAGGGAGTATGGCCACGGCCACGGCAAAGGCAAAGGCTACGGCAAAGGCAGCGGAAGAGTCACAACCTTGAGGCTCTGCCTCAAACTCCGGCAGGGTCCCCGCACCCTGCACCCGAGGTAGTAAAAGATTTACCACCTAACGGCCACGGATTAACCACCTGACCGGCCACGGATTAACCACCTGACCGGCCACGGATTTACCACCTAACGGCCACGGACAAACACCTGAACAGCCACGTTGACTCCCAGCACCTGGAAGAGGATCATAAGCGTCTGCATCGCATCGGCGCCAAAAGGGGACACATGATCACAGCAACAACTCCCCCTCTGAAAGATCATGCAGGAACCCGAGCGCCTCAACGAAACTCCACGACTGTTCCGAACCATCGGGAACGTCAGGAGACGGCACTCTACCAGGAGATGGAGAACGACAACCGTGTGGTGGCGAACGAACTTCGGACATGGGAGAGCGTGGAGTCCCAGCCCCTTCCCGAGTCCATGGGCACTATCATTACCCGCAACGTCCACCGCTTTCCTGTCGGCTGACCGGCGCTGCGCTCCATCCTGTTTCCACGGCTGTTGACCGTGAACGGCCCCCGCATGTCATACAACCCGCTCACTCGCCTGCGCCTTGCCAAGAGCCGCCGCCCCAGGCGCTACGATTCACCGGAACCCGCCCCTATTCTGCTCACCACCCGCCGCATCTACATCATGCCCGACCGCTACGGCCTGCTGTTCGGATTGGTGCTGGTGGTGATGCTGGCCGGGGCGATCAACTACACTCTGAGCCTGGGCTACATGCTCACCTTCCTGGTGGCGGGCATCTTTCTGGTGTCGATTCTGCACACGTTTCGCAACATGCTGGGCCTCTCCATCCGCCCGGGTCGGGCAGAGCCGGTCTTTGCCGGAACAACCGCCCGCCTGCCGCTGATTCTGGAGAACAGCCGCCCCCTGACCCGCTACGCCATCGGCGTCACACTCTCCGAGTCCACCACCGACCAGGAGGCGCGCTTCATCGATCTTGAGCCCGCCACTACCCTGCCTCTGATGCTGGAGATACCCGCCCCGGTGCGCGGGGTGCTGCGACCAGGGCGGATCACCCTCTTCACCCACCACCCCCTGGGCGTGATCAGAGCGTGGGCACACGTGCACCCCGACCTCACCTGCCTGGTCTACCCGACACCGGAGAGCGGGCCGGTTCCCGACCCGACACCACCACCCGGCGAGGCGGAGGCGCAGGTGACCGGTGGCCCTGGCGAAGAGGATTTTCACGCCCTGCGTCCCTATCAACAGGGCGATCCACCCCGTCAGATCCACTGGAAAGCCTCTGCCCGCCAGGAGCGCATCACATCAAAGCAGTTCTCCGACGGCCCCAGATCCCAGGAGTTGCATCTGCGCTGGGAGGATACGGGACTCAGCGATACCGAAGCGCGGCTCTCGCGGCTCTGCCGCTGGATTCTTGATCTGGATCGCCAGGAGATCCCCTACGGCCTGGAGATCCCCGGCACCACCCTGGAACCGGCCATCGGCGCCGCGCACCGTCACCTCGCCCTGGAGGCCCTGGCGCGCTTCTCTCCGAACGCTTCCGCCACCCATGGCCGCCATCGGGGCACCCCGTGAGTCCGACGCCCACCATCCACTTCCGCCGCAGCGCCCTGATGATGCTGCTGGCGGCGCTGTTTCTGGTCACCGCTCCCCATGTTCCGCGCCTGCCGCCCATGCTGATCCTGTTCGGCTTGGCGGTTGGAGGGTGGTGGGGCGTGCAGGTGTCTCGCCACGGCCACCCGCCGCTGCTCAACACGCCGCTGCGCCTGCTTCTGATCGCAACGATCTATCTGATCGTCCTGTTCCGCTACGGCTATCTGATGGGACGGGATGCGGGTGTGGCGATCCTGCTCGGTCTGATGTTTCTGAAACTGATGGAGTTCCGGGAACGACGCGATCCCATCCTGGCGGCGATTCTCGGTTACTTTCTCGCCATCACCAATTTCCTCTATGACCAGACGCCGGTGATGGCGCTCTATCTTCTGTTCGTCACGCTGCTCCTGACCGCTGCACTCACCGCCCTGTCGCGACCGGGCGGCGCTCCGGAGATGCGTATCGCCGCACCTGGACCTCCGCCTCGTGAGACCCTGCGCATCGCCAGCCGCCTGACGCTACAGGCCCTGCCGGTGGCCCTGGTGCTGTTCGTGCTGTTTCCCAGGGTTCCGGGGCCGCTCTGGGCACTGCCCGACGACGCTGTGGGCCGCTCCGCCTTCACCGGTGTGGGCAACAGTATGGAGCCGGGCTCCATCACCCAACTCACCCAGTCGTATCGCGTCGCCTTCCGCGTCCGCTTTCACGGCGATCCGCCGCCTCGGCAGCAGCTCTACTGGCGCGGGCCGGTCCTCTGGCACTTCGATGGCCGGGTCTGGAACCTTCCCACCCTGCCGCTTCCCGCCACGCCCATCTCCGCCCGAGGCTTCAGCGATCCCATCACCATGACCATCACCATGGAGCCCAACAGGGAGCGCCGCCTCTTCGTGCTAGGCTTTCCCGTGGATCGCCCGCCCTGGACCAGACTGCAACCCGATCTGCAACTGCTCTCCACCAAAGCGATGCACACGCTCATCCGCTATGAGATCAGCGCCGTCACCCGCTTTCGCCTGTCGGAAAACGGTCTGGGTCCGCGCACCCGCGCCATGGCTCTGCAACTCCCCCGTGACGGCAATCCCCAGGCGCGGCAACTGGCGAAACGGTGGCGACGGGATCTCCTGGAGCCGGAACAGATCGTCGAGACCGCCCTGCGCCATTTCCGCAGCAACGACTTCTCCTACACTCTGCGCCCCCCCGCCATGTTGCAGGATGACATCGACCTGTTTCTCTTCACCCATCGCCGGGGATTCTGCGAGCACTACGCCGGAGCGTTCACTTTCCTGATGCGGGCTGCGGGTGTTCCGGCCAGAGTGGTGATCGGCTATCAAGGCGGCGATCTCAACCCCTACAACCGGAATGTCACCATCCGCCAGTCCGACGCCCACGCCTGGGTGGAGGTTCACCTGCCCCACCGGGGCTGGGTACGCATCGATCCCACGGGTGCCATCGCCCCCAACCGCATCAACCGGGGATTCATGGGCAATGTGCAGCAGACCGCCGGCGTCTCTCCCCTGCTGCAACTCCGGGCCGACTCACCCCTTCTGAGGCAGATCCGCAACACCTGGGACGCTCTGGACGCCCGCTGGAACGACTGGGTGATCGACTATGATCACCTGCGACAG
>JADGBX010000324.1 GCA_015231265.1 Magnetococcales bacterium | reverse complement strand
CCCATCTGTTCAAGAAAATCGCCCAGGGCTCCTGATCGTTCAGGAAACCAGAAACGAAAGAGCCGCTCAGTGCCGGCGGCGCTGCTTGCTCCCCCCACCATGTGGCGGATATGGTTCTTTGCCAGAGCATCTTCGGTCAAATCGATGTTGTCATACCCCTGTTGATCCAACACCCTTTCGAAATCATGCCGCTCTGCAACGCCTTGTACGGTAACGCCGAGAAAGATGTGCGCCTCATGCCGTTCCGACATGCGATAGTTGAATTCGGTAATATTGCGCTCCTTCAGCACTGAGACACAGAATCTCCTCAACGCGCCCGGCTCCTCCGGCAGGGTGATGGCAAACAGCGCTTCCAGCTGTTCACCAACCAGGGTACGCTCGGTAACGTAGCGCAATCGTTCGAAATTCATATTGGCGCCGGAGTTGATCGCCGTGAGACGCCGACCCTGCGCGCCCTCCTCTTCCACCCAGCGCCGCAGGCCGGCCAGCGCCAACGCCCCGGCAGGCTCGACGATGGTACGGGTGGCCAGATAGCTCCACTTGATGGCGCCGCACAGCTCATCGGTCCCAACCCGAATCATGCGATCCACATGCTGCCGACAGAGGTCGAACGTCCTGTTGCCCACCGTGCGCACCGCCACCCCGTCGGCAAACACCCCGACGGACGACAGGGAAACCAAGTCGTTCTGTTCCAGAGAGCGCGTCATGGCATCGCTATCCTCCGGTTCAACACCGATCACCTGAATATCGGGATTGAGCGCCTTGACATAGGCAGCGACCCCGGCGATCAGTCCACCACCGCCGACGGGCACGAAGATCGCATCCATCCGTCCTCCGCTCTGACGCATGATCTCCATGCCCACAGATCCCTGACCGGCAATGACCAGATCATCGTTGAAGGGGTGAATAAAAACCCTTTTAAGTTCATGGGCAAGTTCAACACAGTGATCGGCCGCTTCGGAGTAGTTGTCTCCGAACAGTTGGACTTCGGCACCGTATTTAAGCACCGCGTCCACCTTGATCGACGGTGTGGTGACCGGCATCACGATCAGAGCCGGAATGTTCAATTTCCGGGCGCTGAACGCCACCCCTTGCGCATGATTGCCCGCCGAGGCGGCGATCACCCCGCGCGACCGCTCCTCCTCGGAAAGATGGGCGATGCGGTTATAGGCGCCGCGCAGTTTGAAGGAGAAGACCGGTTGCAGATCCTCCCGCTTGAGAAAGACGTGATTGTCCAACTTCTCCGAAAGCCACTCCGACCGTTCCAGCGGCGTTTCCACCGCAGCTTCGTAGACGCGTGCCGTCAGGATACTGCGTACCAAAGGATCAAGAGGGGGTGTTGTCTGGGTCATGGTCCAATTCCGAGGTTCCTGAATTCCGACAGATCGCTGGTTCCGGCACGCCTCACGGGAGATCCACCATCACATGGCGTAGACGGAAGTGGGCCCGTCGCCCCAGGGAAAACCGTTCTCGTCCGCCACTGAGACACTCCCCCCTTCAGGAGAGTCGAAAACAAACTCCAACATGACGTCCGATGCACCATCCTCCGAGACCGCAAGGGCACAATATTTCACCTTGCCTGCTTCCGGGAGGGGAAGTCCGCAATTACTGTGCGCTTTATGGAGAAGAACATACTTAACGCCCTCGTAGGTGTAGGCGCCGAACTCCTGCTCGAACTCCGTGATCTCCTCCGGGGTATAGTTGCCGATACCTTCCTCCGAGTCAGCGCGTTCTTCCGGGATACGGGTGCCCTCTGCCACGATCTCTCTCCTCGATGAATGTGTCACTGCGGATCTGTTCACTCCCCCAGTACGATGGACGAGAATAGCCGATCAACAGATGGCTTGAAAGGTGCCCGTTGGTCAGGATTTCATCGGCATCCATGACAGACGACTCCCGATTGACCACCTCTTCGAACAGCGACCATAACGAAAGTGGCGTCCCTCCCATTATCGTCTCTTCCGGAGAGGTGATCGGCGGCAAGCGCATTTTCTTTTCCCGATGTCACGTGAGAGAGTAGGTCTTGCGACAAACGGTAGCTTTGCTATGCTGCATGGGAATGGTCTCTAATATAGGAGAGTTTGGAGTGATCCATGCGAGCCGGAACCCATCGGAATGAAGATCCTCAAGCGCACTCGACTCCCTGCTATCGTCGCCTTGGCCCCGTTGTGTGTTTTCCTGCTGACACTGCTTGTTTCATCACCGCTCCAGGCAGAGACGGACGACTCCCCTACCCTCTCCGTCGCCTATTGTCAGGACTGCCTTCCTTTTCAGTTTACCAATGCCGACGGTGCTGCTGATGGCTTGATCATCGATTACTGGCGCCTCTGGTCGAAGAAAACCGCCATCTCCGTTGAGTTCATCGCGGCACCTTGGAAGGAGACCCTCTCTCTGGTCAGAGAGGGGACGGTCGATGCCCACGCCGGTCTGTTTTTCAACGACGAGCGAGACGCGTTTCTGGATTATGGTGTCGCTCTGAGCAAGACCGACACCCACCTGTTCTTTCATCGGTCGATTCCCGTCACCCGCGACTTTCAGCAGCTTACCGCCTACCGGGTGGGCGTGCTGAGTAAAGACTACGTGGAGAGCTTCCTGAAGGAGAAAACCGCCGATGGTCACATCGTCGGCTATCCCGATTATGACACCCTGGTCTCGGCTCTGAAGAGAGGGGAACTGCGGGTGTTTGCCGCCGACACCCCCTCCGGCCTGTACCATTTGAAGAGAGCCGGTCTTCTTGCCGATTTCAACAGAATAGGCGATGCACCGCTCTATCGAAATGAGTGGTTTGTCGCCACCCGCGAGGGCAATAGCTCGGCTTTGAAAGTGGTCAACGAAGGCATGGCGTCGATCACGAGCACGGAGAGACGCACCATCGGTCGGCGCTGGACGGCCAGTGGCGATCGGGGTGGAAAGTCCGCACTCATCATCGGCATGGAGCGTGATCGCCCGCCCTATGCATTCCTCAACGCCCAGGGCCGACCCGCCGGCCTGTTCGTGGATCTCTGGCGTGCCTGGTCGAAAAAAAGTGGCCGGGAGATACGGTTTCACGCCGCGGGTCGCAACGAGATTCTGGAGAAACTTCGCAATGGCGAGGTGGACATGCACGCCGGTCTGCCCTACCTGGAGAGCCAGGCCGCCTGGATCGGCTACTCCGATCAGATCTACCGGACCGGATCTCGGCTCTACTACCGGCAGGGAGCGAAACCGCCACCTGATCCTCTTCCGACTGCCAGCTACAGCCTCGGCATTCAGACAGGGAGCTTTCAGGAGAAGCGGGTTCAGACACTCTTCCA
>JADGBX010000323.1 GCA_015231265.1 Magnetococcales bacterium | reverse complement strand
ACCGGGGTTGTGAAGATTGATATACGCACCGGTTCCCCGGCGGAATCCCCACCAGGAACGGATGTTGATGACCGCCCGAATGAGAAGAATCAACAGATAGAGGGTGAGCAGGAGATGCACCAGCGCCAGCATCTCGACCATCAACACCGAGAAGCCCCCTCCCGCCATGGGCGAGAAGAGCACCGCCACCACTCTCTGCATGACGACGATGGCCAACAGGGCAACGATGGGCGAAAGGTCGAACCCGCCCAGGGCCGGCATGCGGCGCTGGATCGGCAGCAGAAGGGGATCGGTCGCCCGCACCAGAAACTGGACGATGGGGTTGTACGGATCCGGATTGACCCACGAGATCAGAACCCGACCGACAATCAGCCAGGAGTAGATCTCCAGCGCCAGAGTCAGAAGTTGGCCGATGGAACTCAGGATACCCATGGGGTCTCTCCAATACTTAATGTGTCTCGGACCATACGGGTTCCACACCCGCTCCGGCATGATCGCCAACAGTGGTCCCGAACGCAACCCATGGCATGGCAGCAGCCGATTTCTCCTGCAACGGAACGCTATCCGCTTGCCGTGACCTCGCTCCGTGCTCTATTCTCGCTTTTTGGGGTCCTGGGATTATTTGGTTTTTATTGTTTTGAAAGACGGACACGATTGGGGATGGTGTCATGGGGAACGAGAACGGCAAGACGACGACGCGCGAGGGAAAGCGCTTCGGAACGGGAGAGACTGAGATCCAGCCGGAGCTGCCGAGAATCATCGGCGCCGGACTGGGTGGCGTGATGCGCATGAAACCGGAAGATTTCCGGGTGGAGGAGATCCGCCTGCCCGAGGAGTCACCCATCAACGGCGGCCATCTGGCTCTGTTGCTGGAGAAGCGGGAGTGGACGACGGATAGTCTGGCAGGGTGGTTGGCGCGCCACTTTAAAACACCGAGACGCGGCGTCGGCTATGCCGGTCTCAAGGATCGCCATGCCGTCACGGTTCAAGAGTTTTCCGTACCGCTGCCTCCCAAGGGTGACAGCGACCTCGACCAACTCCGGCAGGGGCTGGAAGAGTCTCTGCCCGAAGGGGTGCGCCTGCTGGGCATGTCCCGCAGAAGCAAGAAGATCCGCATCGGCCAACTGGTGGGCAATCGGTTTGAAATCCGACTGCGCAATATCGACGGCAGCAAGCGGCAGCAGGCCGAAGAGGCCGTTCGGGTGTTGCGAAAGCAGGGTGTGCCCAACTGGTTTGGTCCGCAACGTTTCGGCAATCGGGGAGACAACGCGATTCGCGGCATGACATGGCTTTCGGCAGAAGCGGAAAAACAGAAGGGGAACAACGACGTCAAAGTTAGAAAGCCGAAGCGGCACGAACGGGGATTCCTCTTATCCGCCGTGCGGTCGGAACTTTTCAACCGGGTTCTGACCGAAAGGATCAGATCCGGTCTGTTCGATCAGCTGCTGGAAGGGGATGTGGCACAACTGGATGGCCGCCGCGCCAGCTTTCTGGTGGAGTCGGTGGAGAACGAACGGCCCCGTTTCACCAGTGGTGCGATCCACCCCACCGGACCACTCTTCGGTCGCAAGCTCCTGATGGCTCTGGGTCATCAGGGGATATTGGAATCGGCCCAGGCCGATCAGGAGTCGACGGTGGTGGAAGGGCTGAACGCGGTCAAAGTGGACGGCGCCCGCCGAGCTCTTCGGGTGACGCCCACGGACCTTGAGGTCACCTGGGAAGCTGACGAGACCGCCCTGATCCGCTTTCAACTACCCAAAGGCTCCTACGCCACATCGGTGATGCGGGAGTTCATGATGGAGGCCGGTCCACATCCGGTGAGCGATGGAGTGCACGACCCTCATCTGAGCTGACCGACTCCAGCTCGACAGCAGTCACGCGGATACCGGCGCACCATCAGCAGAGCCACGGCTCACACCGACACGGATTGCGGATCAATCCTCCTCGACAACGCTCGTCAAGGTAACGCGGGAACCCGGAGATTCATGCACCGACCTCTTCTGACCCTACTGCTGCCGATGCTGCTTCTGCTGCTCTCCGTTCCGAAAGCAGTCGCTACCCCTTCGCCGTCTGCCCACTCCCCTTCTGCCACTGTAAGCGGGTCGCCTTCCCAGGACAAAATCGTCACAGCACACATACGTCATCGGCCGCCGGAGATGATCGTCGACGGCGACTACGTCAGCGGTCCGCTCAAGGAGATTCTCGAAAAAGCCGCCGCTCGAATCGGCTATGAAGTCGAGTGGGAACCGATCCCCTTTTCTCAAAGCCTGGCCGACCTCAAGAGCGGGGCGGTGGACATTGTTCCACGAACCATCCGTAAACCGGAACGGGAAGCCTTCATCGACTTTCTCGGCCCCATCGGTCGTCAGCAGAAGGATATTCTCTTTCTGGTCCCGGTGGGCAACAACCACACCATCCGCACCTACGACGATCTCTCCGGTCTGAAGATCGGCATTAAGGCGAAAACCGCCTACTTTCCCCGTTTCGACAGCGACGATACGCTCAACAAGGTGGCGGCGACGGGTGGTGACTATGAACTGGCCAGACTGCTGATCGAAGGCCGAGTCGATACGGTGGCGGTTCTGGATCGGGGTGCCATGGAGAGCGCTCTGGCCGGCCTGGGCTATCACCACCAGAGCTACGCCCGCTTTCGTCACCATCAGGTGATCGAAAACTACTATGCCCTGTCAAAAAAGAGCCGTCACCCGGTGTTGAAAACCGCTCTGAACGGAGCTCTAAAAGCGATGACCGCATCCGGAGATGTGGCGGAAATCTACAAAAAACACCGCCCCGCTTCCGGACACGCTCACAGCGCCCCCATGGTGCCGTTGACCGCAGAGGAGAAGGCGTGGCTGGTGGCAAACCCCGGCCCCTACACCGTACAGAACGAGACCGACTATCCACCGATCAACTTCAATGAACGGGATCTGCCGGAAGGCTACTCCATCGACTTCATGAACCTGGTGGCCCGAAAGCTGGGCATCGAACTCACCTTCGTCACCGGACCCACCTGGGACGGATTCATGGAGATGGTGCGCAATCGCCGCCTGGACATCATGGTGAATATCGTCCGCACCGATGAGCGGGAGAAGTTTCTGCTCTTCACCGACCCCTATGTGGACAATCCCCCCGCCATCATCACCCGTATCGACTATCCGCACATTCACGACCTAGCGGCTCTGAAAGGGGTCAGCACTGCCATTCCCAAGGGCTTTTTCTATCAGGAGATTCTTGAGAAGAGCTTCCCTGACATTCCTCTGGTTCTCACAAGCGGCCTTCAGGACTCCATCAAGAGCGTAGCCGGGTCGGAGTCGGACGCAGCCCTGGGCGGATTGGCGATTCTGAACCATATTCTTCAG
>JADGBX010000322.1 GCA_015231265.1 Magnetococcales bacterium | reverse complement strand
GTTGCGATCCGGGATGCGCTGTTGGCGGTTTCCATCCCCGTGGTGGAGATCCATCTGAGTAACATTCACCGTCGGGAGCCGTTCAGACACCACTCCTACGTCAGCGATATCGCCATCGGTCAGGTGGTGGGTTTCGGGGCACACGGCTATGTGATGGCCATCGAAGCTGGGGCGCGTCACCTCGCTGAATCGGTGGAGCAATAGTACATTATTGAGGGGTAGAGCCCTCTTCTCAGAGCGATATGGACACGAGGAAACAGGCATGGAATTGAAGGAGATTCGGCAGCTGGTCAAAATGCTGGACGGAACCGATGTCTCGGAGATCGAGATCGTCAAAGACGGCGAAACCGTCCGTATCAGCCGTGCGGTGGATCAACCCGCCGTAATGCCCATCATTCAGCAGATGGCCCCCATGGCAGCAGCACCTGCGCCAATGGCTCCAGCACCTGCTGCGGCTGCAAAATCGGTAGCAGGCTCTGAAACAGCGGCTGAGGCGGAGAGTTTATCCAGCCATCAGGTGATCACGTCACCCATGGTGGGCACCTTCTACCGCTCGCCCTCTCCCGAAGCCCCCAATTTCGTCCAGCCCGGCGATGTGATCAAAAAGGGGCAGGTGGTCTGCATCATCGAAGCGATGAAGCTGATGAACGAGATCGAGTCCGAGGTGGATGGCCGGGTGGTGCGGGCAATCAAGGATAACGCCAGCCCTGTGGAGTTCGGTGATGAACTCTTCCACATCGAACCGGTGTAAAGAGGCGTCATGTTCAAAAAGATTCTCATCGCCAACCGTGGCGAGATTGCGCTTCGGATTCATCGTGCCTGTCAGGAGATGGGCATTCAGACCGTGGCCGTCCACTCGACGGCGGATGTGGACTCCATGTACGTCAAGCTGGCGGATGAGTCTGTCTGTATCGGTCCGCCACCCTCTTTGAAGTCCTATCTCAACGTCTCTGCCATCATGGCGGCGGCGGAGATCACCGATGCCGAAGCGATTCACCCAGGATACGGTTTTCTTTCGGAAAACCCGGAATTCGCAGAGATTATCAAAGCGTCCGGTCTCTCCTACATCGGCCCGGAACCGGATGTAATTCGTCTGCTGGGCGACAAGGTGCGGGCGCGCAACGCCATGATCGCTGCCGGGGTGCCGGTGGTGCCCGGCTCCGAAGGGGCGGTCCACTCTGAATCCCAAGCGCTTCGTACCGCTCGTGAGATCGGCTTTCCCGTGATCATCAAGGCGGTGGGTGGCGGCGGTGGTCGCGGCATGAAGGTGGTCCACTCCGAAGCGGCCCTGATCAACGCCTACACCGTCGCTCGTAGCGAGGCGATGCAGTTCTTCAAGAACGAAAACGTCTACATCGAACGCTTCATTGAAGCGCCGCGTCACGTTGAGATTCAGGTGATGGCCGACAAACATGGTCGGGCGATCCACCTGGGTGAGCGGGACTGCTCTCTGCAACGGCGGCACCAGAAGCTGCTGGAGGAGGCGCCTTCCCCGGCCGTGAGCCCGGAGCAACGGGAACATCTGGGCAATCTGTCGGCGCGGGCTGCCGAACGCATCGGCTACTCCGGGGCAGGAACGTTCGAATTTCTGCTGTCGGGAGATGATTTCTTCTTCATGGAGGTGAACACCAGGATTCAGGTGGAGCATCCGGTGACTGAGATGATCACCGGTATGGATCTGGTCAAGGAGCAGATTAACGTGGCCAGCGGCAAGCCGCTCTCCATCAAGCAAGAGGATGTGGTGCTTGACGGCCACTCCATCGAGTGCCGGATCAATGCCGAAGATCCCGACACCTTCATCCCCTCGCCGGGCACCATCTCCGAATACCACGCCCCTGGTGGCGGTTGGGTGCGGGTGGATTCCGGTGTCTATCAAGGGTATCGTATTCCGCCCTATTACGACTCCATGATCGGTAAGCTTATCGTCCATGGCCGGGATCGCAAGGAGGCGATCGACCGTCTGCAACGGGCGCTGGATGAGTATGTGATCAACGGTGTGGCAACGAGCCTGCCGCTGCACCGGCGGCTGGTTCGGGACGGCACCTTCCGGAATGGAACCTATGACCTCCACTTCTTGGAGCAGTTCCTGAAGAATACCGGTCAGGATTGAGATGTTCTTACCTGTTCGATCATCCGAAAATAGGTGATCGAACAGGTGTCCATGCGTTTATCAATGTGGTTTGTGCGCCTCAGTTGATTGGGGATCGGGGGAGAGATGGGTTCCAAAGAGGATGTGGCGTTGGAGAAGCTGAAACTTCTTATCGATGCAAATCACATTCAGGAGCGTGTGGAGGAGTTGGCAGCGCAGATCGAGTCGGAAATGACCGAGTGCGACCCTCTCATGGTGATCACCCTCAAAGGGGGACTCATGTTCGGGGCGGACCTGCTGCGCGCCTTGGAGCGTCCGTGGCCGGTGGTGTTCATTCGGCCTCGCGGGGAAGTAGCCATCGACGGCGTTCTCTCCAGCAGTGATCGGGAGCAGATTCGTGGCAAGGATCTGCTGATTGTCGATGCGCTCATGGATACCGGCGGCAGCGTCCAGGATTTGATCAACTGGTTGAAGCCGTTGCAGCCTGCCTCCATCCGTGTTGCGGTGCTTCTCCACCGCACGGTTCCCGATCCCGAACCGGTCCAGATCAACTATCTGGGTTTTGAAGTGCCCAACATGCGCCTGGTTGGTTACGGTTTGGACGAGAACCATCTCTATCGCGGTATGGCTGGCGTGCACACCTGGTGGAAGCCGCTCCCGGCTGATGGGTGATCAGTGGAGATAGAGCGCGTGCTGGCTCGTTCTCATTGCGGAGAGGCTTTACTCTTTTTGTGCCAGTTCTTGCGAGGCGTGCCTCTCCTCGTTTTTCCCCTTTGACGGGGCTGTAGCGCCGGAAGCCTCTGCATTGCCTACTGCATCCTTCTTGATTTCCGGTTTTTTCCGCCACTCCATGCTGAGCGCCTCTTCGTCCACACGCAGGGTGCCTGAGCGTATCGGCTGTTTCTGCCACCACTCCGCTTCGACATCCAATTCCAGTTCCAACCGCGTGGTGCCTTCAAAAGGCCATACACCCGATCCGGAGAGCGACACCATGTCGCTGCCCACCTCCAGGTGGTGGATCACCGCCTGCTGACTATGGAAGGTGAACGTTGTTCGCAACGTCTCAAACGGCCAGAGAGGATTCTCCGGCGTGGTTGGATCGGTGAGTTGGTCCAGGGGGATCCTCTCCGGGTTCTCGGGGAGATCAGTACCGCTCTGCCAGAACAGCTTGCCACCCTTCAGACCGGGCATCGATCCCGCCGCCATCTCCAGCGTCGTTCGACCGAAGATCGGCAGGGTGGGCACCCACTCCTTGCTCATATTGCCCATGACGTAGCCGTGTCCGGAGAGCTGACCATACACCGGAATGGGAAACTTCGGCAGGTA
>JADGBX010000321.1 GCA_015231265.1 Magnetococcales bacterium | reverse complement strand
ACCCCTGGACCCGAGGTAGTAAAAGAATTACCACCTGACCGGACACGGACAAACACCTGACCGGACACGGATTAAACACCGTCAAAAACTAGGTGTTTAGTCCCGGAGTGTGGTGGTCTCATCCTCTTTCGACGCTCTCTGAGCATCCAAGAGCTGCCGGGCTTTTTCGGACTCCACCGGTGGGCTGACGAGATACCCCTGAAATAGATTGCACCCCTGATCGTCGAGGAACACCTTCTGAGTGGCCTCTTCCACCCCCTCGGCCACCACTTTAAGCCCCAGATTGTGCGCCAGAGAGATGATGGTCGAGACCAGAACCGTATCACGCATGTCGTTGGGCAGATGATTGATGAAACTGCGATCCAGCTTCAAGGTCTTCACCGGCAGATTCTTGAGATACGACAGGGAGGAGTAACCGGTACCGAAGTCGTCGATGGCCAGATCCACACCCAACGCCCGTAAAGTGTTGAGCGCGTCGAGCATCTGCTCATCATACCCGGCAAACACCCCCTCCGTGATCTCCAACTCCAACTGCTCCGGCGGAAACCCACTGCTGTCGAGAATCGCCTTCACCCGCTCGTGGAACCCCTCCTTAAGCAGGTCGCGCCCGGAGACGTTGACCGCCAGATGGATCGTCTCTCCCGCATCCAGCCACATTCTCCCCTGAGTGCACGCCTTTTTCAAAATCGCCAGATCGATCTCCGTGATCAGGTCCAACTCCTCGGCCAGGGGTATGAACGTATCCGGCGGTACCATGCCGCTGCCCTGGGGTTTCCAGCGAGCCAGCGCCTCGAATCCGGTGATGCGATCCTGCTCCAGATCCACCTTCGGCTGGTAGTAAACGGTGAGTTCATCACGAGAAACGGCGAAGCGCAGAGCGGTCTCCAACGCCATGCGCTCCTGCTCACGCACACTCATGGTAGCGTCGAAGAATTTGAAACGGTTCTTGCCCGACTCCTTGGAGCGGTACATGGCGATATCGGCGTTTTTGGTCAGTTCGGTCATGCCCTCGCCATCCTGGGGATAGAGGCTGATACCGATGCTGACGGTGACGATCATCTCCCGGCCATCGATGACGACGGGTTCGGCGATATCTCTGATGATTTTATTGGCGATTCTCGTAATATCCTCCACCTCTTGCAGATCCTCCAGAATGAGGGTGAACTCATCCCCACCCAGCCGCGCCACCGTATCCGCTTCACGGGTGGCACCTCTGAGGCGGCAGGCCACCTCCTGCAACAGAAGATCCCCCATGCGATGGCCCAGGGTGTCGTTGACTTTCTTGAAACCGTCCAGATCCATGAAGAACACCGCCAACAGCGCCTGCCGCCGCTTGGCCTGATCGATGGCGTGGCTGAGCGTCTCCTGAAACAGCAACCGGTTGGGCAGGTCGGTGAGCGCGTCGTAGTGGGCCAGATGGTGGATGTGCTCTTCAGCGTCCTTCTTCTCGGTGATATCACTGAAACTGCTGACGAAGTGGCTCACTTCACCCTGCTCGTCACTGACGGCGGCGATGCTCTCCCAGGCGGCGAAGAGCTGGCCGTTTTTGTGGCGATTCCAGATTTCGCCCTGCCACTGCCGCTCCTGCAACAGCGAACGCCACATCTCCTTGTAGAAGTCAGGGGAGTGGTGATCCGATTTGATCAGATTGGGCCGTCTGCCCACCGCCTCATCCTCTTCATAGCCTGTCAGTTGGCTAAAGGCCGGATTGACGCGCAGGATTACCCCCTCGGGATCGGTGATCATGGCAGCATCCAGGGCGTTTTCGAACACCTGCTCCGCCAGGGTGATCTCGGCGAGATCCGCCTGCCGCTCATGGAGCCGTCTACGTGTCCAGGCGGCGAAGCCGACCATGCCCAGCGTGCCGATGAACCACACCCCGCCATGGGTGACAACATAACCGCGAATCACCCTCTGCTCGATCACCTCAAACGGCAGCATGGGAACGGTGACACCGACACCCCCCCGAACCTCACCGTTCTCGAAACCTAGATGGCCATGGCACTTCTGGCACCCCTGCTTCATCACCATGGGCCGCATCAGCCGCACGAAGCGCCCATCCTGCCGACTTTCGATCTCGATCTTCTCCTCTACCCCCTGCTCAAAATCGCGAATCGCCGCCGTCTCCCATGCGTCCGCCTTGTTGCTGGGGTTGAGATAGACGATGCCGGTGATGCGGCCACGAATGCCGTACAGCTCGTCATAGATCTCCATCATCTGCCGCAGCATGTAGGCGGGATTCATCAGCGTCAGTTTCTTCCCCTCCAGCGTCTCCACATCCCGGTCGGGGATGTGGGCCATCCAGGGACTCGGCGGGGTTCTTTCGGTGGGTTCGACATAGACGCCGCCATGCTCCGTCGCCCAGAGGCGGTAGGCTTGATCCTTATTGAAATTGGCCCGCGCCGTATTGATCGCCATCTGCTGCGTCTGCTCTTTCTGATGCTGGATATTCCAGAACAGCGAAACAGCCAGGATGAAGGTCCAGACCAGCGTGGCAATCATAAGCCAGCGACGAACGATGGTGTCGGGATCTCTCTGTGTCAGGCCCATGGGTTTCGGATCACTCTACTTGTGGCAACGCAGGCAGGGCGTACCGCCGCCCGATGCACTTGGCGTGAATAATTATCATTATTATTGCTATACTATTCTGACTGCTGATGGAACCGTTTGGTTCACCTTCAGGCGTTCACGCGGCAACCTACCCACGAGAGTACAGGAGTCTTGCTCTTGAAAACAATCCGGGGTTGAATGGAGACAGACGGGGGATGAGACACCACTCGGGAGGCAGGGGGATGACGGAAGAGCAGGAGAGTACGCGATTGATCTGGGGGACACTTCTCGTGATTGCGGCCATCGTGATGGTGCTGGGGTGGCAGGCGATGAAGTCGGGAATCCTGGACGACTTCGACGACAGCACGCGCCACCCCTCCCCGGACGGCACCCTGGAAGCGGTGGTGCAGCTCATGAGCACCGGCGGCACCTCGGGGGATATTCACAGTGTGGTGATCGTGCCTGTGGAAGAGGGGGGCGGGGCGGATCCGGAGGAGCATCCACTGGTGCTGCGTCTCACCCGTGCGAAGGGTCTCCAGCTCTTCTGGAGCGATGCCGACACCCTCACCGTGACCGTGGACAGAGCGAATCTCCACCACATCACCCCCAACTGGCGCCAGGAGATGGGGTGGTTCTCCCGACTGTGGAGCGACGAGACACCCCGGCAGGTAACGGTTCAGCTACTCGCCCGCACCCCGGACGGCATCGACAACCAAGATCCGAGCAATCAGGATCTTCAGCTCTGAATCGCGTCTCTTATGCTGTCGGTAGGCCTAACCTCTGCCGAATCTGTTCCGGGGTCACGCCTGATGCGCGCAACGCCTGAAGGGTGACGCTCCGGTCCCGTTTTGCCAGCCGTTTGCCATCGTCGCCGGTGATGAGCGGGTGGTGGTGGTAGCGGGGTTCGTCAT
>JADGBX010000320.1 GCA_015231265.1 Magnetococcales bacterium | reverse complement strand
TGCACCCGAGGTAGTAAAGGATTAACCACCTAACGGCCACGGACAAACACCTAACGGCCACGGATTTACCACCTGACGGCCACGTAGAAATACCTAACGTTCCAACAGAACAAGAAACGCCGCTTCATCTATGATCTCCACCCCCAACGCCTCCGCCTTGGTCCGCTTCGATCCAGGAGAGGCACCACACACCAACAGCGCCGTCTTTTTGGAGACACTGCCCACAACCCGTGCTCCAAGTGCTTCCAAACGCGCCTTGGCATCACGACGCGTGAGACTCTCCAGAGTGCCGGTAATCACCACCGACTGCCCCGCCAACGGCAACGACTCTTCCGAGACACTTCCCTCCACATCAGGCCAGACCACCCCCGCCGCCAACAAGCCGTCGATTACCTGACGATTGTGCGCCTCACGGAAGAACGCCCACACCCTGGATGCGACCACCGGCCCCACATCGGGCACCGATTCCAAGCGCTCTCGATCCGCCTCCATCACCGCATCCAACGTTCCGAAATAGCGCGCCAGACCTTGGGCGGTACTCTCCCCCACCTCGCGGATACCCAGAGCAAAAAGAAACCGTCCCAACGTCGTCGTTCGACTCGCCGCCACCGCGTGCAGCAGATTGGTCGCCGACTTGGACCCCATACGCTCAAGGCTGGCGACAACAGCGTGTTCCAGATGATAGAGATCGACGACACTGGTGATTACACCCTTTGCAAGCAGTTGATCGATCAATTTGGTTCCGAGCCCGTCTATGTTCATCGCCCGTCGCGAGGCGAAGTGAATCACCGCCGCCTTGCGCTGGGCAGGACACACCAGTCCGCCCGTACAGCGCAGCACCGCCTCTCCCTCTGGTCGCGTCGCCCGGGAATCGCACACCGGGCAGCGCTCAGGCTCCGCCATGGGGTCGGGACGTTGAAACAGCGTCCCCTCGGTCGCAGCGAGCGCATCTTGGGGCACCACCCGCACCACCTCGGGAATCACATCCCCTGCACGTCGTACCGAGACCCGATCTCCCGCACGAACATCCTTACGTCGCATCTCGCCGAAATTGTGCAAAGTTGCATTGGTCACCACCACACCACCCACGGTCACGGGTTCCAGACGCGCAACGGGGGTCAGCGCACCGGTACGCCCTACCTGAACGTCAATACCCTGCACCCTGGTCACCACCTCCTGGGCGGGAAACTTATAGGCTATCGCCCAGCGCGGTGCACGGGCGACATACCCGAGCCGGGCACGAAGATCGACCCGATCCACTTTGATCACCGCACCGTCGATTTCGTAAGGGAGGGTCTGCCGCAGCGTCTCCAGATGGTTCACCGACTTCTGAGCCGCATCGATCCCCTGCACGGATCGGATCAGGTCGGATACCGGCAATCCCCAACGCCGAAAGAGCACCAACGTCTCCGAGTAGCTGTCGGGCATCACCCCTCCGTCCACGGCCCCCCAGCCGTGCAGCAGAAGAGTCAGAGGCCGTGAGGCTGTCACTTTTGGATCCAACTGACGCAGGCTTCCCGCTGCCGCATTGCGCGGGTTGGCAAACACCTTCTCTCCCGCCGCCCTCGCCTTCTCATTCATCTGTTCAAACGCCTCAGTGGGCATGAACACCTCGCCACGCACCTCCAGCGTCGTCGGCCACCCCTCACCGCCGAGGCGCAGAGGAATGGCACGAATCGTTCTCACCTGAGCCGTCACATCCTCGCCGACCCGGCCATCCCCCCGCGTTGCCCCCTGGATCAGACGTCCCTGCTCATAGCGGAGACTGATGGCCAGCCCATCCAGTTTCGGCTCCACCACATAGGAGAGAGAGTCTCCGGCCACCTTCGCCCCCAAACGATCCACCACTCTCTGATGAAAAGCGGCCAGCTCCTCACTACTGAACGTATTATCCAAGGAGAGCATCGCCTGTCTGTGCTCCACCTTGCTGAACCCCTCCAAGGGGGTGCCGGAGACCCGTTGTGTCGGTGAATCCGGCGTGATCAGTTCCGGGTGGCGCTCCTCCAGCCGTTTCAGCTCGGAGAAGAGGCGATCGTACTCGGCATCGGGAATTTCCGGCGCATCCTCGACATAGTAGCAGTGGTCGTGGTGGCGAATTCGGCGACGCAGGGTGTTGAGACGTGCTTGGGGAGATTCGGATCTGTTGGCAGCCATTCCGAAGACCTTGGGAGGTTTGCAGTATGTCGATGTGTGATCGTAAAAATGAGGGGCGCGGAATAAAGGGAGTGTGGTCCGAGGCGAAGGAAATGGCGCAGAACAGCACCGAACCCGCAGATCTCACCGTCAAAAAGCGACGGCCACCCTACTCCTGACTCTCCTCCACGGATTGATCGATGAGTGCGAAGAGGCGGCGAAGTTCGCTCTTGAACCCCTCCCACTGTTGATCGATATTCCTGTTCACCTCTTCTACCTTACTGAAGAGAGAGTCAGCGGTTTCGATCTCACCACCCGAGGCCGCACTTCTCTCCTTATCGAAGATCGCCACGTCGAAATCCATCGCAGCCTGCAGATTGCGGTAGTCGCGACGCAGCACAAACGACTTCATCAACGCATCCACCTGACGATGCACCGCCTGCTGGCAGCCGGCAAGGGAGGAGGCACCGGGAACCGGCCACTGCTTCTCGGAGAGTCGTTTGGCCAGGGCGGTATTCTCTCTCTGGAGAAGGTCCGGCGGGTTGTCGAACTCCATGCCACCGATCACCTGTTCGACCCACTTGCCGAGAATCAGGTACTCCTCCTTGCTGGCCAGAAAGCCGTGCTGATCCTTCTCGGCTCCGGTGAGTTTGACCTTGCCGACGAGACGCTCGAAGGCGTCCATGCTCATATCGATCAGACGGCTGGCGACTCGGGCCAGGCCGGTGGAGTTGTGGCTGAGATAGATCAGTTTCAGCGTCTGTTTCTGGACGTTGGCGGTCATCTGCAGCACGTTGTTGACGGTGTTCTGAACCTCTTGGGTCTTGAACGACGCCCCCTCGCTACCCGCGGCCACCTCGTGGGCGCTGGCGGCGAGTTGACGGGCGGCATCAGCGATCTCGGAGGTGTTGTCCACCATCTCTCGGGTGGCGTCGGAGATATAACCGACCCGATCCTGCATCACGCTGGCGCTGTCGGCTACTGTCTGCACCGCCGCCACCACACCGCCCACGGAATCGGTGATCTCCCCGGAGAGGGAGGATTGATCTTCGACCCGCTCGGTGATGGAGCGGTTGGCCTGGTCGATCTTCTCGATGTTGCTGGAGAGGGCTTCAATGGAGTCGGCGGTCTGGTGCGAGCTGTCCTGGATCGTATCGATCAGCTTGGAGATCATCTTGGTGGAGTCGGCGGTCTGACTGGCCAGCTCCTTCACCTCATTGGCAACGATGCCGAACCCCTTGCCCGCCTCGCCGGCCCGCGCCGCCTCGATGGCGGCGTTGAGGGAGAGCATGTTGGTCTTCTCGGCCAGGTTGTTGATAATCTCCAAAACCTT
>JADGBX010000031.1 GCA_015231265.1 Magnetococcales bacterium | reverse complement strand
GATTGATGCTGACAAGTACTACTACTCCTGCCCGCTCTCGAACTGGGTCATCGCCGGTTTCCGTGAGCTGGAAGCACAGAAGTGGTCCTGGGATGCTGCCTCAAAGGCACATGGTTACACCCATATCCAGGACACGGTCGTCAACATTGATGCCAAAGCCAAACAGGTTCAGCTCAAGAGCGGTTCCAAAATTGGCTATGACCGCTGTATCGTCGCTCCCGGCGTCGACTACAAGTGGAACAGCATCGAAGGCTACAACGAGCAGGTCAGCAATGGCCCCATGCCTCACGCCTGGAAAGCAGGTCCTCAGACCCAGCTCCTGGCCGACCAGCTCAAAGCGATGCCTGATGGTGGTGTCGTCGTCATCTCTCCGCCTAAAAACCCCTTCCGCTGTCCTCCCGGACCTTATGAGCGTGCCAGCTTGATCGCTTGGTACCTGCAGAAGCATAAGCCCAAGTCGAAGGTGTTGATTCTCGATCCCAAGCCCAAGTTCTCCAAGTACGGTCTCTTCACCGGTGGTTGGAAAGAGCTTTACGGCTATGAGACCGAAAACTCCCTGATCCAGTGGGAGCCCGAATCGGCCGTGACGGAGGTCGATCCGAAAAACATGACCGTGACCACCGAGATGGATACCATCAAAGGTGCCGTGGTCAACATCATCCCCAACCAGACAGCCGGTTTCATCGCTCATACGGCGGGACTGACCGGTGGCAAAGACTGGTGCCCGGTGAATAAGAAGACTTTCGAGTCGACCATTCACGCTGGTGTCCATGTCATCGGTGACGCTGCAAGCGCTGCCAAGATGCCCAAGTCTGGTTATGCTGCCAACTCTCAGGCCAAAGTGTGTGCCGCTGCCGTTGTCGATATGATCAACGGTCGGGCTCCTGGTAAGGCCTCCTACGTCAACACCTGCTACAGCATGCTTTCGCCTCACTACGGTATCTCCGTGGCGGCGATCTACAAGCTGAAAGGCAAGGTGATCTCGAAAGTTGGTGGTGGTCTGTCACCCACCAAAGCTTCAGCCGCCGTCCGCAAACAGGAAGGCGAGTTCAACGAAAGCTGGTATCAGAGCATCATGCGTGACGGCTTCGCCTAAGCGATTTCAGTACACGAAGATGCAGGATCTTCAAGGGGGGCTTATGCCCCCCTTTTTTTAGAGCTAATTCCTGGTCGAAGACGACAGAAATGCCCGCAGCTTCTGCGATCATTTTCTGCAAGTGAGAGTGGACACCTTCCTCTCACTCACTCCAGTGAAGACTTGACGAAATCATCGAATAACAGCACTCTTGCCCTGATACTGCACGATGAATCAGCTGCACTGTCACCCATGCATAACCAGACTGTGTGTGGGATTGTGTTTCGCACGACCCGTGGTAATCCATTCGGGTCAGGCGGATAACGTCAAAGGTTGCTGTTTGGGGTGGCAGGGAACTTAACAGGCTGCCGAGAACACAACTGAAGAAGGATGACGTTTTCAACTGTTTTGGAGGAGAGAAAACTATCATGAGCCAGACCAACAACACGTCCCTGACCCGACGTGGTTTCATTCGTGGAGCCGGTGTGGCAGGTGTTGCCTGTGTCGCCGCCGGAACTACTGTCGTACGTCCTGCACACGCCTCCCCAGCCGATGAGATCATCGCTCAGGAGTTCGGTGCCGGTTCTGCTAGCGAAGGTGCCGTCGATATCAAGACAAAACCGAAAGCGGAAAACGGCGCACTGGTCAAGATTCCCGTCTCCATTGATCATCCGATGGAAGCTGGAAACTATATCGCCAAAGCCGGCGTGATCGTCGATAGCAATCCCAAGCCTCTTGTTGCCAGTTTTGAGTTTGAGCCTGAAGCCGGCAAAGTTCAATTTGAGGTTCGGATCAAAATGGCTAAAAGCTCCAATATTCGTGTCGTTGCGAAAACCAATTCAGGTAAGCTTCTGATGGGTAAAACCCATATTGAAGTTGCTGAAGGCGGATGCTTGGCCTGAATATCGGTTGAGACCCTTTTAAGAGATCTAGATCTGAACATAGGGAGTGATAGGATGCTACGAAACACTGGTTTCCTGATGGCATCAACACGCCACTCCCGACTGAGAGGAGAGTTTCATGGCTGTTATTGGTAGACCCAAGGTACGTGGTCCCAAGAAGCCCGTTGCTGCTGGAACGGTTGTGACCATCAAGACCCTGATCAAGCACCCCATGGAGAGTGGGCGCCGGAAAAACAAGGATACTGGCGAGCTGATCCCCGCCCACTATATCGACACCGTTGAAGTCGAATATGGCGGAAAAGTGGTGATCAAGACCAAATGGACCGGTGGTATCTCGAAGAACCCTTACTTCTCCTTCAGCGTGCGCGCTACTGCCAGCGGGCCGGTCAAGGTTACTTGGAAGGACAACAAAGGGGGCTCCTTCAGCTCCTCGGCTGACCTCAAGGTTTCCTAACTAAGGATGGGATAATCTCCAGTAGTTTCTAGGGATTCTCTTGCCATAAAAAAACCACCCACTTTCATAGAGTGGGTGGTTTTTTTATGGCAAGAGATCCATGAACGAGGCAATAGGTGCCGAGCTTAGTGCTTATAAGCAGCCTTTAGCTCGGATAGTGCACGAGAGAGTCTTGCTTCTATATTTCAAAGACTTGTCACGCTTGCTGTGTGGCCAACTTAGAGAAGTGTGCTCACACAGTTGAGAGAAAACGATGACATCTGCGACTCATGAATCAACATCCGGGTTAGGCTTTAACCTCGGACTTGTTCATGGGGTTCTTGGAGGTCTGATTAATCTTCATTTTCAGCTTCTCAAGCAGTCCTTCGACATTTCCTCTTTGCAGGATCTGTTTGAATTGTGGCCGATAGTTGGCGATCAAGCTAATTCCCTCAATGATCACGTCAAAAACTCTCCACTCTCCATTACTGTGCAGCATCCTGTAGGAGAGGGCGTACTCCTGGCCTTTCGACTGAACGACACTATCTACACGAACAGTGCGGCCGATTTTAACCTCTTTGGTGAATTCAACAGACTCACCTTGATACCCTTCGACTTTGTCCATATAGGAAGTTTCCAGGACCTGTTTGAAGAGTTCTGTGAAACGTTTTTTCTGATCAGGTGAAAATTTGCGCCAGGCCCGACCAATTGCTCCCCGAGACATACGGTCGAAATCAAACCGTGTGAAGATGGTTTGTCGCAGAAGCTCACGACGTTTAGCCAAATTCTCTTCCTTGGCCAGCTCCACGTCCTGTAGAATACCCACTGTTTTATCAATGGTTGCTCGAATCGCTGTCGTTGCGGAAATCGACTCCGCATCAGCATCCTGACTCCCCATGGAAACACATAAAAACAGAGCCGCAATGGTCATTGAGATGTGAATGGGTGATAAGAGTCTGGATATCTTCATGATCGGGCTCCAAGCATCATTTACGGTGCGTATATACCATACTGTCCGGTCGTCCGGAAAATAGCTACTCGATACTTCCGTGAATAAACTGGCTGATGAGTTCTTCAAAATCGATCGCAGGCTCCGTTTGCACGAGCTGGTCATTGGTTTTCAGCAAGGTGTCCGAAGCTCCAGGACTGATTTTAATGTATCGATCACCGATAAGCCCTTTGGTGCGTACTGATGCAATCGCATCTTCCTGAATCTCAATCTCCTTATTGATTTTCAAGATGACGATGGCCTCATACTCTTCGGGATCAAGAGTGATGCTATCAACGCGTCCTACTTCAACACCGCCGATTTCGACGCTCGCTCCGCTCTTCAAGCCCGAGACGGAAGCGAACCGCGCCGTGATGGACACATAGTTACCGCCAACCAACTCCATGCGGGCGAGTTTGACCGACAGCCATCCCAGAGCCAACATGCCCAGGAGTACGAAGAGTCCAACGGTCACTTCCAGTTTGGCGCTTCTCATGATGATTCCTTGCTACGTCTTCCGTTCTGCGAGTGATCGGTGATAAGGGTAATCCCCAGCTTGGAACAGGTCTCATTTCCCAACTCGGGACACGCTCCTGTTCCAATAGATCACAACATGATAGATCAAATGACCTTGATTGGGCCATGGAGTTCGCCGTTGATAAACTGTCGGATGACAGGATTATCGGAATTGACGATATCCAATGAAGGCCCGGCTTCAAGAACCTTTCCTTGATGGAGAACCACGACGTGGTGGCAAAAATTAAAGATGGCCGGTACCGCATGGCTGATCACCACCATTGTATATCGGCTTCTCAAGAAGGTATCGCAAATCAGGTGGTGAATCGAGTGTTCGATAATCGGATCGAGTCCTGCAGTAGGTTCATCCAGCAGGATGATTTCCGGACGTGTCACCATGGCCCTGGCCAGAGCGACGCGTTTCATCATTCCACCACTCAATTCGTCTGGGAACTTCCCCCCCATGGCCCCCAGATTGACTCTTGCCAGATTCTGCTTGACCCGCTTACGAATCTTCTCTTCGGATAGCTTAGTTTTCTCTCTCAGTGGGAAGGCGACGTTATCGAACACATTCATCGAGTCAAACAGGGCACCTCCCTGGAAGAGCATGCTGAAACGCTTACGAATATCGTTGAGTTTTCGATTGGGGAGTTCACCAAGGGCCTGATCGCCGACATACACTTCACCGGCATCTGGTTTCATTAACCCGATCATATGTTTGAGCGTAACGGTCTTGCCGCCGCCACTGACACCGATTATCGCTGTGATTTTGTTGGCTGGAATCTCCAGATCAACACCATCCAGAACATTTCGGTTATCCAGGGTCTTCTTGATCCCGGCAAAACGGAGAATCGGTGTTGAATCCGGGGCGTCCTGGTACGCTTCAATCTCCTTGCGAAAAGCCTCGTGGAGTGTAGTGAGAAGATCCTTTCGCTCAATCACTCCCTGTTCCACCAGTCGTTCACCGACCAGTTCCGTTTCGACACGACCGCCACCGTGTTCCTTCAAAAGGTCGTGCACGCGCTCCTTGTCTACGACACCGGCTGCAACAAGGATGTCGCCGATTGGTCCCAACGCTGAAGGCTGCGTTGTTGAACCGTTTGGATGCTCTGTCGGCTCAGGCACTGTGAAAAATCCTCAAGAAAAGCAATTCCAATGTCGATACAGGTCAACAGACGCACAGATGTGCCGTACCCATGGTTACAATCTCTGATAATTACAGCATGATCGAGGTGATGAAGTAGTCCCACACCAGAATCATGACGAAACTCAGCACAACAGCGGATGTCACTGCTTTACTGACCCCTTCAGCACCCCGTTTCGTCACGTACCCTTTGTAGGTACAGATCCAGGAGATAAGTAGACCGAAGCTGAAGGATTTGATCAGACCGACTGAGATATCATGCATGGAAACATTGGCTTCAATACCGCCAAAATAGGTTCCCGAACTCAATCCAAGCAGCTGGACGGCAACCAGATATCCTCCGAAAATGCCAACAACATCGAAGATGGCGTTGAGAAGAGGTAGAGTCAAAATACCCGCTTCCATTCTCGGCACGACCAGATACTTCAAGGGATTGATTCCCATGGTCTCCAAAGCGTCAATCTGCTCTTTAATGCGCAGAACCCCCATCTCCGAAGTGAGAGATGACCCGGCACGACCCGTGACGACGAATCCGGTCAGAACCGGCCCCAATTCACGGATGATTGACAGAGCTACTGCCGGACCCAACAAACCCTCAGATCCGAATCGCGACAGGGTGTAGTACCCCTGAAGGCCCAACACCATCCCGGTGAAGACCGCAGTCAATATGATCACGAACAGTGAGCGGATCCCGATAAAATGGATCTGCTGCAATAGATTGCGTGGACGAAAAGGGGGCAGAGCAAAATGGATGACAACCTGAAACAAGAACAGGAACATCGCTCCGACTTCCTGAACAGTGTCGAGTGTTGTGCGTCCTATCCGTTGAAGAAACACGCTCATAGGGGTATGATTATCTGGGCATGAGAAATGATTATGGCGAATACTTGCTGCCTCAAACAGCAGCAAACGGGCAAATCTTGGACATTTATGCTCAGTTTCGCAAGGTTTACCATGAGCCAGGTTAAGATTCGGTAGAGTTTTTTGGAACAGTGAAAGGGCGAAAAGATCATGGAATGGGGTGGGAAAGCGTGGCTGCGCAGGGGTTTCGTAGCATTTTGTTGTCTGTTCATGGCCGGCATTGCAGTTCCGGAAAAAGCCTTATCTGCTGAGATGAGTTCGAACGTTGATGAGGATCTGTATGCCGATGCGGAATTGTGGAATGATCAGGACAGTGATGTTCATATCGCTGATCCCCTCGAACCTTGGAATCGTCTCTGGTTCGAAATCAACGACCGGCTCTATTTTTGGGTTCTCAAACCCGTTGCTCGCGGATACGCTGCAATCATTCCGGAGCAGGGACGTGTCATGATCAGGAACTTTTTTCACAATCTGAGCATGCCGATCCACTTCGTTAACGCTTTGCTGCAAGGAAAGATCAAACAGGCCGGTGCTGAGCTTGGTAGATTCGTCTTCAATACCTGGGGCGGATTCTTGGGGTTCTTTGATGTCGCTGAAGCCGCTTATGATCTGAAGGCGGGCGATGAGGATTTTGGTCAGACGCTAGGCGTGTGGGGTATGGGTGATGATCTCTATCTCGTTTGGCCGGTCATCGGACCTTCCAACGGTAGGGATACCATTGGCAAGGTGGCTGACACTTTTATGAATCCACTGACATACTATCCGGAAGATTTTAGCGCGCGCGCGGCTATTTTCGGTTTCAAGACCGTGAACAACACCTCTCTGCGTATCGGCGAGTATGAATCGCTCAAGAAGGCTGCTCTCGACCCCTATGTCTCACTGCGCAATGCCTATACCCAGATGCGTCGTAAGGAGATCAAGGAGTAAATTGATCCTGGATTACTGTCATGGAAAACACGTCACTTCATGACAGTTGATTCAAAAAACGAGCAGCTCTTTTCCGTCGTTATTAAAAAAACGCACATGGCAATCGTCCGGTGCGTTTTTTTTGTGCCTTTCGGTTCACTCCTTATGCTTCTAACTCGCAAACTGAATCTTCTCCAGCCGGTGTGTTGTGAACGGATAGCCACCAGGATATACTCTTCCTTCACATGTGACAGGAGTATCCTGTTCGATAATGGAGTCACGTAGTGTTTTGGGGGCGAGACGTATGAACGGATTGACGGCGAGAAGTGGATTGATCGCCTTCTTCGTGGGTTTATTTTCCCTTCTTGGGCCGGGTATTGCTATCGGTGGAATCTATGAAGAGATCGCTCCTCTTCTCAAATCACGCTCCTATCAGCCTGCGCTGAATAAACTGACTCGTCACCTCAAGAGCCGGCCTCACGACCCCGAAGCACGATTCCAGTTGGGGATCGTCCAGACCGAGATGCGTCGTTATGACGATGCCATACGCACCTTTCGGGAATTGAGCGAAGATCATCCAAAGCTGCCTGAACCCTACAACAATTTAGCTGTTCTCCTGGCAAATCGAGAGAAATACAACGAGGCGAGAGCCGCTCTTCTCAAAGCGATCGAAACCCATCCCAGCTATGCCACGGCGCATGAGAATCTGGGAGACATCTATGCTCAGATGGCCTCACAGGCCTACGGCAAGGCCCTGCAGATCAACAGCAGCAACAAGACCGCCAAAACCAAACTGGCCTTGGTTAAACGGCTGTTCACCAACCGGCCGGGCAGTGGTCGAGCTGTAGCACATATTCCGGCTCCAACCAAGCCGGCAATCGATCCTGCTGCAACGCGGGCGGCAGCCCTTGCGCAGAAACGTCAACAAGCCAGACAGGAAGAGATGCTGCGTCGGCAGCAGATCGCAGAAGAAGAGGCGCGGCTTGCCAGAGAGCGCATGGCAAGAGAGTCTGCACAAGCCGCCTCAAAACCCAAGCAACAGGCGCCACGCGTGCCAGCGCCTAAGATTCCTAACAACGAAGAGGCTCTACGTCAGCTCGCTGCCAAACGGGATGCCGATCTGAGAAGACAAGAAGAGAATGAGCGTCGCCTTGCTCAGAAACAGGCTGATCAGACCGCTCTCAAACAGAAAGTAGAAGAGGCGGTTCGAGCATGGGCATCCAATTGGTCCAAGCAGAATGTTGATGGTTATCTCTCCTTCTACCATCGGGAGTTCAAGCCAGCCCGTGGCGGGAGCCGCTCTGCCTGGGCCAAAAAACGACGGCGGTTAGTAAGTAAACCACGTTCGATCTCAGTTCAATTATCCAGTCTCTCGATTGAGCTGCTTGGTGCCGCTTCTGCGCGTGCCGTGTTCAAACAGTCCTATCGGTCCGACTCCTATAGAGATCGGGTAACTAAGACCTTAACTCTCAGACTCACCGGTCAGGGATGGAAGATTCTGCGTGAAGAGTCGGAAGGTTGATTCCATGGAGGGAGCAAGGGCACCTGCATCAGCCAGAGACGGGGTATGGCTGAACAGTATCGTTGGCGGTGTTCTGCTCTTCTTGTCAGTGGCCTTGATCCCATTGGAGAGCGAGGGGTCCACGAGTCGGCGATATCAGCTCTCCGGGGTGCATACGGCGCGCTCTGAACGTCTCCTCATCCAGGGAATGGAGGCGATCAATAACAGCCGAATCGATGCTGCTATTGATAATTTCAGGTTGTTGACGGAGCTCAATCCCGACTTCCGTCTCGCGCAGTTGATACTGGGAGATCTTCTGTCGGCTCAAGCGGGTTCACTCTCCGGTTTTGGTGGCAACCATGCTGTTGATCATCGTAAATTGGTTCGTGAACTCAGAGCTGAAGCACAAGCGCGCATTCGCCATTACAAGAACCATCCACCCATCGGCCACGTCCCTTTGCCTTTGCTGCATCTCTCCGACCGGCAGGATCATGCCATCGTCGTCGATCTTTCGAAATCCCGTCTCTACCTGTTTCGCAACTGGCGCGGCATTCCAAAACTGATTGCCGACTACTACATCTCCATCGGGAAACGGGGCACCAAGAAGCTTAAACGGGGTGATAAAAAGACCCCCATCGGTCTCTACTACATCGTTGATACCGTCTCCAGCGAGCAGCTGCCTCCTCTCTATGGAGCCGGTGCTCTACCGCTGGACTACCCTAACGCATGGGATAAATTCCGCAAACGTACCGGTTACGGGATCTGGCTCCATGGGACTGATCCTGAAACCTACAGCCGTCCTCCCAGAGACAGTAACGGCTGTGTTGCCCTCACTAACCCGGATTTTCGCTCTATCGAACTGCTTGCGGGTTTGGGGACGCCTGTTCTCATGCAGGAGAATATTCCCTGGGTCTCCTTCAATCGTTGGCGCCAGGAGCGTGAGCAGTTTCTCAAGCAGATGAATCGCTGGCGTAGAGACTGGTCCAGTGGCGATATCTCCCGACTGATCACCCACTACTCTGGCCAATTTGATACGGGAAAACACGATATTCATGGTTGGCGCAAGGTGCTGGAACGCTCATTGAGAAACGAGAGATCACGTGGAAAACGTGTTCAGATCAGTGACCTCAATATCTTCCACTACCCGGATGATCTGGGACCCATGTTAATGGTCCGCTTTCGAAGAAACGCAACCAGACATATACAGTTCTGGCGCTATCAACAGAATCGTTGGGCCATCATCTATGAAGAGATGAAATGAACCCATGCAACGCATCGCCTCCGTTTCCGCCCATGTTCTCATCATAGATCGCCCGGTTGGCAGTCCGGACTTGAAGCTGTTGATGGCACGTCTTGCCTATCGAGATCACCGTAACAGAACCTGGTCCTTTCCCGGTGGATTTGTCGATGAGAATGAGTCCGTCGAGAAGGCTCTGACCAGAGAAGTGTGTGAAGAGATCGGGGTCGAGTTAAAGCGATGGAAACAAGTCGATATCATTCCAGCCCATGAGAAGCAGCGACTCCATATCGGTTTTCTCTACGTATCAGAAGAGTGGAAAGGGGAGCCTGAGGTGTTGAGCCACGAACTACTGGAGATCGGCTGGTTTGATCAACACGCTTTTTTCGAAGCAGCGGATCACAATCAACTCGCCTATCCCTTCATGAAAGATCAGGTCCGCCATATTGGTTGGGATCTCCCAGAACAGCAGGGAGAGGTGGTCCCCAAACATCGGGCAGGACGCTAAGGAAGTGTTTCGCAAAATGAGATCAGAGTAGGAACAGATCATTGCGAAAAGGGATTATCATTCATCTGACTTCAATAATCGCGACCTGTACGGGTTTGTTGAGGAAAGGGTGTCTGTTATTGACAGGACAAGGACACCTCAACAGATTTGAAATGTGCTATTGTGAACACGATGATTCTGCATGGCTCTTGAACGCATTGTACAGTCGGCACAACACTCTCCGGGTCATGCATCTCCACACAGAATGAGGATACGTCATGCGTCGGTTCTTTAACATAGCCTGTACACGAAGTGACGAGTGGATCACAAGGAGTCGAGTCACTATTCTGGCTATGATGGTAGGTGCGCTCCTGCCGGTTTCAGAGCTTCATGCAGAGTCCCCTCCTGTGGACAGTGGTCCGAAAACTGCTCAAGAACAGCAATCCAATAATCAAGACACTCCTCCTGAAACTGAGTCGCAAAACAGAGGTGACTCAGCACACTCCGATGGACTTGATCCAGCAATTTCATCATCCTTGGAAGAAGCCAAACGCCATATGCTGGAAGCATTGAAAGCGCTTGGCAACGCGGGCAGCGAAGCGGTGCGCCAAAACAAGGGGGAGTGGTTGGATAAAACCCGTGAAGCTCTGGAAGAAACTGGTCGGGTATTTCGTGAGATGGAGGAGACTCTGCAGAAACTCCCACTCCCTCAACTCCCGGATGATTCTCCTCCTGACGCGCCTCCGCTCTCAGAAGAACCTGACCAGCCCCAATCGATTTAAAACGCTAGCATATTTTGGGCTAATTGAAGACACGCCCTAGTTAAGAAGAAGCCGCGCTCCTGTGTGGTGGAGGCGGCTAACCCTTTGGCTGAATCCACGAGGATCGGGATAACTCAACGGCCCTGATGATACTGGCCTCCTGGCGCCCTCTGCTGCTGCATCTGTTGATTCTGCTGCGGTGACGCCACTTCCGTATAGTTTTGCGGCAGAGTAAAGAGAGTGGGATCTTGTGCACCCTCCTGAATATTGGTCAACTCCATCAAGAGCTTGCCTTTTCTTACAAGACGAACGGGAACACGCAGTTTGGCATCGATCCAGCGAACGTTGCTTGCGGTCTGATTACGATAGCGGCGAACGAACTCCCACTTCTCGGTGGCCCGACCATTCAAGGTGCCGGTTTCAAGAAGAATACGCTCCTGGATCGGACCGTCGTCACCGGTGACCTGACGAATGATGATGCGCCGGGTTGGGTCGATCCAGAGCATCATCTTCATGGAGCGTCCGCCCTGGTTGGCAGTAATGGTCCACCGCTCCGTCATAATGTTATTGACCATCACCTTTTCCATGGCTTTCTGACACGTCACCTGTGCCAGTGAACACGGTTTTTGCTGGTCCGATGGGGTGGGATCCTGATCCGGTTTAGGCGGGATGGGCGCATTGCCAAGGCCTTTGTGGAAGGTCTTGTCATTATCTAGAAGTGTCCACGAAGAGCGGGTGCCGAAATCGACGATCACCGATTTCTTGATTCCCGCATGGACACCCTGAGCGCGAAACTTCTCATGACCGACGTAGAATTGTCCCTGGGCTTTCTCTTCCGGTTTTTCAGGATTGTAAACAATAATATCGGCTGAAAACTGGCCACCATACCACGGCAAGGCAGCAACGGTACTCGGAGTGAGCAGCAGAGCGACCAAAACCCCAAAAAGGGCATGATAAGTCGTTGTGAAACGGAACACTGGTCTGATCTCCTTGATAGGGAAGCGGCGGAAAAGGCGCATGTCGTGCGTTGATTTCCTGGGGACCGTCCCGTTTAAGTGATGAATGGATGATGCCACCCTAAATGCGTGCCCATGATACGGCGTTGGTTTCCCAACGGGCAAGAGTCGCTGCAAGAGTACCCTTGAACGGAGAGAGTTATCCACAGGACCACACTGGTTTGTTAATAAGCTGTTGGACGCTGCCAGAAGGAGGTCGCAGGGAGTATCAGAGAGTACGACAATATTCTTTAAATAATTGAATATTGGGAATATAATAGATAGTAAGCTGTCTTGTTTCTCATTTAGGAATGGCGCAATCGCACGGCAGACTCAAGAGGGTGAGTCTTGTGTTATCCACAGAGTTATCCACAGTTCATCACCATGGTAGACTGAGATCGGTGGATTTAGGGTTGGCGTAAGGCTGGTGGCTTGTTACCTTCGCATCGACGTAGTGAGACGCTGGACCTGTACCCGTTTCATGAAACTGTGGACAGTATTAAGAACATATTAGGACACTTTTGCCACACTCAAGGAGATCGGCATGGCTGTTGAACGTACCTTTTCCATTGTCAAACCCGATGCGGTTGCCAAGAACGTCATCGGCCAGATCTATGCTCGCTTCGAGGCGGCTGGGCTCAAGATCGTTGCGTCGAAAATGGTTCACCTCTCTCCGGAAGAGGCAGGGCGCTTCTACGATGTGCACGTCGGCAAACCGTTCTATGAAGATCTGAAAGCGTACATGAGCTCCGGACCGATTATGGTTCAGGTGCTGGAAGGGGAGAGTGCAATCTCCAAGAATCGTGAAGTGATGGGCGCAACCAATCCCAAGGATGCAGCAGCCGGCACCATCCGCGCCGACTTTGCCGAGAGCATTGAAGCCAATGCAGTTCACGGTTCCGACGCGCCTGAGACGGCGGCTAAGGAGATCGCCTTCTTCTTCGGTGATCTGGATATCCATTCCAGATAAGCTGATTGCCGAGCGATTGAAAGCTGCGGGCGGGTTCCTAACCCGCATTTCTCACCGATTGCAGACGCCTTTTCCAGGTCTTCGAATCGTCATTGACTACTCCTCGGTTGGAATGACAGCATCTGTTCCATACCTTTGGAATCTCCAGTGTCGAATCAAGGCCTCGGAATTCATCGAAGCAACTGGAGAAATGCGCGCTAAAGGAGTCCGCCCTTTTTGTGCAATCCTACTCAGAAATCACCCCATTCCATAGAGCCCATGGACGTTGACTCACCTATCACCGGTCCTATTCAACTCACCGACTACACTTTGGACGGACTAACCGAACTGGTGGAGTCGTGGGGGGAAAAACCGTTTCGAGCAAAACAACTCTGGCGCTGGATCCATGTCAAATTGGCCACCGATATTCATGAAATGACCGATTTGGCCAAGGTGTTTCGGGCACGATTGGACGGTGTGATTGCCCCACTTCGTCCAGAGATACGGGAGCACCGGGTCTCCAGCGATGGCACGGAGAAGTGGCTGCTCACTCTTGCCGATGGTGAAGCGATTGAGATGGTCTTCATCCCGGAAGAGAGCCGAGGAACCCTCTGCATCTCTTCCCAGGTGGGGTGTACGCTCAATTGTCCGTTCTGTCACACCGGTGTTCAGGGTTTCTCACGCAATCTTGAAGTGCACGAGATTGTCCAGCAAGTTCTTCTTGCTCGTGATCAGCTCTCTCAGCGGGATAAGAACATCACCAACCTGGTTCTCATGGGAATGGGAGAACCCCTCTACAACGAAACTAACGTTGTTACTGCGGTTCAAATTGTGATGAATCGTAACGGGTTGGCCTTTGGCAATCGCAAGGTAACGCTCTCCACGGCTGGAGTTCTGCCGGCCATGGCAAGGGTAGGGGAGGCGTTGGGTGTCAATCTGGCCATCTCATTGCACTCGGTGCGGGATGAGGTGCGTGATACGCTGGTTCCTCTGAATCGAAAATATAATCTTGCTGCTCTGAGGAAAGCGGCGCTGGCTTATCCTCTGCGAGGGAAAAAAAGAATCACCTGGGAATACGTGATGCTGAAAGGGGTCAACGACTCCCTGGAGGATGCCCGGCTCTTTGCACGGTATCTGCGTGGCATTCCCTCCAAGATCAACCTGATCCCCTTCAATCCGTGGCCGGGTAGCCACTATGAAGCAACCCCCATGGACAGAGTCCACGCCTTTCAGAATGTGCTGCACAACGCCGGATATGTGACCGTGGTGCGGGATCGCCGTGGTTCAGACATTGAAGCGGCGTGTGGTCAACTGAAAGGGGTGGTCGTTGGTGCCAAACCTCGGAAGCAGCGCCCCGCTTCATCATAAGGCACCTGTTGGTCACCCCATTTTCACGGGCAGGCAGCGCGCCCCCCAGGTTCCATGGTTCTGTTCGAACACTCCTGCACAGTGATGACCGCAAAAACGACACGCGCCACTCGCCGTGAGATTCCACTCGCCGATTGTCCAACCACTTCGCGCAATCAGTGATTCTCCGCAGCCTGCGCATCGTGTTGTTTGGCCATCCGGATCGTACACATTGCCCATATAGACATGCTTGAGTCCATTCTTCAGGGCAATACGCCGCGCTCGTGTCAGTGTCCCCAAGGGTGTTCTCGGTCTGTTCGTCAATTTCCATGTTGGATGAAATGCGGTGAAGTGGAGGGGGACATCCTTCCCCAGCTTCTCAGCAATCCAACCGGTCATGGCATCCAACTCGGCATCCGAGTCGTTCTCCTCAGGAATCAGGAGCGTGGTCAACTCCAACCACACATCCGTCTCGTGTCGCAGATAGAGCAAGGTGTCCAAAACCGGTTGCAGATGGCTACCGGTTAGCTTTCTGTAGAAGCGTTCGGAAAACGCTTTGAGATCGACATTTGCCGCATCCATCTGTTTGAAAAACGCTTCTCGGGGTTCCGGCTCAATGTACCCTGCAGTCACGGCAACTGATCGAATGCCTCTTTCTTGACACGCTTGAGCAACATCCACCGCATATTCAAGAAAGATCACGGGATCGTTGTAGGTGTAGGCGACACTTCTGCACTGGAGGCTCTCCGCTGCTTCGGCGATACGCTCAGGACCCGCTTGGGAAGCCAGATCGTCCATTTGACGGGATTTGCTCATATGCCAGTTTTGGCAGAACTTACAGACCAGGTTACAGCCAGCGGTTCCAAAAGAGAGTATCGGGGTACCTGGAAGAAAGTGGTTCAATGGTTTTTTTTCGATGGGGTCGATGCAAAAACCACTGGAGCGGCCATAGGTGGTCAACACCATGCCGTCGCCCTCTCTTTTTCTGACATAACAGAGCCCCTGTTGCCCTTCGGCAAGGCGACAAAAACGTGGACAGAGGTCACACTGGATCCGTCCATCATCAATCAGGTGCCAGTAGCCAACACGCATGATTTATCCCCATTTGACAAGTGTAGAATAGATGCAAGCATAGCATGCATTTACCATTATAGAGTGGTCAATCGTTGCTTGGACCATAAAATCATGGCTTAATAGAGTCTGTTCGCACAGGTTGACAGGTGAGACTGAAGTCACCGTGAATCGTAAAGTGTGCGCAGAAGTAGAGCCTTTTGTTAATGCACTCCCCGGGGGAATTCAGTCAATAGTCGGGAGGCTTAACGTGCACGCGAACGGCATTCATGCACTCAAGAATCAAAGGTGATCCACACCTGGCATATGGATCACGGCGAACACCTGCGCACCCTGAATCTGACGAGAAACCAACTTAGATATTCGAGGCAAATCCGATGAAGAACGTTGATAAACTATTGAAAGCAGCCATTCTGCACGAGGTTAAAGCCGGAGCTTTTTACAACCGTGCTGCGGAAGTGACAAACAACGACGAGTCACGGATGCTGTTTCTTGAATTGGCTGGAATGGAAGATGATCACGCCGGTGGATTGGTGAAATCGGCAAAAAAAGATCCGGCTCTTCAGCGCCTCGATGCCGAAGCCATGCTCAAGGATGCGATGAATTCGACTGAGGGGAAGATCTCCAAAAAAGAAGAAGACACAATCTCAAGTGGCAATCTGAAAGAGGTTCTGGAGATGGCGATCGGTTTCGAGAAGGAAGCCGAGGAGACCTACCGCAAAATGGCGACGAAGGCCAAAGACGACAACTTCAAAGCGTTCTGTGAGCAGCTGTGTAAAGAGGAAGCGGGCCATAAAAACTCTCTGACCACGCTGTTGAACAATCTCGACATGGATATTGAGGATCGCCCTGCGATGTAACTGGGCACCACCGTTACACCCCCCCTTGTCACTCTCTATATGATTGGCAAGGGGGTGTAAGAAGAGACATTCCCACCCGTTTGAGACTCTGCCACACCCGTTCTTACTGATTCTCTCCCTGACGAACGACACTCTTCGCCTCTTCAGCTCCCATGAATACAACAAGAATACGGACAGGTTCCGCACCTGGATTTCGGCCATTGTGCTTGACGGCCATCGCTTCCATGAAGCCCGTCCCGGGTCGATAGGTCCGCTCTCCCTTGTCACCGTAGTCAACGATCAACGTTCCTGAAAGAACATATCCATAAGTGGGAACACCATGTGTGTGCCACCCTGTCTCCTCGCCGGGTTGCATGGTAACGATCAACGATCTGATCTCGGCTTGACCAGTTGTGGGATAGCTGAGTTTCTCGCCGACGATGGTCTCCGTCGTGGTGACCAGGGGCTCGACACGCTTGTAATCGGCGGCTACCGCCTCAGGGAACGAGACGGCATTTCCAATCAGAACGAAAGCGATAAGAGCAAAAAGAGTTCTCAAGTGAGGATGCATGGAACTGCCTATGAACGGTAAGAGAGGAAAGAAAGGGAATGCTGTCCGGTTTCAACCGAGGAACTCTCCGAATTCAGCTTGCAGCGCTTCCATCTCTTTCAGATCATCTGCGGAAGGTTCAGCACCTTCGAGACCATCTCCCATCACATCATCAGCTCCACCGACGGCGTCTCTAAGGAAGACGCTCTCGGTATCAAGAATGAGCGTAAATTGATCCTTCTGTTTACCGACACCCATCAGGAACTCATTAACCCCGCCGCTGCTCTTGGGAGGTTCCGTCACCTGATCGGGTGAAAAGATGACCACTTCTTTCACCGCATCCACCAGAGCCCCCATCATCAACGCCTCTCCTGAATCGGAAACAGTATCGATCAGAATGATGCAGGTGTTGACGGTCCGCTCCATCTGTTCCGTTCCGATCTTGGCGCGCAGGTCGATAACAGTGAGTGTTTCGCCCCGTACACGGATCATCCCCAACACCTCATGAGGAGCATTGGAGAGCGTTGTTGGCTCCATATACTCAATGACTTCTCTGACATCACCGATGTTGATGGCAAAGTATCCACCACCGAGCATGAATGTCAGAAACTGTGTGGGTTGATCAATGATCGGCATGGTCTGCTCCTGCAAGCCTCTTTTGTTTGGGATGATCGTCAACCATCATACCACACTGCGCAAACAATGGCTCAGAAAGAGACTCTTTCAGCGTGGAGTAGGGGGGCGATCAAGAGAGGTGACTTGGAAAGATCCGGAAAAGAGTTCCGGCATCTCTTGCCGATGGGGAAGAAACATCCAGTCACCGAGAAGAACACGAGGGGTCGTGGAACGGCGTGGATCATCGCTGATCACTGTTCGCTCTTTCGACCCGTGGTCAACATATCGATCACGGGTGTAAGGATCAGTGCACAGAGAATGGCGGCCAGTGTTTGCGGGTCAAACTCCTTGGCATCTACCACACCGGTGGGTACGAAAATCATCAATCCGGCCACCATGAACAGGGCGCCGATCACTTTGCTGACTCGAGCCGCCAGCCAGACGCCGATGATGACAATAAATGATATTGAAATAAAAGTGTTATCAATGGTTGGCAAGCCGAATTGGTGGCCTGGAAGGAAGGAAGCAACCACCATGATCAGAATGACGGAAACAAAAAAAATGTGCAGGTGCTTGATCATCCAAACAGCGACAATGACGCAGAGAGCGATGAGAAGAAAGTTGGTGTTGATCCCGAATTCGCCAGCCACATCTTCGGGCAGATTTGCCCCGAGAGTCAGAAGCAGCATAACGAAGATCAGCAGCGGTTTAGCAACCTTCTCCATGACCGGTTTCCCCTGTTCCCGGACTACGGCACACCTTTTGCGGTGTGCAACAATGCAGTGACTGTTGCGCGGAGTATCCGAGGCACACTGAATTCCGTGCCGGGAGATACTCTTGAATCGCTTCAACCATCATGGCGATGTTTCAGATTTATGCAACGTCTTGTGATGGTTCCAGAGCATTTCCATCTGTTCCAACTGTTCCGGGCTGGGATGATGGCCTGCTGCGTGGAGTTGCTGCTCAACATAGTGGAAACGATTGATCACCTTGTGCAAGGTGGTACGCAGGGCGTTTTCCGGGTGGAGTTTCAGATGGCGTCCAACATTGACGAGAGCGAAGAGCAGATCCCCGAACTCCTCTTCCAGGGCTTTCGGATCGTTCTGGTGTCTCGCTTCGACCAGCTCCGAAGCCTCCTCTGTCACTTTTTCGAGGATCTCTTCTGGATTGCGCCAGTCGAATCCCGTACGCGCCATCTTTTGTTGCACTTTCGTGGCCCAGAGCAGAGAGGGCATTTTATTACTGAGCCCTTCAAAGATAGAAGGAGGTGTTGATGGGGCAGTGTCATCGCCGGTGTCGTCGCTGTTCTCGGAGGTATCACTGCCGAAAGAGGCGTCACTACCTGCAGCGTCTTGGTCCGGCGCCGGGATATGAAGCCGTTTTCTCTTTCGGCGTGCCTTTTCGTTCTTTTTGAGATCGTCCCAGTTTCGGACAACCGCCTCGGCACCGCCGTCGGCGATCTCCTGTGAAACGCTGTCCTCTCCTGTGCCGAACACGTGGGGATGGCGCAGAACCATCTTTTCATGGGCATCACTGGCCACATCGTCCAGGGAGAAGAGACCCTGCTCTTCAGCAATGCGACTGTAGAGCATGACATGAAAGAGCAGATCACCCAGCTCCTCTTTGAGACCCTCCCAGGAGTCGGTCTCAACGGCATCCACCACCTCGTATACCTCTTCTATGGTATAGGGAAGGAGTGAGGAGTGGGTCTGTTTTCGATCCCACGGACAGCCGTTGGGGCTACGAAGGCGTGCAACCAGATGTTGAAGATCCCGCACCGGGTCATCGCTGGGTGTCGGCCAGGAGGAAGCGGGCGCGTGTACAGAACCGCTCTCCGGTGTCGTATCGCTATCAGAAGATTTGGGTCGTGAAGGTGAGCTGCGTTGTTGGGAGCTATCCATGTCTCGTGCCTTTAGGGTGTGTGAAGAATCCTTGATCCCCTGAAATCCCTGTGGGGACCCCTGTGGGGGCCAGGGGAGAAGTCTGCCATCCCCATCCACTCTGGAAGGAGATGGGTGGACGCACTGTGTGATGTGAGTGTGGTGTACACACTCCGTATGCCCGCAGTACGTCATTATTGGTAAAAAGTAGCCCTTTTCGGGGAAAGGGGCAAAAGTTGCCGGTGGGCAAAAGGTGCATATTTGCCGGGTATAGGCAGATAATTCCCGTTAAGAATCAATGATTATCCGTTAAATTTCAGGGGGTATAACCACAAAAGGCGTGGAATAATGCGCCTGTCCAGCTTTTGGCACAGCGGCTGCGTAGTAGAGAGGCAATTCGCAACCGAATGGAGAGTGTCATGGACAGTGGTTTCTACGCAGCGGTAAACGGGGCTCGCCGGATGAATATGCGCCTCGACGTGTTGTCCAACAATCTGGCCAACGTCAATACCAACGGCTTTAAAGAAGGCCACATCAATTTCGACTCCTACCTTACCTCGGCAGGGCCGGAACAGCACCCACTGCCCACCGACACTTTCATGGGTCTGCGTGGACCGGGCGACATTCCCTTCCCGTACAGCAATCCGGCGTCCAACGCCTATCAGATGACCTATCCCATGGCGACCGGAACCGAGGACAACCTCGCCCAAGGTTCCATGCGCATGACCGGCAACATGTACGATGTCGCCGTTGAAGGGAAGGGGTTCATGGTTGTCAACACCCCGCAGGGCCGCCGCTACACCCGGGACGGCTCCTTCAGCGTCAATCAGATTGGTGAGCTGGTAACCAAAGATGGATACCAGGTTGTGGGGCAGGGCGGTGCAACTCTGGTTGTGGGAAGCGGCAAGGTCTCCATCGGCAAAGACGGCACCATCTCCGGAGCTGACGGCCAGATTGGTCAGCTGGCGCTGGTTTCGCTGCCGAAAGAGTCGCTGAAGAAAGAGGGACAGAACTTCTACAGCGCTCCCCAAGCACAAGAACAGGTTGTTGGCATCGATGAGGGCCGTTTCAGTCAGGGATTCATTGAAGGCTCCAACGCCAATACGATCCGCAATATGACGCAGATGATCGAAACTCAACGGGCCTTTGAAGTGTACATGAAGATGTTGCAGGCACTGGATGGTCTGGACGGACAAGCCGCCGGATCTATCGGCAAGCTGAACGGCTGATACAGATAAGCTGAACTGAACGAAACGATTCCAGGGCAGAGACCCTGACACAGAACATACGGAGATTACTACTATGATGCGCTCACTTTGGACTTCCGCCACCGGCATGCAGGCTCAACAGCTCAACATCGACGTGATTGCCAACAACCTTTCCAACGTCAACACAACAGGCTTCAAGAAGTCCCGCACCGACTTCCAGGACCTGCTCTATGAAACGATGCGGGCTCCCGGTGCCGAGACCTCCCAGTCCGGCACCATGGTTCCCACCGGTATCCAGCTCGGTCACGGTGTCAAGCCGGTCGGCGTCAGCAAGCTCTTCAGCCAGGGCGACTACAACCGGACCGGCAATGAACTGGATCTGGCCATTGAAGGGG
>JADGBX010000319.1 GCA_015231265.1 Magnetococcales bacterium | reverse complement strand
AGCTGGCCACCACATCGGAGAAGGCGTTGTTATCCTGATACTCACGATGTCCCGAGGGTGCCCAACGCTGGCCGATGGAGAAGTTGAACCACTCTTCATTCACGCCGGTGTCGTCGTGCTGGGCAATGAGACGTGTGGTCAGGCCGAAACTCACCCAGTGGCCGGTGCTGATACGGTCGATACCACTGTAGAGATTCTCGTCAAAGAGATTGCGTGTGGTCAGCTCTTTGAGGCTGTGGTCGTAGCCCGGCAGGAGTGATTGATCCGTGGCGCCGTTCACGACGTACTGGACCGTCGGCTCCAGTGTGTGGCGGAAAGTGTGAAAATCGGACTTGGCGTCAGCATCCCGTTGGTAGGTACGGGTCAGCATGGTCTCGAGACGTGCCCGGAACATGCCCGCTTCACGGTGTCGGAACTCCTCCTGAGAGCGGGTTGTGTTCACTTTGGTTGGGTTGCCATGAATCTGCCAACCGGTAACTCTTGGGCCGCCGGCCAGACTCAACTGTCCCACATAGAGGGGCACATCCATCTCGATCACCGGATAGAGGTCGGCCCGCTGAGTCATGTCCCCGGAGAGTTGAAAATAGTTGTCCAGGGTGAGGTCGGTGGTGAACTGACCACCGGCACTCCCAAGGGAGAAACCGAGGTAGTTGTTGAGGTTGATGTGGGGAAGCTGTTGGATGGTGAGCTGATCGTTATCCTGAGAGAGATCTTCGGTCCAACGGGTTGAGAGAGTGAGCTCAGTGAAACCGCTCTCTCTGCTCCAGGAGCGTTTCAGGCGCATGAAGGATCGCAGTTGGCGATCCTGATGGTCGATGACACCCTGCTGGAAATCGTTGATGAAGTCGCGGGTTTTGGTGGCTTCCAGATGGGTCTCAAACCACCAGTTGTCGCCAATGGTGGTGTGGTTGAAGGCGACGAGACCGCGGGTCTCATCGTCGGCAGTATCCTTGATGGCGTGCAGATCGAGGACACCCTCGCTTGAGGGTGTCAAAAAGCGGAACTGCATTTTACCCATCACGCCCCGTTTACTGGTGGGGTGGAGGGTGAGCGTGGCGTCCCGATCAGCAGCGATGTTCCAGTAGTAGGGGATGTCGGCTTCAAAACCGGCCGAGTCGGTCACACGGACCGATGGGACCAGCAGGCCGCTTTTGCGTTCCGGGCGAAGAGGTTGTTGCCAATAGGGGGTGTAGAGCACCGGAATACCACCCAAGTAGAGCCGGGCGTGGCGGGCGATCACTTCGTTCTCTTCCTGATCCACTTCGATCTTGCCGGAGGCGATCTTCCAGGGTGGCGGTTCACAGTCGCAGTTGGTCATGGCAGCGTCGTGCAGCACCACCCGTTTTTTGCCGAACAGCTCCACCTTTTCGGCAGTCGCGTGTCCACCGGGGCCCTTCATGTCCACCCGCACTTTGTCCAGAACTCCGGTCTCTTTGGAGATGTTCAGTTTGACCCGTTCACTCTCAAAGAGATTGCCGTCCTGATCGATACGGATATTGCCTTTGGCTTCCACCTCCTGCTGGATCAGACCGTAGGAGATCTCATCGGCGCGCAGATCCAGGTGTTTGCCCTGGGAGATGTGAACGTTGCCGCGTGCTTTGATGGTCTTCTTTTCGTTGTCATGCTCCATGTGGTCCGCTTCCAGATCCACAGGGGCGCGCAGTTGGGCCGGGATGGTCTCCGTCAGGGAGGGCTTCAAGGCGGGAAGGGAGGGGAGAATGCCTTTATCCTCTTCGCTCTCCGCCAGCGCGTCGTCCGACTCGTCCATGGTGAAGGATTCGCCCGCTTTCTCCAGGGAGTTTTCCAGAGCGTTGTCTGCGGTCAGTGTTCGGTCCAGTTGAAACAGCTCTTCGCTATCGGGCAGCTCTTCGCCGCGCAGGAAGGCGTCATCCTCTGCGGAGAGCTCTTCCAGCTCTTCAGCACTGTCCAGACCACTGATGAAGTCGGAGATCTTTTTACTTCCGGTCTCTTCGAAATCGCTCTCTGCACTCTCTGGATCAGGCGTGTCGGGGGCGCGGTTATCAGCAGTGGTCCAGGGCTCTTCTTGCAGTGCCTCTTCGGCATCGGCAACCATCAGCGTGCCGGTGTCCGTCGAGAGCGACTTCGTGGCAGGGGATGTCAAGGTGGTGGAGAGCGTGCCGAATTGAACGGGGGCAGGCGAAGGGCGTGGCGTAGCACCGATGGCCACCGGCTCCGTGGAGGCGAGGGTGGCGATGCCGCGGGGCAGAGTTGCCTCTTGTTCAAGGGTGCGGCGGGATCGTGAAGCGAGAAGATGCTTGGCACTGACGGCAGTGGTTGCCGTCTGACGACCGGGGACACGACGGGGAACAGGGGCCGGAAGAGCGGTGCGGCGGCTGGCATGGGTCTCACTCTGCTCTTCATTGCGAGAGTGTTGAGTCGCGGATTCGGGTTCGGAGCCGCCCCGTTCGGCAGCGATTCTGGTCTCCGTGACAGGAGACTCCGCTGCAGGTTGTCGTCGGATGAGGGAGTCGGAGAGCGTACCGCTCTCTCCCTGTTCGACAAACGCCACCTCCAGCCACTGCGAAGGGGTGCTTCTCTCCCCGCCATCAGAGGCGGTGCGTGCCAGCCGTTCCATCTCCTGTTGCAGAGCAGCCAAAATCGAGGGGGGCTCGTCATCAACGCTGCCGCCATCCGACGCGGCGCTCTCCATCTTCGTGCTCTCTTCGACAACTGAGCGTGGGAGATCGGTGATGTGCAAGGGAATGGCGGTGGGCAGCGGCACGGGGTGCTGAAGGTCACTCGCTTCCCGCGTCCAAGTGCGGCGGCGTTGAATCTTGGTGTGCTTCTCCTCCTCGTCTTGGGCGGGAAGAGGGGGCTCCGTCTGCTGAAACTGTTCGACAGTGAGAGGCTGTTCCGGTTGCAGGGTGCGATCCTGGTGTCGGGTGCCGGGTTGCCGTGACAGAGGCGTGACCGTGGGAGACGGAACCGTAGTCAGAGCAGCGGTATGAACCGCATGTTGTGTGAATGTGACAGTTTTGGGTGCGATGTCGGGAAGTGGAATCGTGAACGATTTCGACAGCGCATTGAGAACCGGATCGACGCGGAAAGGAGCGACGGTGGGCCGTGGCGTATGCGGTGAAAAAGCGGTATGGATCGCCGATAAGACCGAATCGGGTTCAGCCGTTCGAGCGTGGACCGTAGAGGCACTGGCAGCAGTCAGGGCGATCAGAATCCCCAATGTGGAGATCCGACCGATGTGACGGCGCAGCCCTGTATGAGCCTTGGCCTCTGTGAAAACGTTCATGAAGTCATACCACCAATTCAATGATGATCTCTATCAAGGTCAACCGCATCCTCAAGCATGGGACGGATAATGCCCAGAAGATGAATGGAACCGGTAATCACCAGCCGTCCATCTTGTCCCAGCGATGCCAAGGCGTCATGCAGAGCCGAAGCAGGTGTCGGATCATAGGTGACGTCGGCCCCGGTGCTGCGTAGCGACTCCGTCACGACGGAGGGGTC
>JADGBX010000318.1 GCA_015231265.1 Magnetococcales bacterium | reverse complement strand
AGCAGTGACACCCAGCGCTGCCATATCATCATGAAAGGCTCCGATAAACCGTTCAGTCAATTCTGAGATCGTGATCTCCGATTCATTGGCTCTTTTGATGATTTTATCGTCGATATCCGTGAAATTACGAACATAGGTCACCTCAAAACCACGGGCTCTCAGATGACGGACAATCACGTCAAAAGCAACCATCACCCGGGCGTGACCGATGTGGCAGTAGTCATAAACCGTGACACCACATACATAAATACCAACTTTTCCAGGTGTCAGAGGTTCAAAAGGCTCCTTGTGTCCGGAGCGGGTATTATAGAGCTGAATAGACATGAATTGACGTCCCGGGTGGATTGAAGATTTATAGGAGGATATAGTGGTTTTCACGTAAGGCGAGGATCTTCCGTTTTTTTGCGCCCATTTTTGCTGTGAGAATTCCACACGACAGCCGAACTGACGTCAAGCGGAATCACCGCCACAGGTTATCGAATAAGACAGGACTTGGGAGAGAGACGCATGGCAGACCCCATCCATCATAGAGTTATTGTTCTCGGCTCCGGCCCGGCTGGCTACACAGCAGCGATTTACGCTGGACGTGCCAATCTGAAACCGGTTGTCATCCAAGGATTGCAACCGGGCGGCCAGCTCACTATTACAACCGAAGTAGACAATTTTCCCGGATTTGAAAACGGGACTCAAGGGCCCGAACTGATGCAGAAGATGGAGGCTCAGGCTGCCCGCTTCGGCACAGAAGTCATTTTTGATACAGTGATGAAGTGTGATCTGAGCAAACGGCCCTTCACACTCTATTGTGACTCCGATGACGTTTATACCTGCGATACATTGATCATCTCAACGGGAGCCTCTGCCCGCTGGTTGGGCCTTGACGCTGAAAAACGTCTCGGTGGCTTCGGCGTCTCAGCGTGTGCTACCTGTGACGGATTCTTCTATAAAGATCAAGAGGTGGCCGTGGTCGGCGGTGGGGACACTGCGGTAGAAGAGGCGCTCTTCCTGACCAATTTCGCCAAAAAAGTGTATGTAATCCACCGTCGCGACGCTCTGCGTGCCGAAAAGTACATGCAAGACAGAATGTTCGCCAATGACAAGGTCGAGCCGGTCTGGGATTCCGTGGTTGAGGATATTCTCGGTGATCCGGGTGCCGGGGGTGTAACTGCTCTTAAACTTCGCAATGTTAAAACCGACGCGATCAGCGAACTGCCCATCAACGGTGTCTTCATCGCCATTGGTCATCAGCCCAACACGGAACCTTTTGGCGACCAACTTGAGAAAGACGATTCCGGCTACCTGATCACTAAACCGGACTCCACGGCCACCAGCATCGAAGGTGTTTTCGCCGCCGGTGACGTGCAGGACAGCATCTATCGCCAAGCTGTTACAGCCGCAGGCAGCGGCTGCATGGCGGCCTTGGAAGCTGAACGCTTTCTCGCCGCCCAGGAAGGTGATGCTACGCGCAAGTAGCACGCTTCTCCTGACAGTTGCTTCTACATAGAGTGATCATGACAAACGGCAGCGTCCAATCAAGTGGGTGCTGCCGTTTTGCCTTACATCTTAGTCTGAGGAATCCTTCACTCACTGTCTCTTCTGAGGCACCTTCGAGTGACTGTCCATATCTTCAACCTTCTGTTCAAGCGTTTTATTCAGAAGCAGAAGATCATTCCAGGCATGCCTCTTCTGTGCGGGTTGACGAAGATAGTAAGCAGGGTGATAGGTTGCAATCACCGGCACGCCCCGCCACATGAAAACCCTGCCGCGCGCACGCCCTACGGGACCATCATGTCCTGTCAACAAGGCGATGGAAAACTTGCCCAATGCCATGATGATTTTGGGATGAATACACTCCAGTTGCCGATACAGGTAGTCCTGACAGGCAGCAATCTCATCAGGTTGTGGATTGCGATTGCCAGGCGGTCGGCACTTCACGACATTGGCGATATAGATCTCCGAACGTTTATAACCGATGGATTCGATCATCTTGGTCAGCAGTTTTCCTGCGGCACCAACAAACGGCTCACCCTGTCGATCCTCATCCGCGCCGGGACCTTCACCGACAAAAACGATCGGTGCATCCAGTGCCCCCACTCCAGGAACGGTGTTCGTGCGAGTCGTCGATAATGCACATTGGCTGCACCCACGCACCTCCTCAATGATTGAATCCATCACTACAGGGCGCCTATCAGGGGTGATCAGCGTCAAGGAGCCTTCATCTTTCCTAACTGGAACTGGAGAAGGCGTGTGACTGGGAGGTGAGGAGGCGTGTGCCTTGGACCTCTGTTTCTGAACGGCTGGAGTTCCTCTTCCTGGTGGAGTGGGACGCCCTCTTACTCTCTTCGTCCTCGTCTCTCTCTCAGCCTGTCCAATGTGTGGAGTATCTCTGGAACGAGAAACCTCACCCCGCCCCTTACTCCGGTGATGCGGAGAAGAGGGACTTGTCTCCTGAGTCGTTCGAGTTTCCTCGAGAAAAAGAGGACCACTCTCCAACAAAGCAGGATCTTCTACCGGCAGATGAATTCCCGATTCCGACCAATAGGCAAGGGTCGCGACAACATCGCCTCTCAAACTGCCCTTATTCTGCGACATCCCATCCGACTCCTTGATACAAGAAACCACTTTGACACATCCATCCAATCCACGTATAAGATACACGAACTGACGCACGGGCGGCTAGCTCAGCGGGAGAGCACTGCCTTCACACGGCAGGGGTCACAGGTTCAATCCCTGTGCCGCCCACCATTTTTTAGGTATTTTCAAGGGGTTACCTCATACACGAGGTGACCCTTTTGTGCTTTTGAATGTGACATGGTTTCTAATCACGAACCACCGGCAGAGCCAGTGGTATGAGGAAAGCCCCTAAAAGGGGCTATGGCATTAGTTGAAGTTCAACGTTCCCTGCCCTTCTGCCTGGCAGTCAAGTTTCTCTTGATTCCGAACGTATGCACGGATCATTTTCTCATCCAATCCTACCGTGCTGACACAGTATCCTCGGGACCAGAAGTGCTTTCCCGTGAACCCCTGCTTCGTGCGATTGATCTCACGATGAATGTGGATCGCTGATTTCCCCTTCAGGTATCCCACAACCATCGAAAGACTAAACTTGGGCGGGACGCTCAGGATCATGTGCACATGGTCTGGCATTGCGTGTCCCTCCACAAGCTCCACACCCTTCTGTCGGCACAATTGTTTCAAAATGTGCCCCACCTGTTTTCGTGCTTTCCCATACAGCACTTTTTTGCGGTATTTCGGCACGATCACCACATGGTACTTGCATTCCCATTTCACATGGGCTTGACTCTTCCAGTCTCTCATGACGATTCCTCCTCCCCTTCGCATCAGGGGCTTTCCTCGGAGGAATCGTCATATTTCACGCCGGAACGGCATAGCCTTTTCAAGTCTCACCGGCAGAGCCGGTGGTTTACTGGAGGCACCCAATTAGCCCAAAACCGCGCTGGCGTACCGCCAGCCCTTCGGGTTTGGCCTGAAAACGCACCATGCTGCGTTGTTCGTCGCT
>JADGBX010000317.1 GCA_015231265.1 Magnetococcales bacterium | reverse complement strand
TCTCTTTATTATTTCAAAATGATACATTGTAGTTCTCCTCAAGAGAAGTGTGTCCGAGTTCTCTGTTATAAGGGGTGCATCACGTTTGCTTAAGTGATCAACGCATACTCTTCACAGAATTGGTCATGCCTCTAAGCTGCTTCTAAGCTCTTCTCCAACACCATCAATAGAAACGCATTGATTGAGCGTGATTTATGCTCTTACTGCTGTTTTTTGAACTGATAATGGTTGCCACGCGAGAAGTTGCTTGTCTGTAGTGCTTATCCGTTGGTCATTCTGAGTTCCATGCTTGTTTGCAAACCCCTCACCTGCGTGTTCATCAAGTCAAAGTTATCAGTGTTATCTCGTCCTGATGATTTTCGTTATCTATTTTTTGACCCCCATCGTGGTTTCCTATAGAAGGCTGAATGTCTGTTCTTAATGCAGTATTTTTAAAACAAAGAAAAGCATCTTTCGTAGTAATTTCTATTGCCTTTATGCCGTATGATCAGGCTATGAATATGAAATATAACCAGAGAGAAATGCAGCGTAAAGGGAGGAATTGTTACATGAAAGGTGATTCTTGCCTTGTCAATGGGACGGTGTCCTGATACATTTGTTGTTGATCTATCTGATGGTAATTATTTTGTGTGCATTCTGATAAATATTATTATTTATCGGATACGTTGATAACGCTGACTAACTGTTCATCGAATGACACATGACAAAACAGACAGACTTCAATACACGACTGCGGCATTGTTTACATGAGGCTGGTTGGACTCAGGAAAAACTGGCGAAGCGGTTGAATCTCTCTCAAGGAGCAGTCAGTCACTACTTCTCCGGATTGAGAAAACCGCCGTCTGATCATTTGATCACGATCGCCGAGACCTTTTCAGTCTCTCTGGATTGGTTGTTGACGGGTGAAGGTCCCAAAGAGAAATCGCGTCCATCTCAGTGGACTCCTTTCGGGCCTGCTGATATTGAGTTTCAAGCCAGTACGGACCGGCTGGCCGACCCCAAGCTGTTTCAACGCTTGTATGAAGTTGTATTGGCATCCTCGGAGAGTCTTAATCGACTGAAGTTGGATGGCGAGGCCGAGAGGCTTTCTTTAACTCTCATGCTCTATAAAGGATTCGAGACTGTTACGTATGAGCAGATCGGTCGGTCACTTAAAATGGCTGATCGTGTTTTGATTGCAACTGTCATCGGGTTGGATGCCTTTATGGAATATAGTGCGCGGGTATTGAAGCCAACGGAGAAGCGGGACATTCTTTTGTCATTGGTAGATCTCATGTCAGAGATCACTTTTCGAGAGGTAGAGCAGAGGGAACCCGTCAGTACAGCGAGCAAGTCGGTTTAATCCGCATTTCTTGCCGGTCGCAGATACCCTTTTCGGATCTTTGATTCAACAGGGTTTATTCTCAGATAGAAAAAGAGCAACGCATTCCACGCCTTCGAAAAATTCCTTGTTAAACCAACTCTCTCGATAATTATCGAAGCGATCAATTATCATGTTTCAGTTGGTCCTTCATGTTCATAAAGCCGTCGGCAATGAGCAAGAACTCGATCTTCTCACGGGGAGCATTGAGTTGAAGAAAGTGGGCTGGGCAACGACAGTCTGAAGAGCCGATTCTTGGAATCGGTGGAAGTGAACGCTGCTGCCCAATGAGTTTGCGGGCAGTTTGACACTCTATATTCATCATGTTAATCATTATATTACGTATAGAGCACTCCTTCTCTGCAAGAATGTAGTCGATATGCCAGCGAAGTGTTTTCCCCTCCTTGATGAGGTGCCGACCTACACGGTGTTGCCAATTCCGCTTTGCTGAACCCACGTAGAGATAGTCATCTGCAGCAAGGGTGTGTGACCCCCGAGCGCCGATGGTTAAAGTCGTCTGCTTGCGGAGTGTAAGAAAAAGGACATAGGTAGCCACGTGACTCCCGCCTGGATTAGTACGGTGGGAAAAGGCGCCGAAAACCGTGAAACAGGACGATCAGTAAAAAGATCAGATTTCTTGGAAGAATTGCCGGGAAGAACAGGGGGATCGGTTTTGCATCCCGGCTTCCACAACCATCAGCAACCTGATGTCCCAGACGTTCCAACCAAGCAACATCCCTTGGCCAGTCGCGCAGTGTTTCAAGCCAACGGCGGGGAATACCATCCATACCCACTGCAGCACCCACAATGCCGCCGGTTATGGCTGCCGTAGTATCTGCATCTCCTCCACAACGGATAACGGAAATCACAGCAGTACGATAATCAAGTGGGTGGGAGAGCCATGCGTGGAGTGATACAGGTACAGTATGTTGCACAAATCCTGACACCCCTTTCTTGGCCAGTCCCAGGGATGCGGCAAATCGTTCCGTACTCTCTCCACGTGTCACGCTTTCTGCAGCGCGCTTGATCAAGTCGAAGGTGCCTTCTGCCTGTATCTCAGGGAAATCTTGCAACCTTTTGATGAACCTGTCGGGAGTAATCGGTTGCGTTGGTCCGCTGAGGGCAGCCATCCGAGCAGCGACAGCGACTGCCAGGGCACCGTGTTCTGCTTTCGGGTCCGTATGCGTTAATCGGGTATTGGCGCTTACAAGCTCTCTCAGGAGGTTGTCATCGTCTGGGCGATAGACTCCCAGAATTGCGCTGCGCATTGCAGGGCCGTTTCCAGCTGAGAACACTCCGCTCTTATCAGGGGAGAATCCCAGCCAGAGTTTGATGATCCCCTTTCCGGTTGCCATGCCAACACCAGCGGGAAGTCCCAGTAACCAGAATCGAAATCGCCATGCCAAAGAGCGTTTGAACCTGTTGGGATCGCCTCCGGATGCTAACAGAGCCTGACCAACCATAGCCGTGTGTTCCGTGTCATCGGAGAGAAAACCCATTCCAAGAAAAAGATGATAGCCATCCAGTGTTGGAAAGAACTTATATTGACGCTGGGGAGTGAGACCTTCACAGGGAAGTCCAAGCGCATCTCCAATGGCTGTGCCGAGAATGACGCCGGTCAACGCCTGTTTGCGACGTTCGTGGGGGAAATGGATCGTCTTTCTTGCCATGGTCGCGTCCGTTCAGGAATCATATAATCAACGCCAGAGGGGTTCCATCATCCTTCCCCTGTGACACGTCCATGAGTGCAACAGTGCGCTTCCATGCCATCTTTGTGACAAAATGATGATAATCCTGAGTCGAACGGTAGGGAAGGGGCTGTTTTGTTTTTTTTGGATTGATCGCTGACGACAGGAACAAAGATCGCTCTAGGATGAAGTTCCAAGAAAGGAGCGGTAGTGGCCGATCGCGGCGTTGTTGCTGTCCAGGCGAAACAGAAGATTTGAGATCACCTGATCTTTCAACATCTCACGGACATCGACCCCCAGATGCACCAAGGCTTCGCGTCCTATCTTAAGAGTAATTGTCTTTTCCAGCGTGATTACTGAGGCAGTTCTGGGCCGTCCTGTTAAAAACGAAACTTCACCGAAGAACTGACCGGCATTGAAGTTGGCCAAGAGGACGCTGTTTCCATCCCGTTCTTTAACGACGGCAACT
>JADGBX010000316.1 GCA_015231265.1 Magnetococcales bacterium | reverse complement strand
TCTCCTCGCTTCAGGATGAGATGGCGGAGCAGGCGGTGACCGAACAGGTGTTTCGCCGGGCAGGCATGGGACCGGAGGATTTTTTCGTCTGTCTGGAGGTGGGAGTTCCGGAGATCTACGACTTCTATTTCCGCGCCGCCCGCCGTCTGGGTGTGCGCCGCACCCTCTTTCTCCATCTCACCGGCAACTATCGCGACTCGGTGCAGCCTCTGGCCCAGCTGAACCCGACGGTGATTCTCACCATTCCCAGTATTCTCGCCCGCATCTGGCCCTCCATGCGTACCTTTTGGCCACCCGGAGCGTCGCCGATCTCCACAGTGATCCACATGGGCGAAGAGATGCACCCCGCCTTGAAACAGGATGTGGAGCAGCAGTGGGGCTGCCGCGTGCTCTCCTTCTACGGCACCACCGAAGTGGGCGGCATGGCCAGCGAGTGCGCGCAACAGGACGGCAGCCACTTCGACCCCGCCATGACGCTGCTCTCGCTCGAAAACAGCAGCCGTCCCGATGCGGCCACCGTCGAAGGGGAAGCGCTGCTCACCACGCTCCACTTCGCCACCCAGCCGGTGGTGAAGTACCGCATCGCCGACCGTTTGCGCGTCACCACCACCCCCTGCGCCTGTGGTGAATCCACCCCACGGCTCACCTTTCTGGAGCGGACGCGGGATGTGTTCGTCATCACCGGCGTCAAGTTCCGCCACGCCACCATTCTGGAGGCTCTGCGCAGCGTCGCCCCTGAACTCACCTATGCAACGGTGCGTCTGGAGGATATTCCTGAATCAGAAGGCAACACATTGATAACGCTCACTCTACTGGAGTCGGTCGCCGCTCTGGAAGAGGATTTTCACCAGGCGCTCATCCATGCTATCTTTGACATGGACTCTCTGCATCGTTACGGACTGGTACGCTTCGCCTTCGACTTCCAACCGGAACAGGCGTTCGGTGCCCGCAAGATCCGCAAAGTGGACGACCGCCGTCAGTGGCTCTCCACAGATTCCCATTCATCGCCCAATCGTGAGGAACCACAATGAAACGTCACACAACCACCCTGCTCGTCTCCCTCTCCGCCACCCTCCTTCTCAGCGGCTGTCTTGAGGAGCAGAAAGGGGAGATGGAAAAACAGATGCAGTCGGCCACGGAACAGGCCCAGTCCGTGGGCGATCTGGACACGCTCCGGGAAGAGGCGGAGAAGAAACTGCAAGAGGGCCGTGACGCCGTTAATGTGGAGAATCTGCGTGCCGAAGCGGAGAAGAAACTGGAAGAGAGCCTGGGCGGCGCCAAAGGTCAGATGGAAGAGGCCAAAAAGAAGGCCGAAGAGAGCGCATCCTGGTTCAATGACATGATGGATTCGGTCAAGAACATCTTCAATTAAACAGAGCGCCGGATCGTGGCGAGAGGGGGAGGCACCCTTCCCCTCTCTTCAGTGATTCCTACACGACGCGCCGCGGCGTCACCATCACCCACCGTCACCATCACCCACCGTCATCCTCACCCCCCTGAGAATCCGCATCAACGGGAGCATCGTGGAACATGAAGCGGTTGCGCCCGCCCCGTTTGGCCTGATACATGGCGTTGTCGGCATACTTGACCAGCATATCCTCGCTATCGGTGTCGAAGGGGTAGAGGCTGATGCCGATACTGGTACCGATTTCACAGCGGTTGCCTTCGAGGATAAAGGGTTGTTCCAACGTGGCAATGACCCGCTCGGCGATCAGCACCGCATCATCGTGGGCATTGCTGATGCGCCGCAAGAGAATGGCAAACTCATCCCCACCCAGACGGGCAACGGTATCCTCATTGCGCAGCAGCGTCTGCAACCTGTTGGCCACCTCCTGAAGCAACATGTCGCCGACCTTATGGCCGAAGGTGTCGTTCACCTGTTTGAAGCGGTCCAGATCAAGATAGAAAACGGCAAGCTGCTGGTTGCGCCGTTTGCAGAGATTAAGCTCCTGATAGATGCGATCGTGGAACAGCATGCGGTTGGGAATACCGGTGAGGGCATCGTAGAACGCGAGCCGCTCCAGATGCTGCTCGAACGCTTTGCGTTGCGTGATATCGGTGGCGATTCCGATGTAGTTGGTCACCTTGCCTTCACTGTCGGTGATGGCGCTGATGCTCAACCACTCCAGAAAGATGGAGCCGTTCTTGCGTTTATTCCAGATCTCACCCTGCCACGAGCCCTGGCTGTTGATGCTGTGCCACATGGTTTCGTAGAACGAGGCTTCGTGGCGGTTTGAGCGCAGAACTTTCGGCGTGTTACCGATCACCTCACAGGCGTCAAAACCGGTCAGAGTACAGAAGGCCGGATTAACAATCTCCACCTTCTGATCGGCATCGGTGACCAGAACCCCCTCCAGGGCGTGTTCGATCACACTGGCCCCCAATTTCAGTTTCTGCTCCATCTGTTTACGGGCGGAAATGTCGCGGACGATCCCCGTGGAGAGCCAGCGAACACCATCACGAACACTGGAGAGGGAGAGCTCCACCTCCAGCTCTTCGCCACCCTTTTTCATGGCGATCAGCTCAACGGTTTGATTGACGAAGCTCCCCTTGCCACTGCCGGCGAAGGAGGAGATCCCCCGCTCTGCCGACTGGCGGAAGCGCTCCGGCACCAGGGTGGAGAAGACGCTCTGCCCCACCGCTTCTCCTTCAGAGTAGCCGAAGATCAGACGGGCGGTGTCGTTCCAGTACCGGATCACCCCCTTGTCATCGATCTGGATGATGGCGTCGTGGGCGGAAGAGGCCATGTTGCGAAAGCGCTCTTCACTCTCCATGAGACGATCCTGAATCGCCTGCCTGTCACGCACTTCACGGCTGGCTCGCAGCATGAGCAGCAGGGTGAAGAAGAAGAGAATCAACACCATGAAGAAGAGATTGCGCAGGGAGTGATAGAGGATGGTGTCCAGCGCATTCTGCTCATCGGTGATGTTGTAGTAGACCTCGAACGCCCCGATGAACTGCCCTTTATTCATAAGGGGAACATACACTTCGACAACATCGATATCGAGTGTGGCTCCCTCCATGCTCTTGGACTGTTTTTTCGCGACTTTGCTGAAGATATCGCCCTGGGCCACGATCTGGTGGAAATAGCTCTTGTCGTTCCTCCGCCCCACCTCTTCGGTTTTGGTGGAGTAGATGATCTCCCCCTCTCTGGTGAAGAGGCGGATCTTCCAGATATCGAAATCGGCGGAAAAGGTCTCCACCTCTTCACGAAAGCCAGGAGGAATCTCTGATTTGACCAGATGCTCCTTGACGCCATAGAGGGGCGAGGAGAGGTGGCGCGCAGTGCGCACGGCATCCCGCTCGGTTTTGGCGATCAGAAGTGTATGGAACTCCGGGTAGACCCAATAGCGCTCGTAGACCGGCAGCGCTACTGCAATCAACAGAGAGAGGAACAGCATGCTGCGCAGGAAAGGCTCGCGCAGAACATGGACGGCATTGGATTGGGAAAAGAGAGTCATCTGTCTTTCCATTCCGTTAAAGTTACAAAAACACTGTGTACAACCCCCTCTTCATTGATATCCATAATATTTATTCACAATT
>JADGBX010000315.1 GCA_015231265.1 Magnetococcales bacterium | reverse complement strand
CACCCTAGTCCCGAGGCATGCCCCACCGAGTCCGACAAGCGCTACGAGAATCGCAAGTTCCAGCCAAAGAAACAGCATGACATAGAACAGTGTGCGAAAAAACGGCGCAATACGATAGAGGTTGAACAAAGTCTGCAATACAGCAAGCCCCTGAAAAAAATAGGGAACAGCCAGAAGCAGACAGAGGTTGATCGCTGCGAAACGCAGAAACCCGTCAACGGCAAGTGAGAGCGCTAACCCGACCACCAGAGCCCAGACGAAGAGGTCAGGAACCCGAAACCAGACGGGATCATCAAGGATGAAGCGCTTTTCGCCCATTTTGATCAAAATGTGACGGCTCAGTTGCAGATTGATCAACTGAAGCACCAACCACCCTGATAGAAACAGCCCGGGGAACAGCGGTGCAAAGAAGTCGGCAAACTGATCCATTGCCCGACTCAATTGCGCTCTCTGGACCGCATCGATTGCTCCCGGTTCCAGGGAAGCCATCAGAGCATCCGTCACTTGGCGGATACGCTCGGCAACATGGACAACCGGATCAAAATCCACGACCCAACTGATCAGAAGACCCGCCAGCAGCACTGCCAACGCAATGAAGACTGCTGCAAGGATACAGTACCCCAAAGACCACTGCCGTCTGATCAACCACGCCGTTAATGCCGGAAAGCCGACAATGATCAGCGTCTGAAGCAGTGCAACCGAGATCAATCCAGTCGTCATGAGCCCGTAAAGGAGCATGACCACCGACGACAGCCACACCGCCCGCACTCCGAAACGTATCCCAACCAAATAGAGCGGAAGGGGCGCTAAAGGCATTAGCGGCATGAATAGGGGGACCATCAGCGGCAGAGCCAACAGGGCCGTCGCCAACAGACCGGCAGATATCGCGTGGCGTATCTCTCGATTCATGCCGTGCCATCCGTTTCGGCGTTCACAAGGGCAGTTCTACGCTCTTCTGTTCAACCGAACACTTCCTCTTATTTGACCACAAAGGGCAACAGAGCGATATTGCGCGCACGCTTGATCGCTTTGGAAAGACCCCTCTGGTGCGTTGCACAGATACCGGTAATGCGACTGGGCACCATTTTACCACGCTCGGTAATAAAGCGGCCCATCAATTTGGGATCCTTGTACTCAATGGTCAGTGTCTTGTCAGCGCAGAAGACACACACTTTACGACGGCGAAAGAAAGGACGGCGGAAGCCCGATGCCCGCTGAAGACGCTGGGGACGGGGACCATCTGAGGACTCTGGCCGTTTGCCTTCGGATTGTTCTGACATCTTTCTCAACTCCTTCTTTGAAACCGGCAGGAGACGGAAGAGCCCCCATGAAGCCGATTCAAATGTTTCTTATTGTTCATGAAGCGGTACTCTGCACTATGGTGTCTGAATACCTGCATTCAAGTAAGGTCGATAGCGTTAACCACCACTGGGAGCAACGGTGTTTTCATCGTGGGATGGGAGCGCATTCGGATCAGGAAGGGCGACAATCTTTCTGGCATGCAGTTCGATCTTACCCCACCGGGTCTCGTCATCTCTGATCCAACGTCGCTGATTGAGATATCCACTGACCTGAAGCCGCATACCCGGTTTAACCGAGCGAGACCACACATCAGCCAACATCCCAAAGATCGAGACGGAGATACGCAGATGAACGCGTCCAAGCGCTTCGTCTCCTTCGGAGAGATGCTCCAGAAGAAACATTAGCACGCTCTTTCCGGAGGGGGTAAAACGGTGCTCCACAGGTTCGACCACTTCGCCATCAATGACGGTGTAGTTCTCGGCCCGCGGCTCCTTTTCAATCCCCTCTCTCGTCACAAGCGACTCACTACCCCTAGCTTCAACGATGACCGTATTTACTCCCGACCAGGAGATTCGCGACGTCCAGTACCCTCTTTGCGTTCATCCTGCATGGCCAGAGGAGATGGTTTGCCCGAGGGGCTGGTGATGCGCACATTCATGATCTTCAGAATGTCCTCATCAATGCGCACCTTCGATTCCACCTTGGCGATCATGTCGCCCTGTCCTTCGGCGATGTGGAAGGCATAGTAGCCATTGGCATGCTTGTCGATGGAGTAGGCCAGGGTCCGACGACCCCACATCTCGGTTTGGGAGATGGTGCCACCCTCTTTGGTGAACCACCCCTGCAGACGTTTGACGACCGCTTCAACCTGCTCATTGGTCAGATCGGGTCTGACGATGTAGATTGTCTCGTAAAATGCCATGATACTCGGATTCCTCCTTGTGGATTTGCATCACCCAGGTTGGCAACCATAATTGGGGTGACTGTGAACCCTTCCTGACACGAAAATGTGCAGATCTGAACGCATGTTGCGTGTCAGGTGGGCAGCCCCGGAACCCTCCGGAGCAAGGAGCTCAACACTCAAAACCGAGCAATCATGAAACGTTTTCCTTCTGCTTTCAAGGTTTTCATTACGATAATGCTCCAGGCTTTGCCCGCCATGACCATGTCCGAGCATTGAACAATCGCCAGAACGACAGGATGAACAGTGCTACTCACTTGGAATGAACTGCAAACAGGATCACGGATTTCTCCATTCTTTACCGTGCGAAGCGGTGGCGTCTCCACCGGTCCGTGGCAATCGGCAAACTATGGAGATCATGTTGAGGACAATCCTGACCATGTTGAAAAGAACCGCCGACGCCTCATGGAGCATCTGGGCAGCACCCGAGAGCGTCTGCACACCGTCAATCAAGTCCACAGTGCTACGGTTACCATACTGGAAGAGGGTGGGTCGGTTGCGAAACAGGATGCCGATGCCATCGTCACACGATGTCGTGGTGAAGTGATTGCCGTTCTGACTGCGGATTGCGCCCCTGTTCTCATGGCCGATGAAAACAGAGGCGTCATCGCCGCCGTACACGCAGGATGGCGTGGCGCCTTTGCGGGTGTGGTGGAGAACAGCATCAATGACATGATAGAGTTGGGAGCAAGAAGAGAGCAGATCCGAACATGGATCGGTCCTTGCATACAGATGCCAGCGTATGAGGTTGGAGAGGAGATGAAAGAGAGGTTCATGCAGGAGTGCCCGCTCATCAACGAAGGAACCGACAGCAACCGCTTCTTCTTTTCCAAGAAAAGCACGTCTGCACTGCACTTTGATCTCTCGCTCTATGTTCAGGCACGCGCCATTCATGGAGGAATACGCTCGGATGCGGTTCACAGAAACAGACTCTGTACGCATGAACAACAGGATCTTTTCTTCAGCCATCGACGAGCATGCCAACACAATGCAGTTCCGTGTGGCCGGCAACTGGCTGGCATCCAACGTGTATAGAGTTTTTATGCGACGATTCACCTACCATCACACCAGTTCGGCTCTGTTTAAGCACACCTTAAATACGGTTGGACTGTTGTTGGCTGTGACGCTCCTGTTTCTTATGCCACTCGACGCAGATGCAGCCCGTCGCACTTCTATCAAGAAGATGATTCACTCCATCGCGAAACAGGAGGGCATGGATCCCATCCTTATTGAAGCAGTCGTCGCAACTGAGTCGGACTTCAACCCAAAAACAGTCTCGACAAAAGGAGCT